>NZ_BSPV01000010.1:0-191342 GCF_030161215.1 Vibrio algivorus
GGTTCGAGTCCCGTCCACTCCGCCACTTACATATCTTGAATAAAGAGTAAGAAACCTGATTCGAAAGAGTCAGGTTTTTTTTCGTTTGTAGAAAATGAAATTTAGAACAATAGGTATTGATAAGTGGGTGCTCTGTTAGTTTCTTCTAGCGAACAGCGAGTAAGCTGTTACCTTAGGTATCCTAAGTCATTAGATGATAATAGTACTTCTACCACTACCTTATAACTAACATCATCTAGTGCTTATTCTAGTACAATCTCTTAATAAAAATTATCACAGTTATTATTACTCACAATGCTGATATTGTTATTTTCATTCCTTTAAAGCTAAAAAAGCAGAGTAATTAATACCCTGCTTTTATTAAGTTAGTTGAATAGGTTTGTTTACATGATCATTACTGAGTGGTGAATACATCAGTTTCATCGATAGGAGTGTCAATCTCTTCAATTATTGGTGTAGCACTATTATTGTTTAACTGTTCTACTTTTGGTGAGATGCTCTTATCCTTTTCTAGTGCACTATTTGTTTCATTGCTATTTGAACTCGGAGCTGGTTTAGATTGGATAGTTGGAGTATTTACGTAATTGAATGCTTTGATTACTTTTGATACATCTTCTATTCTACTGGCAACGTCTGCAGCAATTTGAGCAGCTTCTTCTGATATGTTACCAATTAAAAATACTTCTCTATTCTCAGTTGTTACTTTAATGTTGTATTGATCTAATCGGTCATCTGATAAAAGAGCGCTTTTTACTTTAGTTGTTAACCAAATATCATGGCTAATTTGTTGGAATGATAGAGGTTTTGATATGCGAATTTGGTTATAGACTGTATCTACATTTGGTAAGTTTTTTACGTAGCCTTCGATATACTGTTTATTATCTTCATCAACGGATTGACCTAAAAGTAAGACGTGTCCAGCGCTCGTAATTTCGGAGGTTACTCGAACTTTCCCTCTATATTGGGGAGCTTGATTTAATGCATTGATATTAGATTGAATGTTCTTTTCTTGCCACTGCTGCTGAGCAGGAGTGGAAGTATTTCCTATTGAGGTACAACCAGTAATTAGAAATATACTAGATAAGCATAAAATAATAGCGTTTTTTTTCATATTACTCATCCGTCGTGAGAGGGAAAGATCACTTGATCAATTAAGTCACATAAACAGTGAAGTGTTAGCATATGGACTTCGTGAATTCTTGCAGTTCTATGTGATGGAATACGTATTTCTACATCTGATTCACCAAGTAACCCTGCAAGCTCACCACCATCTTTACCGGTAAATGCAATGATGGTCATATCACGAGTGACAGCGGCTTCAACGGCTTTGATTATGTTGCTGCTGTTGCCACTGGTAGAAATAGCAATCAATACATCTCCTGCTTGCCCGAAAGCTCTGACTTGTTTAGAAAAGATCTCTTGATAGTGATAGTCATTTGCTATAGCCGTTAGTGTAGATGTATCTGCTGTCAAAGCCATTGCTGGAAGGCTTGGTCGTTCTGTCTCGAATCGATTGAGTAAGCAAGATACAAATTGTTGTGCGTTTGCTGCAGAGCCACCATTACCACAACAAAGGATTTTATTGCCATTCAATAAGCTACTCACCATCGCTTGTGCTGCATGAGTTATAGCATCGGGAAGAGATTCTGCGGCAGCAATTTGAATCTGAATGCTTTCTTTAAAGCTATCATTAATGCTTTCTAGCATGTTTTATCCTTGCGTAATTGCATTTTTTATCCAGTTGATATCTTGACCATTTTTATGAATAGCAATGACATCAAAGCGAAAGGAGGTTTGCTCGATTGATAGTGATTGTTTCTTAAGCCACACCATGGCGGTTTTTATCAGCTTTTGAGACTTTTGATAGGTTACCATTTCTGCTGCATGGCCAAATGATGATGAAGTTCGATATTTCACTTCGACAAACACAAAAGTTTGTCCATCTTTCATTATTAAATCAATTTCGCCAAAGCGGCAGTTCATATTTCTATCTAATAGTTGGAGTCCTTGGCCAATCAAGTATTGATAGGCCAAGGTTTCATAATGAGAGCCAATTTCTCGCTTATTTTTTATCTTCTGACTGAAAAGCTTCATGCTCAGCCCAGCTTAGATCTCTTTGTACCACACATTGGTCATCGATACTTAGAGTGCCTGTTTGACCTTGGTATTGATAACTTTGTACAACTTTCATTGTTGGAAGTTGGGCAAGCAAGCTATATGAATCCATACCTAACGCATGTAGACGTTTTTCTGTATTACTGCTTTTGGGCCACAGGTTATCGTATTCAGCTAATTCAACGTTATCTTTATCTAATAGCATTGGAATATCGCTAAATACAATACCACTGACATCTTGATAAGCACGTGCCTTACCATTATTACTGCTAGAGTTAGAGAACAGTTTAGGTGGCTTAGCATCTGGATTGATAGCCACTTCAATGAATGGCTTTAGCAATGTTAACTCTGAGCGGTTTGCAATAATGTAGACGGAATCAATATCTCTACGGCTGCGAGCTTCGGTTTCCATTTCTATATTACTAATTTGTCTGATTTGATTGATACGTGCTTGGCTATCGGTTAGACCAAACGCATCTTTAACATTTTTTTGTAATTCAGCACGGTTACCGAATGGAGTCGATGCTACTGGCGTATTACTTAACTCATTCCATTTTTCTGTAAATGCCTCAGTAATACGCTCACCAAGTTTCCCTTTAGGTGCCAGAACTAGTGGATATTTAAAGCCCGTTTCGAAAATATGCTTAGCTGCTTGCGCCCCTTCTTGCTCTGGTGATAGCGTTAAGTAACAAACTTGGGTACCTTTATCTAATTCATCTGGGAAGTTTAGAGCCAACATAGGGATATTGTCGCTATTGATGTCTTGTAGTCGCTCAACATTATCTTTGATCAATGGACCTATAATAAAATCAGTATTATTGGCTTTTAGCTGAGCATAAATATCTTGCAGGCTTTGTGTTGATGTATCATAAACCGTCATTTTTAGAGCCGGATCTTTATCAGCATCATCTGTCATTGCATGAATAAAGCCATCTCGGATTAACTTTGCTGGCATTTCATATTTACCAGAAAGAGGCAGTAGTACCGCGACATTTTGCGGCGTTGAAATATCTAGATCTAAAATGCGTTGCACATCTTCAGGTGTGTGCGTCACGATTGGGTGACTAATATTTATTCCAAACCACTGCTGAAGTTCGGTTTTCAAACCACTTGGATTGTTTAGTTGTGTCTTCATTTGAGTGGAAACATATAGCCAACCTTGCAGCTCAGTTTCACTTGGTTGGGCTTTGAGTTGAATAATTTCATCTTTAGAATATTGTTCTAAGTTCTCCCAAATTCGCATATCGGTTGATTCTTGCTTATTGACAGGTTGAAATTCTTTGTAAGCAATCCATTCTCGGTCGGCATTGAAAAAATCTCGAATATCTTCAAACAGTTTAGCGCGTTGTTGATGATAGTTTCGCCATTGTGCGTCAGCTAATTGCCACTGCTGTTGGAAGTTTAATCCTTTCAATGCTGTCTCTGAGTCAACAGTAGCAGCAGTAATTTGCGCTTTTGCTAATTGCCATTCCGCTTGCTGCATATCATTTAAAGGAAATTGAACGATGCGTTTTAGTAGGCTTTGTCCTTGGTCGTAATCTTTTTCAACCACAGATGCTTTTAGCGCCATAATAAACAAATCAGTCTGTTCGTTAGATGGTTGAGTGTCATTCGCCTCAGTCGTATAGGCTAGTGAGGTTTGCACCGGTGGGGCTGTAATATCAACTTTATCTGATTCAGACGTGAGTGATGAACACGCTGATACTAATAACATCAAGGCGATAGAAGTAAATAAGCGTGGTACACTGAAGATCTTATGATTCATAATTTGCATGCGTTTTATTCTTTATGTGAAAGATTGACTCTATATTAATCGCTCAAGTGACGGTAAACAAATGATAGATAACAAAACTGCTCTTTTAGAGTCTCCAGCCCTGTATATTGTTCCAACCCCTATTGGTAATTTAGGAGATATCACTCAACGATCGTTAGATATTTTAAATCAAGTTGACCTGATTGCAGCTGAAGATACAAGACATAGTGGTCGTTTACTCTCTCATTTTGGCATATCAACCAAAACTTATGCATTACATGATCATAATGAGCAACAAAAAGCACAAGTATTAGTTGAAAAAGTGTTAGCGGGAGAGTCTATTGCATTAGTTTCCGATGCGGGAACACCTCTTATCAGCGATCCAGGGTATCACCTCGTGACTAAATGTCGTCAAGCGGGTGTTAAAGTTGTGCCATTGCCTGGTGCTTGCGCCGTGATCACCGCTTTAAGTGCTTCAGGGTTACCATCGGATCGTTTTAGCTTTGAAGGTTTCTTACCTGCGAAAAGTAAAGGTCGCAAAGATAAGCTATTAGAAATTAGCAAAGCTGAGCGCACTTGTATATTTTATGAATCGCCTCATCGAATTACAGATAGTTTAGGCGATATGTTGACAGTACTAGGTCCTGAGCGTGAAGTTGTGCTGGCCCGTGAATTGACCAAAACATTTGAAACGATTCATGGTGCTCCGTTAGGTGAATTGATCAACTGGATCAATGAAGATGATAATCGTAAGCGCGGAGAAATGGTCATTCTTATACATGGGCATCGAGAAGATAAGTCAGTCGATGCTCTTCCTGATGACGCTTTAAGAACGTTAAAAATTTTAACTCAAGAATTGCCACTGAAAAAAGCAGCAGCATTAGTGGCAGAAATTCACAATTTGAAAAAGAATGCCCTATATAAATGGGGACTGGATAACTTAAGTTAATATATTCACTATATATGGTGATTCGTTTGAATCGCTTGTCTTCTAAAGTGATGTGCGTATAATCCGCGTCGGAGTTGACTAGATAGTCGCTGCTTCGTTGATGTCCTTACTTGTTTTTTGCCTCGGTAGAAATCAGTGGGAGACTGTCGAAGGGGAGGAAAGTCCGGGCTTCAAAGAGCAGGGTGCCAGGTAACGCCTGGGGAGCGTGAGCTCACGACAAGTGCAGCAGAGAGAAGACCGCCGATGACGCTATTCTTCATTTCTTCGGAAGTAAGAAGCGAACAGGTAAGGGTGAAAGGGTGCGGTAAGAGCGCACCGTGCGTCTGGCAACAGTTCGTAGCAGGGTAAACTCCACCCGAAGCAAGACCAAATAGGCCCTCACATTGCGTTGCTCGCGTAAGGGGGCGGGTAGGTTGCTCGAGCCAGTGAGCGATTGCTGGCCTAGACGAATGGCTATCGCCGCGCAAGCGGAAACAGAACCCGGCTTATGATGTCAACTCCACCTATTTAAACGAACCCATCGTAGTTTTCTGCGGTGGGTTTTTTTATGAATTTCTTCATTCGTTGTCGCCCTTTTGACGTGCTATTAACGATTCTCGTTAGAATTAGCATAAACTAAGCCAAATAAGCGCAAATATCTGCTGTTTTCTTGCGTTGCGCGCCTGACATGAATATCCTAAGCCATTCATCTTTAATTGAGCTATTGAACCCTATGACCGACACCTTCCAACACGTTTCTGTACTCCTTAATGAATCTATTGAAGGATTGAATATAAAGCCAAATGGTATTTATATTGACGGCACATTTGGTCGAGGAGGTCATAGCCGTACAGTCTTATCTCAACTCGGTCCTGAAGGGCGCTTATATAGTATCGATCGAGATCCTCAAGCGATTGAAGAAGCAAAAAAAATAGATGATCCTCGTTTTACTATTATTCATGGTCCTTTTTCTGGTATCCAATCTTATGCTGAACAATATCAATTAGTTGGTAAGGTTGATGGCGTATTATTTGATCTTGGTGTGTCATCCCCGCAACTTGATGATGCTGATCGTGGCTTCAGCTTTATGAAAGATGGTCCGCTAGATATGCGAATGGATCCGACAACTGGGCAATCGGCCGCAGAGTGGCTAGCAGAAGCAGAGCTAGATGATATTACCTGGGTATTACGAGAGTTTGGCGAAGAAAAACACGCCCGTCGTATTGCTCGTGGTTTAGTTGAATATCGTGAAACCCCTGAAAGTGAACCACTGATGAGAACAAGTCAATTGGCTAAGCTTATTTCAGATGTTGCCCCAAAGAACTTTAAAGAAAAGAAGCACCCTGCAACGAGAAGCTTCCAAGCGATTCGAATTTACATTAATAGTGAATTAGAAGAAATCGACTTTGCTTTAAAAGGGGCTATGAATATTTTAGCACCAGAAGGTCGTCTTTCTGTGATCAGTTTTCACTCTTTAGAAGACCGTATGGTGAAGCGATTCATGCGTCGTGAGAGCCAAGGTCCTCAAGTTCCCCATGGGATCCCTATGACTGAAGATCAAATTAAAGCCTTAGGTTCTGCCAATATGAAAACGGTAGGTAAAGCGATTAAACCGTCTAAATCAGAAGTTGAAATGAATACTCGTTCACGCAGCTCAGTATTACGTATTGCTGAAAAACTATGATCACTAAAATACTATGACTGATAAACAACCACCCACTTTAATTCGTAGTATCTGGACCGATCTTATTTCGGTAGGTCGGGTTCCATTGGTATTATTGCTGCTTATTTTTGTAAGCTCAATTGCAGTAGTATTAACCACTTATAATACTCGTCATCAAATTACTTTGCGTGATGAGTTATTAGAAAGTCGAGAACAACTTGATAGTGAGTGGCGTAACTTGATATTAGAAGAAAACGCTCTTGCTGAGCATACTCGAGTTCAGAAGGTCGCAATCAAAGATCTTGAGATGAAACGTCCAGATTCGGATAAAGAAGTGGTTGTGAACCTTAAATGAATAAGCCGACAAATAAAAAAACGGTAAAGAACAAGAAAACCGTTAATAAAAAGAAATCATCTCAGTCCTCGGATATTCTGATCCCTTGGCGGTATAACCTAGTAATAGGCTTTATCGTATTAGCTTTATTTGTACTGGTGGCGCGAACAGCGTATATCCAAGTGATCGAACCTGATCAACTTATTCAACAAGCTGATATGCGCTCAGTACGCGTAAAAGCTATTGCAACAGCTCGTGGCATTATTTCTGACCGAAATGGTGAGCAACTGGCAGTGAGTGTTCCTGTACAAGCAGTTTGGGCAGATCCTGCCACCATAATTAAAGAGAATGGGCTTGATGAACTTGAGCGTTGGTATGCACTTGCTAACGTACTTGGGCTCGATCAACAAGGCCTAGTAGATAAAATTCGCCAGAATAAACGTAAGCGCTTTATTTACTTACAGCGTCAAGTTAGCCCAGCAATGTCTAAATATGTTCGAGAGTTGAAGTTGCCAGGTATTGGCCTTAAAGATGAGTCTCGTCGTTTTTATCCAGCAGGGGAAGTCAGTGCTCATGTGGTCGGTGTGACAGGTATTGATGGCCATGGCCTTGAAGGTATGGAGCGTAGCTTTGATGATTGGTTAACGGGAGAAGCCGGTAAACGAACTATTCGAAAAGATCGCTTTGGACGGGTTGTTGAAAATATTTCACTAAAAACACAAGAGCCAGGAAAACCTTTACAACTAACAATCGATCAACGCTTGCAGGCGATTGCGTATCGTGCGATTAAACAAGCGGTAGCCGATTTTCGAGCGACATCAGGAACTGCCGTTCTGGTTGATGTGAAAACCGGTAATGTACTCGCGATGGTGAATGCGCCTTCTTATAATCCTAACAACCGAGAACAATTGCAAAGTTTTCGTATGCGTAACCGAGCGCTTACTGATTCCATTGAACCCGGCTCAACCATGAAGCCATTTGTGATTTTGGCTGGTTTAGATAAAGGAATTATTGATGATAAAACGATTATCGATACAGGTAATGGCATTATGCGAATTGGTGGTAGTCGAGTTCGTGATTCTGAGCGCGCAGGTAAAGCCGATTTAACGACGATCCTAAAGAAATCAAGTAACGTAGGTGTGGCAACTATTGCCTTAAAAATGGATGTACGTGAAATTCTTGGCATGTACAGCGGGGTAGGTTTTGGAAATGTCTCGGGGTTACGATTACCAGGTGAAGTGACAGGGATATTCCCAGATCGCCGTCGTTGGTCTCCATTTGAGCAGGCGACCTTAGCATTTGGTTACGGCATCTCAGTAACACCACTTCAGCTTGCTCATGCTTACGCTACTTTAGGTAATATGGGCGTGAATAAACCACTGCATATTTTAAAAGGAAGCACATCAGGTCGTACTTTTAGAGCTGCTGATGCGGATGCTGCTCGTAAAGTGGTAGACATGCTTGAGCAAGTTACCCATAAAGGCGGTACGGCGCGTTCGGCCAAAGTTCCGGGTTATCGTGTTGGTGCTAAAACAGGTACATCACGTAAAGCAAAAGCAGGTGGATACAGTGATCAATATGTAGCATTAACGGCTGGTCTTGCGCCAATTAGTGATCCTCGCTTTGCATTAGTCGTGGTGGTTAATGAGCCACAAGGCGATCAATTTTATGGTGGCTCTGTTGCAGGACCTGTTTTTGCAGAAATTATGAAAGGGGCTCTGCAAATTATGAATGTCACGCCAGATGCGACACCTGAATCTGAGGCTGGAGAATAAAGGATATGGCTCGATTACTTTCTGAACTGTTAAAACCTTGGATTGAATTAGATTCTGAATTCTCCATCGATGTCGCGAACCTACAGCTTGATAGTCGTAAAGTATCCGTTGGTGATGTATTTGTTGCTATTCAAGGTCATGCGGTTGATGGCCGCGTCTTTATTGATAAGGCGATTTCTTCTGGTGCCGTTGCCGTTATTGCCGATGCCAGTGAGGAAAAGCCGCATCAACATGTTGAGTGGCGTGCTGACGTTCCGGTTATTTATTTATCAGAGATTGGATCGCAACTTTCATACTTTGCAACGTCTTTCTATCAGTTTGCCCCGATGCAATTAATCGGTATTACGGGCACCAACGGAAAAACCACCATTTCACAGTTGATTGCCCAGTGGATAGAGTTGCTTGGTAAAAAAGCCGCCGTGATGGGGACCACTGGTAATGGATTTTTACATGACCTAAAACCTGCGGTTAACACAACGGGTAATGCAATTGAAATTCAGCAAACATTAAGTCAATTGCAACAACAAGGAGCTCAATATACGGCGTTAGAGGTTTCCTCTCATGGTTTAGTGCAAGGGCGTGTGAAAGCGTTACCTTTCGCTGCCGCTGCATTTACCAACTTAAGCCGTGATCACCTTGATTATCATGGCAGCATGAAAGAATACGCAGAAGCAAAATTCAGTTTGTTTTCTCAACATGATTGCCAACATAAAATTATTAATGCAGATGATGAGGTTGGTCAGCAATGGCTTAAGCATTTACCTGATGCAGTCGCTGTTTCTTTGACTAAACCACAATCTATGTCGGCCCATCCATCTTCGATGCGTCGCTCTTTATGGGCCAATGAGGTTCATTATTCAGATGCGGGGATCAGCCTATCAATTGATGGTCATTGGGGAGAAGCGGATCTGCAAGCCCCGTTAATTGGGGCTTTCAATGCCAGTAATTTGCTGGTGGCGTTAGCCACTTTGTTGAGTCTAGGTTTTGAATTGGATCAATTAGTTCAAGTGGCTCCTAAATTAACTCCCGTGATTGGCCGTATGGAGCTTTTCCAAGCGTCCAGAGCCCAAGCAAAAATTGTTGTAGACTACGCACACACACCCGATGCGCTAGAAAAAGCATTGATGGCACTTCGTGTTCATTGCAAAGGAAAACTATGGTCAATCTTTGGTTGTGGCGGTGACCGTGATGCAGGAAAACGTCCAATGATGACGGAAATATCTGAACGTCTTGCTGATGAGTCGATCATTACTGATGATAATCCACGCTCAGAAAATCCGGCTAAAATTGTCGCCGACATGTTGCAAGGGGCGGTAACCCCAAAACACATTCATGTGATTCACTCTCGTTATCAAGCATGTCAATATGCTCTACAACAGGCTAGTGAAAACGATATTATTTTATTAGCGGGCAAAGGGCATGAAGATTATCAAATTATTAACGGTCAAACTGTGCATTATTCTGACCGTGAAACCGCACAAGTATTATTAGGATTACCTTTATGATCCCATTTTCTTTACAGCAACTTGCACTGATAACCTCGGGTAATCTTATCGGTGACAATAGCGACATTACCTCTGTGACAACAGATACTCGTAGCGTTGAATCCGGTGCTTTATTTGTAGCCTTAATTGGTGAGCGATTCGATGCTCATGATTTTTGTCAACAAGCGGCAGATTCAGGTGCTAATGCTTTGTTAGTTTCTAAGAAACTTGATCTCAATATTCCACAAGTCGTTGTTGATGATACTCAAAAAGCACTTGGTCAACTTGGGCAATGGATGCACCAACAATCAAATGCGAAAACCTTAGCACTGACAGGAAGCTGCGGAAAAACCACAGTTAAAGAAATGTTGGCCGCTATTTTAAATCAAAAAGGTCAAGTTCTTGCTACAGCCGGTAACTTTAATAATGAAATTGGTGTTCCCTTAACACTGCTACGTACTCAAGCTGATGACAATTATGCGGTGATTGAATTAGGTGCTAATCATTTAGGTGAAATTGCTTATACTACCAGCTTGGTTCAACCTGATATCGCGTTAGTGAATAATGTTGCGGCTGCGCATTTGGAGGGCTTTGGCTCACTTGATGGTGTTGCAAAGGCGAAAGGTGAAATTTACCAAGGTCTTTCTATGGATGGCGATGCAGTCGTCAATCTTGACAGCAATGGTCTATCTCATTGGCAATCTATCTTGGCCGATAAAAATGTCATCACTTTTTCTGTCAATAATTCAGATGCGGATTTTTATTCACAACAAATTGAAGTCAACCAGCGTGGTGAAGCTTCATTTGTTTTAGTGAGCCCTATAGGCAAAAAGCTTGTGAGCTTACCTATGATCGGCAAGCATAATATTAGCAATGCTTTAGCTGCTGCTGCAATGGCGATTCAAGCTGGAGCAACTTTAGATGAAGTGGTTAGTGGTTTACAGATACCAAGTCATGTTAAAGGACGAGTTGAAGCGATTGATTTAACCGAACAAGTACGTGTGATTGACGATAGCTATAATGCTAGTGTACCAGCGATGAAAGCTGCTGCCGATTTATTGGCAAATTATCAAGGTACGCGTTGGTTGATTCTCGGTTATATGGCGGAACTTGGTGATGAAAGCCAAGCATTACACCGAGAAGTTGGCGAGCATGTTGCGCAATATAATTTTGACTATGTTCTCACTTTTGGAGAGGATACCGCGATTATTAGTCAGCTGTGCCAACGAAATGATGATTTACCAACTTATGCTAAACATTTTACAACTCATAGTTCGATGATAGATTTTATTAAGCAGCACTTACCTAACCCAAAACTAGAAATGCAAGCAGACCAAAAACATACTTTACTGATCAAAGGGGCAAACAGCTCTAAAATGAGTCAGGTTGTTGCTGCTTTGAAGGAGAATTACGCATGATTATTTGGCTCGCAGAACTGTTACAGCCATATTTATCCTTTTTCCGACTGTTTGAATACCTCTCTTTTCGAGCGATTTTGAGCATTTTGACTGCTTTGGGATTATCACTTTGGATAGGACCTAAACTTATTCAACGTTTACAGCTTTTACAAATTGGCCAAGTCGTACGTAATGACGGCCCTGAATCTCATTTTAGTAAACGTGGTACACCGACCATGGGCGGAGTGATGATATTGGCAGCAATCACTGCAACAGTTCTCTTATGGGCCGATTTATCTAACCCTTATGTTTGGGCGGTGATGGCAGTACTGCTTGGTTATGGTGTCATCGGTTTTGTGGATGATTACCGTAAAGTTGTACGTAAAAATACCGATGGCTTGATTGCTCGTTGGAAGTACTTTTGGCAGTCAGTGATAGCTCTAGGCGTGGCGTTTGCTTTATATGCGATGGGCAAAGATACTTCTGCCACTCAATTAGTGGTTCCTTTCTTTAAAGATGTTATGCCACAGCTTGGTCTGATGTATATCGTGTTGACTTATTTTGTGATTGTTGGAACCAGCAATGCGGTTAACTTAACCGATGGCCTAGATGGTTTAGCAATTATGCCAACGGTATTGGTTGCATCTGGCTTTGGCGTTATCGCTTGGGCGACAGGTAATGTCAATTTCTCTGAATATTTACACATACCTTATATTCCATATACCAGTGAGCTTGTGATTGTTTGTACCGCGATTGTCGGAGCTGGTTTAGGGTTTTTATGGTTTAACACCTACCCAGCGCAAGTATTTATGGGCGATGTCGGCTCATTAGCTTTAGGTGGTGCTTTAGGTACGATTGCTGTTTTGGTACGCCAAGAATTTGTATTGGTGATCATGGGTGGTGTATTCGTTATGGAGACCTTGTCGGTTATCTTGCAAGTTGGATCTTATAAATTACGTGGTCAGCGTATTTTTCGTATGGCACCGATTCACCATCATTACGAATTAAAAGGTTGGCCTGAGCCTCGTGTTATCGTGCGCTTTTGGATTATCTCTATTGTTCTGGTATTAATTGGCTTAGCAACACTGAAAATACGTTAATTTTTTATAGGATATTACTTTATGTCACACTCATTATTAGCAAAATGGCAAGGGATACAACGTGTCGTTGTGGTTGGCTTGGGTGTGACCGGATTATCCGTTGTTCGATACTTACAAAAGCTACCGTGTGAGTTGTCAATAAAGGTGATTGATACTCGTGCAAAGCCTCCTGGTGTAGAGTCGCTTGATGCTAGCATTGAAGTTCATACTGGTAGTTGGCAGCTTGATTGGTTGTTGGAATCTGACTTAATTGTTACCAATCCGGGTATTGCCTTGGCTACCCCTGAGACCCAACAAGCTCTGGCAAACAATATTCCGGTAATCGGTGATATTGAATTATTCGCATGGGCAGCCAATGCACCTGTGGTTGCAATCACGGGTTCAAATGGCAAAAGTACGGTCACTGATTTAACTGGCGTTTTGGCTAAATCTGCAGGATTAACGGTTGGAGTCGGTGGCAATATTGGCGTGCCGGCTTTGGAACTACTCGCAGATGATGTCGATTTGTATGTGTTGGAACTTTCTAGTTTTCAACTGGAAACCACGTCATCACTGAAATTAGCTGCTGCTGCTTATTTAAATCTTTCTGAAGACCATATGGATCGCTACCAAGGCATGGAAGACTATGCTGAGGCCAAACAACGTATTTTCTTACATGCTGATAAAGCGATTGTTAATCGTGCTGAACCAGAGACCTTTCCGAAAAATGATATCCCAGTCGTCAGTTTTGGCTTTGATGAGCAAGACTTTGGCTTGGTATGGTTAGAGGCGCAAGAATATCTTTCTAAGCAAGGGCAGCCAATTGTTGCCGTTGAGGATTTAAAATTAGTTGGCCGACATAATATCGCCAATAGTTTAGTCGCTTTAGCCTTATTGGATAGTGTTGATGTTGAGTTAGCGAGTGTGATTCCTGCGTTGAAAACTTACTCAGGGCTAACACATCGATGCCAGTTAGTTGTAGATAATGATGGTATCAAATGGATCAATGATTCTAAAGCAACCAATGTGGCAAGTACGTTAGCTGCATTATCTGGTTTGCAATTAACGGGCTGCCTACATTTGCTGGTTGGCGGGGTTGGAAAAGGTGCGGATTTCTCTGAACTTGCACCTGTGCTGCAAAGCTTAAATGTTCAATTGCATTGCTTTGGTCAAGATGGCGACTTGTTTGTCCCGCTACACTCTTCGGCATTACGTTGGGAGACGATGGAGCAAGCGATTAAGTCGTTTCACCATAAATTAAAAGCGGGCGATTTAGTTATGCTATCTCCAGCTTGTGCCAGTTTTGATCAATTTAAAAACTTTATGGACAGAGGAGATGAATTTACTCGTCTGGCGCAACATTATACGAAATTTTCATCTTAATAACTCTTCTTAATTGCTCATTTATCGGATTGAAGGCTGACCGTGGTTAAAGCAAAAGTGCAAAATATGGGTAAAGGATTTCAAGGATGGGTGAATCAACCTTCTCCTGATGTACTTTACGATCGCCAATTGGTTTGGTTAGCATTTGGCTTAATGTTAATTGGCCTAGTGATGGTAACGTCAGCATCTTTCCCTATCAGTACCCGTTTAACTGGCGAACCGTTTCACTTTATGCTGCGACATGGCATATTTCTATTTCTCGCTTTATGTGCTGCGGCTGTTGTGGTGCAAATTCCGTTAGAACGGTGGATGAAGCATAGTATGCACTTACTTTTGCTCTCTATGTTTTTGTTGTTAGTGGTATTGCTGGTTGGGCATTCTGTTAATGGTGCGTCTCGTTGGATCCCATTAGGCTTATTTAATTTACAGCCTGCGGAAGTGGCCAAACTATCATTATTTATTTTTATGTCTAGCTACTTAGTACGTAAGCATGATGAAGTGAAAAGCTCATTTTTTGGCGGTTTTATCAAACCAATTATCGTATTTGGTTGCTTAGCAGTATTACTGCTTGCTCAGCCTGATTTAGGTACCGTGGTGGTAATGTTAGTGACGCTATTCGGTATGCTATTTATTGCGGGAGCAAAACTAAAACAGTTTATTGCTTTGTTATTAGTTGGCATCGGTGCCGTAGCCTTGCTGATTGTCGCTGAACCTTACCGTATGCGTCGCGTAACCTCGTTCATGAATCCATTTGAAGATCCTTTTGGTAGTGGTTATCAATTAACTCAATCTTTAATGGCATTTGGCCGTGGTGGTTTATTTGGTCAGGGGTTAGGGAACTCGATTCAAAAGCTGGAATACTTGCCTGAGGCGCATACTGACTTTGTGTTTGCAGTGGTGGGTGAGGAGCTTGGCTTTATTGGTGTGACATTAGTGTTATTGATGATTTTTGCTTTGGTATATAAAGCATTGTCGATTGGTAAAAAGTCGCTTGAGTCTGGTCATTTATTTGGTGGTTTTTTAGCCACTAGTATTAGTATTTGGTTCGCGTTTCAAACCTTAGTTAACGTCGGTGCTGCAGCAGCGATTGTACCAACTAAAGGTTTAACACTACCTTTGATTAGTTATGGTGGTTCTAGTCTTATTATTATGATGACAGCAGTAGCGTTGCTATTACGTATTGATTATGAGTGTCGCTTAGCAGGGGTATCAGGTAGAACCCAAAAAATAATAAGTGAAAAGAAATCTCAACTAAAGCAACCTCAACAAGAATTAAGTGATAATGAAAAAGAATAAACGTTTATTAGTAATGGCTGGTGGTACCGGTGGACATGTCTTTCCTGGTTTAGCTGTGGCAAAAAAGTTGCAACAACAAGGTTGGGAAATTCGTTGGTTAGGTACTCCTGATCGTATGGAAGCAGATTTAGTGCCAAAACATGGTATTGAAATTGATTTTATTCATGTAAAAGGTTTGCGTGGTCAAGGTATTGCTAAGCTAATTAAGGCTCCTTTTCAAATTGTTAATGCCATTATTCAAGCGAAAAAGCATATTAAAGCCTGGCAGCCAGATGTGGTTCTTGGTATGGGCGGTTATGTTAGTGGCCCTGGTGGTGTTGCTGCTTGGATGTCTGGTATCCCGGTAGTGCTGCACGAACAAAATGCTGTTGCCGGTTTAACTAATCAGTGGTTATCTAAAATAGCCAAACGAGTGATGCAAGCATTCCCAGGTGCATTTCCCAATGCTGAAGTAGTCGGAAATCCTGTGCGGCAAGATGTCGTTGACATTGCGGAGCCAAAGCAACGTCTAGGCCGACGTGAAGGACCTATCCGTATTTTGGTAATGGGAGGTAGCCAAGGTGCCCGAGTACTTAACACGACTTTACCACCAGTGATGAAAGCCTTAGGTGATGATTATGAAATCCGTCATCAAGCAGGCAAAGGTCAGTTACAAATAGTAGAAGGCCTGTATCAAGAAAACCAAGTGACTAATATTCAAGTAACAGAGTTTATTGAGGATGTAGCACAAGCTTATGAGTGGGCTGATTTATTAGTATGTCGTTCTGGTGCTTTGACGGTTTCTGAAGTTTCTGCTGCTGGGGTTGGGGCTATTTTTATTCCATTTATGCATAAAGATCGCCAGCAAGCACTGAATGCTGATCATCTTGTTCAATGTGGTGCAGCCTTAATGATTGAGCAGCCTGATTTGACTGAACAAGTTTTAATCGAACAAATACAACAACTGGATCGGACTCAGTTATTAACAATGGCAAAAAAAGCACGCGCTGCTGCCATTACCGATGCCGACACACGAGTAGCTGAAGCGATTATCGCTGTAAGCCAAGATTGAGAAAAAATTGATGCTAACAAAACAAAACCCTAACCTATCTGAACTTCGTTCTATCGTCCCTGAAATGCGCCGTGTAAAGTGCATTCACTTTGTGGGTATTGGCGGCGCTGGCATGAATGGTATCGCTGAAGTTTTACTCAACGAAGGTTATGATATTAGTGGCTCTGACTTAAATGAAAATACGGTTACTGAGCGTTTAAAGTCCAAAGGGGCGACAATATACATTGGTCACCAAGCCTCTAACATTGAAAAAGCCAGTGTTGTGGTTGTCTCAACCGCTATTTCAACTGAAAATCCTGAGTTAGTTGCAGCCAAAGAGTTACGTATTCCTGTAGTGCGCCGTGCCGAAATGCTCGCTGAACTGATGCGTTTTCGTCATGGTATTGCTGTAGCTGGTACTCACGGTAAAACCACGACTACAGCGCTTGTGACGCAAATTTACTTTGAAGCTGGTCTTGATCCTACCTTTGTTAATGGTGGATTAGTGAAAAGTGCGGGTACTAATGCGCGCTTAGGTTCTAGCCGTTACTTAATTGCTGAAGCCGATGAAAGTGATGCATCTTTTCTGCATTTGCAACCTATGGTGAGTATAGTTACCAATATCGAAGCCGATCATATGGACACGTATGGTGGTGATTTTGAGACATTGAAGCAGACTTTCATTGATTTTCTGCATAATTTGCCATTTTATGGTCAAGCGATCATGTGTATTGATGATCCAGTAGTCAGAGAGTTGATCCCACGTGTTAGTCGCCAAGTTATTACTTATGGTTTCTCTGAGGATGCTGATGTACGGATTGTTAACTATCACCAGAAAGGGCAGCAAGGGAAATTTACCGTAGTACGTCAAGGGCATGCCGATTTAGACATTACGTTAAATATTCCAGGTAAACACAATGCGTTAAATGCTTCAGCTGCTATTGCTGTGGCTACTGAAGATGATATTGCCGACGATGCGATAGTACGCGCTTTAGTGAGCACTCAAGGTACTGGCCGTCGTTTTGACCATCTAGGTGAGTTTGATACTGGCAATGGGCAAGCAATGTTGGTGGATGATTATGGTCACCATCCGAGTGAGGTCGACGTTACGATTCAAGCTGCACGCTCAGGTTGGCCTGATAAGCGTTTAGTAATGATTTTCCAACCACATCGCTATAGCCGTACACGCGACTTATATGATGATTTCGCGAATGTTCTCGAAAAAGTCGATGTGTTGATTATGCTTGATGTCTATTCTGCAGGTGAGAAACCGATTGCAGGAGCAGATAGCCGTTCTTTATGCCGTACGATTCGCAGCCGTGGCAAAGTTGATCCAATATTTGTTGATTCATCAAATAAGCTACCGTCAACCTTGGCGAGTTTATTAGAAGATAATGATTTGGTTTTAACTCAAGGGGCTGGTGATGTTGGTCGTGTAGCAAAGAGCCTAGCTGATTTTCAGCTGAATATTGACAAGATGAAAGTCATTAGTGAGTAAAATAGCTGCAAGTTATCTTGGCACTCAAGCCTTGGGTCAGTATAATCCCTGTTAATTGTAGCTATTTTCAGGGATGTACCATTAGTTAACCTCAGATTATGGGCATTTAATGAATATTTTAGAGTCTAACTGCTCATTATGAATATAATCGCGGAAGATTTGGTTGAAGACGATATTCAATCATCATCGAAACAACATTGGGTCGGTGGTGTTTTTTTACTATTAGTCGTGATTGGTATCGGTACTTTAATTTATTCAACTTTTAGCTGGATGATCGATGATCAGCGTCTGCCTCTTTCGCGTTTAATGGTTGAAGGGGATTTACACCATGTAAGTCCTAAGCAGGTACAAGGAGCCTTAGCTGAGCTACCTCGTATGGGAACATTTATGACCCAAGATGTGGATCAGCTACAGCAAGTGTTACAAACTTTACCTTGGGTTGCTCAAATTTCGATCAGAAAACAATGGCCTGACCTCATTAAAGTCTATATTGTTGAATATAAAGCGATTGCGATTTGGAATGGTAACTCATTACTGAGCTCTGAAGGTCATATTTTTAACGGTCACCCGGAAGATGCGCCTGAAAGTACGGTGAACCTATACGGCCCCGAGGGCTCAAGTGAACAAGTCTTGTCAGTTTGGCAAAAAAGCACACAAAAGTTAAAGCCGTTAGGTCGTACTATTACATCTGTTGTATTAAATGATAGGCGCGCATGGCAATTAATATTAGATAATGGTATTCGCTTAGAGCTTGGTAAAGATGCTCGTGAAGATCGTTTGAATCGTTTTATTAAACTTTATAGCCGTTTAGGCGATAAAGTAGAGCAAATTAGCTACATCGATCTTCGATATGATACTGGGGCCGCCGTTGGTTGGATTCCAGATGATGATTCAGCACAAGAGAGAAATAAATGACGAAGACCGCAGAAGGTAACATAGTCGTTGGTCTTGATATTGGCACAGCTACTGTATCAGCGTTAGTAGGTGAAGTTCTTCCTGATGGACAAATTAACATCATTGGAGCAGGAACTAGCCCATCTCATGGTATGGACAAAGGTGGTGTTAACGACCTTGAATCGGTTGTAAAATCTGTTCAGCGCGCTATCGACCAAGCCGAATTAATGGCAGAATGCCAGATCACAAGTGTCTATCTTTCTCTTTCAGGTAAGCATATTGCTAGCCGTATAGAAAAAGGTATGGGAGCAATTTCAGAAGAAGAAGTCTCTCAAGAGGATATGGATCGTGTTATTCATACTGCTAAGTCGATTAAAATCGGTGAAGAGCAGCGTATTTTGCACGTCATTCCTCAAGAGTTCACTATTGATTATCAAGAAGGGATTAAAAACCCTCTTGGTTTATCTGGTGTTCGTATGGAAGCGAGTGTTCATTTGATTTCTTGTCATAACGATATGGCAAGAAATATCATCAAAGCGGTAGAACGCTGTAATTTAAAAGTGGAACAGCTGATATACTCAGGCTTAGCATCAAGTAATGCGGTTATTACTGATGATGAGCGTGAACTCGGTGTCTGTGTGATCGATATCGGTGCGGGTACGATGGAGTTATCCATCTGGACTGGTGGTGCGCTACGTCACACAAAAGTATTTTCTTATGCCGGTAATGCAGTAACAAGTGACATTGCCTTTGCATTTGGTACTCCTGTCAGCGATGCTGAAGAGATAAAAGTTAAGTATGGTTGTGCGCTGAGTGAGTTAGTAAGCAAAGACGATACTGTTAACGTACCAAGTGTTGGTGGTCGTCCTTCTCGAAGTTTACAACGTCAAACTTTGGCAGAAGTGATAGAACCCCGATATACTGAGCTTATGGGTATGGTTAATCAAAGTATTGATTCTGTGCAAGCAAAGTTACGTGAAGATGGAATTAAACATCATTTAGCGGCAGGTATTGTACTAACTGGTGGAGCATCACAAATTGAAGGGTTAGTGGAATGTGCAGAACGGGTATTCCGCAACCAAGTAAGAATTGGTAAACCCCTAGAAGTCAGAGGGTTAACTGACTATGTTAAAGAGCCATATCATTCAACGGCGGTTGGATTATTACATTACGCCAAAGACAGCCAGTTTTATGATGAGGGTGAATATCAACACACAGCACCAAAGCAGCGCTCTGGTAGCTCGTTTACTGATATCATTCAAAAGCTACGTAATTGGATACAAAAAGAGTTTTAACCTGAGGCGAACAGGAAGAAACGGAGAAAACACATGTTTGAACCGATGATGGAAATGTCTGACGATGCTGTAATTAAAGTCGTTGGAGTTGGTGGCGGTGGCGGTAACGCTGTAGAACACATGGTGCGAGAGTCCATCGAAGGGGTGGAATTCATCAGTGTTAATACGGATGCCCAAGCGCTACGTAAAGTAAGTGTCAGCAATGTTATTCAAATTGGTGGCGATATCACTAAAGGTCTAGGTGCCGGAGCAAACCCTCAAGTAGGTCGTGACTCAGCATTAGAAGACCGTGAAGCGATTAAAGCTGTTTTAGCTGGCGCAGATATGGTGTTCATTGCAGCTGGTATGGGCGGTGGTACTGGTACTGGTGCAGCACCTGTTATTGCAGAAGTGGCTAAAGAGCTTGGTATCTTAACTGTAGCGGTTGTGACTAAGCCGTTTAGTTTTGAAGGTAAAAAGCGTATGGCTTTTGCTGAGCAAGGTATTGAAGAGCTTTCAAAGCATGTTGACTCTTTGATCACCATACCAAATGAAAAGTTACTGAAAGTACTTGGCCGTGGTATTACATTGCTTGAAGCATTTGCAAAAGCGAATGATGTACTTCGTAATGCTGTACAAGGTATTGCTGAGCTGATTACTCGTCCAGGTATGATGAATGTTGACTTCGCCGACGTACGTACGGTGATGTCTGAAATGGGACATGCCATGATGGGGAGCGGTGTCGCTACTGGTGAAGACCGTGCGGAAGAGGCTGCTGAAATTGCTATTTCAAGTCCATTACTAGAAGACATCGATCTTGCAGGTGCACGTGGCGTATTAGTTAACATCACTGCTGGCCTAGATATGCGTTTAGAAGAATTTGAAACTGTAGGTAACACAGTTAAAGCATTTGCTTCAGATAATGCAACGGTTGTTATTGGTACTTCTCTTGACCCTGATATGAGTGATGAAATTCGTGTAACCGTGGTTGCAACGGGCATTGGTAACTCACATCAGCCTGACATCACTTTAGTTAAAGGTGGTTCAGCAAAACCAGTTTCAACGCCTCAACCTGCAGTACAGGCGCCAGTTCAACAAACAGCTAAGCCTGAAGATGAAGCTCCACAGCCAATGCTTCGTACTAACAAAGCACCAGCGACAAGTTCTTCATCAAGCGCTTCAAATGAAAATTCAAATACGGTGAAAAAGCCGGATGAAAATGACAGTGGTTACCTTGATATCCCTGCATTTTTAAGACACCAAGCTGATTGAGTTTTGCACAATTAGTTGAAATGTGTCTAAAATGTGATAAGATATCTGACCAGTCAGGTATTGGCTGCGATATGTAGCGTAAATTAGAGGCAAATTAGATGATCAGACAACGTACATTGAAAGAAATGGTGAAAACGACTGGTGTGGGTCTCCACTCTGGACGTAAAGTCACGCTTACGCTACGTCCTGCACCAGCTAATACCGGTATAATTTATCGTCGTACAGATATGAATCCACCTGTGGATTTTCCTTCTGATCCAAACTCAGTACGCGACACAATGTTGTGTACTGCGTTAGTGAACGATGAAGGCATTAGAATTTCTACCGTTGAGCATTTAAATGCTGCTCTAGCGGGGATGGGGATCGATAACATTATCATCGAGGTAGATGCACCTGAAATTCCAATTATGGATGGCAGTGCTAGCCCGTTTGTATATTTGCTGCAATCAGCAGGCGTCGAGACTCTAAACGCACCAAAACGTTTTATTCGTATTAAAAAACCAATTCGTATCGAAGACGGTGATAAGTGGGCAGAGCTTGTTCCTTATGATGGTTTCCGTATGGATTTTGAAATTGAATTTGATCACCCTGCTATCGATTCTGAACAACAACACATGTTGTTTGATTTCTCTTCACAGGCGTTTATTAAAGATATTTCTCGTGCTCGTACTTTTGGTTTTATGCGCGATATCGAATATTTACAGTCACAGAACCTATGTTTAGGTGGGAGCTTTGACTGTGCGATCGTTCTTGATGAATACCGCATCTTGAATGAAGAAGGCTTACGTTTTAGTAATGAATTTGTTACGCACAAAGTATTAGATGCCATTGGTGATTTATACATGTGTGGTCATAGCATTGTTGGTGAGCTTCGTGCTTATAAAACAGGCCATGCTTTGAACAACCAGTTACTGCGTGCTGTTCTAGCTGACCAAGAAGCTTGGGAATGGGCAACGTTTGAAGAAACAGCCGGTTCACCTGTTGCATTTGGTGAAGTTATGCCGAATACAGTATTAGCTTAAGATTGAATTAAGCATTGAAAAAGCCAGGCTGAAAAGTCTGGCTTTTTTATTACCTAAAATTTATCAAAACAAGAGAAAGTTATTTGCTTTTTGATTGGGCAAGTTTCGCTAGGCTTTCCATTCGCTGCTTCAGCTTCGGTGGCGCTAAAGAGGCGGCCATTAGAATAGATTGAGCCGCTTCCTCACTTAAAGCGTGTTGCTTATAAGTCACTTCTTTTTCTTGGAGTGATTCACTGCGATATAGCTCAGGGTTTACTTTAAATTCGATTCCAGCCAAACGAGAAAATCCTGCTGCTCTTAGCTCAGATAAAATCCTGATTCGCTCATAGTTGAGTTTCATTTGGAAAGAAGCATTCGCCACTTCGATCAGTAGTTGGTTTTGTCGAACATTGGCCGCTCGACAATGAGCTAATAAATTCTTCGGCAAGATACTTTTTAGTGCTTGGTTGATCGATAAAATTTCAGAAACATGCTGAGAAAAGGCCTTTAACTGGCTATCACCAATCAGGTCTTGTGTTAGTTTTGGGCGGTGGTCTCGCATAAAATATCTCATCATATTAAAGCTTAATCGTAATATTATGCGTTATGAAAAATTATTAATGTCAAAAAATACTATTTTTGATCAAAAATAATGAGGATGAACGCAAACAACGGTGTTTGTAGATAGAAGATAGGCGCATAATCCCATACTATATAGTCACTTGTCTTTTAGTCTTGAAAATGGGCTTGATTGGCACCATATGACAAGTAGACCAAATTTTATCTCAGTATTCTTAGAATTAAACTGTGAGAAGCTGAAAGCAGAGATCCGAAAGATCAGGAAGAGAGATTCGTAAATAATGTTAACTAAGTTACTGACTAGTGTCATCGGCAGCCGTAATGATCGAACGTTACGCCAGCTGAGAAAAATCGTGAATCAAATTAATAGCTTTGAACCAGAATATGAAGCATTAACTGACGACCAACTTCAACATAAGACCATTGAGTTTCGTGAGCGTTACACCAATGGTGAATCGTTAGACAAACTATTACCAGAAGCTTTTGCAACGGTACGTGAAGCGTCAAAGCGTATTTATGGCATGCGTCATTTCGACGTTCAGCTTATTGGTGGTATGGTCCTTAACGCGGGTAAAATCGCCGAGATGCGTACTGGTGAAGGTAAGACTTTAACCGCGACTTTAGCGGCTTACCTCAATGGTATCTCAGGTAAAGGCGTTCATGTTATTACCGTGAATGACTACTTAGCAAAACGTGACGCTGAGACTAACCGCGAGTTATTTGAATTCTTAGGGATGACGGTTGGTATTAATGTACCAAACATGATCCCATCTCAGAAAAAAGCCGCTTATCAATGTGATATTTTATACGGAACGAATAACGAATTCGGTTTTGACTACCTGCGAGATAACATGGCGTTTCGTCCAGAAGACCGTGTACAGCGTGAGCGTTTCTTTGCAGTAATCGATGAAGTCGACTCAATCCTGATCGATGAAGCACGTACACCACTGATTATTTCAGGTCCAGCAGAAGACAGCTCAGAACTGTACACTCGCATAAATACTTTAATTCCATATCTAGAGCGTCAAGACGAAGAAGATACGGAAGAGTATCGTGGTGATAAGCACTACACTATTGATGAGAAAGCTAAACAAGTACACATGACTGAAACTGGTCAAGAGTACGTTGAAGAGCTACTGATTAAAAATGGCTTAATGGAAGAAGGTGATACACTATATTCTCCTGCTAACATTAGCTTATTACACCACGTTAATGCGGCACTTCGCGCTCACGTGTTGTTTGAAAAAGACGTTGATTACATCGTTAAAGATGATGAAATTATCATCGTTGATGAGCATACTGGCCGTACTATGCCGGGACGTCGTTGGTCTGAAGGTCTTCATCAAGCTGTAGAAGCGAAAGAAGGCGTTAAGATTCAAAATGAAAACCAAACTTTAGCGTCGATTACCTTCCAGAACTACTTCCGTTTATATGAGAAACTTTCTGGTATGACAGGTACAGCGGATACTGAAGCGTTCGAATTCCAATCTATTTACGGCCTTGATACCGTGGTTATTCCAACTAACCGTCCAATGATTCGTAATGATATGCCAGACGTCGTGTATCGCACCGAAAAAGAAAAATTTGATGCGATCATTGAAGACATCAAAGAGCGTGTTGCTAATGGTCAGCCGATCTTGGTAGGTACGGTTTCGATTGAAAAGTCTGAACTACTTTCTAATGCGCTAAAAGCAGCCAAAATTAAGCATAACGTTTTGAATGCTAAGTTCCACGAACAAGAAGCTGAAATCGTTGCTCAAGCGGGTACTCCTGGCGCGGTTACCATTGCAACTAACATGGCTGGTCGTGGTACCGATATCAAACTAGGCGGTAGCTGGGAAAATCAAGTTGAAAAACTAGAAGAATCTCAAGGTACTCCTGCAACTGAAGAGCAAATCGCACAAGTTAAAGCTGAATGGCAAAAAGTGCATGATGCAGTTCTAGAATCTGGTGGTTTGCATATCATTGGTACGGAGCGCCATGAATCTCGCCGTATTGATAACCAGCTACGTGGTCGTTCTGGTCGTCAAGGTGATGCTGGTTCTTCTCGCTTCTATTTATCAATGGAAGATTCACTATTACGTATCTTCACTTCTGAGCGCATGGCTGGCTTGATTCAGAGCGGTATGGAAGAAGGTGAAGCGATTGAAAGCCGCATGCTATCTCGCTCGATTGAAAAAGCACAACGTAAAGTAGAAGGTCGTAACTTTGATGTACGTAAACAGCTACTAGATTACGATGATGTAGCGAATGATCAACGTAAAGTGGTGTATGAACTTCGTGATGAGTTAATGGCATCTGAAGACATCAGTGAAATGCTTGAGCAGAACCGTACTGATGTTTTAAGCTCGGTATTTGAGCAATACATTCCACCTCAATCTCTTGATGAAATGTGGGATGTAAAAGGCTTAGAAGAGCGTTTGCAAGCTGATTTCGACTTATCATTACCTATCCAAACTTGGTTAGATGAAGATGACAAGTTATATGAAGAAGTATTGCTTGAACGTGTGATCAGCGAAGCTAATGCTATCTATAAGCAAAAAGAAGAAGCTGTCGGTGTGGAAGTACTACGTAACTTTGAACGCCAAGTAATGCTGCAAACACTCGATAACTTATGGAAAGAGCACTTAGCAGCGATGGATCATTTACGTCAAGGTATCCATTTACGCGGTTATGCCCAAAAAGATCCAAAACAAGAGTTTAAGCGTGAATCGTTTGAACTATTTGGTGAGTTGCTAGATAGCTTGAAGTTTGATGTGATTTCTACTCTGAGCCGTGTTCGTGTTCAACAGCGTGAAGAAGTTGACCGTATGGAAGAACAACGTCGTATTCAAGCAGAAGAAGCTGCACGTAATCAGCAGTTCCAACATGAATCGGCTGAAGGCATGGAAGAAGAAGGCGCTGATGCACCAAATCAACCAAGTGTTCGCGAAGAACGTAAAGTTGGTCGTAATGAGCCTTGCCCATGTGGATCTGGTAAAAAGTATAAACAATGTTGTGGTAAGATCTAACCATTATATTGAGTAATGAAATAAGGCCGCAGCGATTGCGGCCTTTTTATTGGTGAAAGCCAAAGGAAGAAAAATGAAACGAGTTCATATTGTTGCCGCAATTATTTTAAATGAGCAGCAAGATCAAATATTTATTACTAAACGTCCTGAAAAGCTACATAAAGGTGGATATTGGGAGTTTCCCGGGGGGAAGGTCGAGTTAGGAGAGTCCGCTGAGCAGGGCTTGATTCGAGAGTTACAAGAAGAAATTGATATTACTGCCACCGAGATGTCGTTGTTTGAACATTTCGATTTTGATTATTCCGAAAAAAGTCTGACTTTTGATTTCTTTGTGGTGTCGGCTTTTGAAGGTAAGCCATACGGTAAAGAAGGCCAACAAGGAAAGTGGGTCGCGGTCGGAGATTTGAACGACTATGCCTTCCCAGAAGCAAATGTACCGGTGTTAGAGAAGGTTATTACGCGTTTCTTGTAAAAGCCGATTCGAGTTTCGTTGCTTGGGCGCTACGCTGCTCGTTTCTAAAAAAGCAGAGCAGAGGTGCGGGGACGCTCTACTCGAGAGCCGAAAAGCGGATTATTGTTCGTAATCCGCTGTTTCACTTCTTGTGGCTAGGAAAAGAAAGCGAGTACCTAGTTTCGGGAGAATACATTAACTTAAACGTCATCCTGAAAAGCGACGTAGGAGCGCAGTTCAGGATCTCCTACCACAATTTGAGTCTCAACATTCGGTAGGAGATTCCGTATCTTCTTCGCCTAGGCTCATGTACCGAATGACGTTATTTGTGTTCGAGAAACAAAATTCAACTCTGCTTTCCTAGCAACTAGGGATTTGAAACTAGGAGCTGTCTTTCCCGAGAAACGAGCAGCAAAGCGTCCTAGTAACGAAAACCCTCTTAACTTTCCGACCACCCATCAGAATCTGACATATCAGGTGCCCCAGGAATGGCTTTTTCTTCATCTGCCCATTCACCAAAATCAATCATTTGGCATTGCTTGCTACAAAAAGGACGATAAGGACTCATTTCTCCCCACACAACTTCAGTTTGGCAAGTTGGACATTTAACTACGGTAACTTTTTTGGATTGTGTTTGTGTCATATTGAGGGATAACCTGAGATTGGAATTTATGTATTAAGCGAATTTTAGCAGACTGCCAGCTTAAACTCGACATCTTGACTATACGCCTTTGCGGTTTCAAAACTTATAAATTTAACTACAAAGCGGTTCTTATGGCCGGATATCATAGGGTAGATCCCCAGTTCTGATGGGATTTCTAAGCGTAGAATATTGGCATCATTGGCATCACTTTGAAAAAATCCATTACGTGCAATCTGAGATTTGAAATGACCGTTGCCACGTAGTAGCTTTAGCAGTAATTCAAGTGCGTGATGTAGTGGCGTTAAGGTAGAAATCCATTTATCGACATCCAATAAACGTTTATCTAACGGTAAGTTTTGCCAATAGTGCAGCGAAGGTAAATCGAAGCAACAGTGGCCACCGGGCAAATTAAAACGCTGTCGAATGGCACTTAAAAATCGATCTTCTTTTAGTGATTGGCCAAAGCGTTCTGAGGTCATAACTTCACGGAAGCAAGAGTCGAGTTGCGTTAGGATATTATCTAATAGAACTTGATCGACACCGGGTACA
Organism: Vibrio algivorus; assembly: GCF_030161215.1. Taxonomy (NCBI): domain Bacteria; kingdom Pseudomonadati; phylum Pseudomonadota; class Gammaproteobacteria; order Vibrionales; family Vibrionaceae; genus Vibrio; species Vibrio algivorus. The sequence goes on from NZ_BSPV01000010.1 coordinate 27,410, forward strand.
TTAGCCCATGCCTTGACGGTGATTTTCTGTTTTTCAAGCTCTTTAGTGATTTCAGATTTAACATGGATTTGCTCAAACAGATCCATTAAATCAAACAGCGAACGGAACAAAATCTGATCATCCAGCGGAGATGCAAACTTAGCGGATTTATGCAACTGGGCCATTAGAGTTTCAACTCTAAGGTAAATTCGTACTTTTTCGGTTAATGGATGTTCGAATTTAAGCATAATGCCTTCAGGTGATGGAGATACTTGTTCTATTTTTACAGAAAACTACCCGATAATACTAGGTACTTTTTGTGTAAAACTGTGACTTGAGATAAAAGTTCTTGTTTGGCCTGCTCCGTTAACGGGGCATCATTGTTAATCACATCATCGGCTGCTGATAGACGTTGCTCTCGTGATGCTTGAGAGGCTAAGATTGAATGAACTTGCGCCTCTGGCACGCCATCACGTTGGCAAGTGCGAGTAATTTGCGTTTCAGGCTTAACATCCACTACCAGCAAACGATTAATCATGGTTTGCCAATTATTTTCTACTAGTAACGGTACCACCAGTAAAGCATAGTCCGAAGTCACTTTAGTTAGTAGTTGTTTAATTCGTTGACGGATCAGTGGGTGGAGTAAATTATTGAGCCACTCTTTCTCACTGGGATGATTGAAAATACGTTCTCTTAAGGCCGATCGGTTAAGCTGCCCATCAAGCGTTAATATCTCTTGACCAAAATGTTCAGTAATCGCTTTTAATCCTGCGCTTTTCGGTTCGACGACTTCTCTTGCCACAATATCAGCATCGACAATATTAATTCCAAATTGATCGTGGAATAGGTTAGCGATAGTGGTTTTACCGCTGCCAATGCCCCCCGTTAAGCCAACTATCATCGTCATCGTTTACATTCCTAGCATATTAGTGAGATACCAAGACGTTAAGTCATTACCCCAGATTAAGCAAAACCAACCCGCAATCGCAAGGTAAGGGCCAAATGGGAAAGCTTTCTCTATACCTTTCTTTTGTAAACGTAGTTGAATAATGCCAAAAATTAATCCGACGACTGAAGATAGCAATATGATTAAAGGTAGTTGCTGCCAACCAAGCCAAGCACCGAGAGCCGCTAATAATTTAAAATCGCCATAACCCATGCCTTCTTTGCCAGTGAGTAACTTAAATGCCCAGAAGATAGACCATAAACATAGGTAACCAGTCATTGCGCCAATAACGGCATCTTTCAGTGATATCGGGCTAATCTCAAACAAAGACAAAGCCAAACCAGCCCACATTAAAGGTAGTGTCAGCTGATCGGGCAGCAACATAGTATCAAGATCGATAAAGGTGGCTGACACTAGAGTAAAAGTGAAAAACAGTAATGCAAGACCATACCAATCGGCGGAAAAATTAACGCCAATTACCACGCATAAAATAGCGGTAAGTAGTTCGATAGCGGGATAACGAAAACTGATCGGGTTAGAACATTTGTAGCACTTGCCTTTGAGCATTAACCAGCTAATCACTGGGATATTATCTAGCGCACGAATTTGTGTATCGCATTTTGGGCAACGTGAACGCGGTACATTGAGATTAAATGGCTTCTTAAGTTCGCTCAGTTCTTGTTTGATCTTTGGATCTTTTTTTAGTTGCGGGAAAAACTCGATGCATTCTTGCTTCCACTCTCGCTCCATCATAATGGGTAAACGATGGATCACTACATTTAAAAAACTGCCAATTAATAAGCCAAAGATACCAGCCGCAATTGGAAATAGAGCTGGGTAATAATCAAAGATCACCATGAGATACGACAATGTCCAATAATCAAATAAATAATATGGGTTTTAGAATACACTAACTAGCTTAAAGATTGGCAGATAAAGTGACACAACTAAGCCACCCACAACAACGCCAAGAAAAACAATAATCACAGGCTCAATAATCTTTCCTAGGTTATCGACGGTATTATCGACTTCAAATTCATAAATTGCCGCCACCTTGTTCAGCATATCATCGAGGTTACCAGATTCTTCTCCTATCATGACCATTTGCAAAACCATTTCAGGGAAGGCATCAGCGTTACGCATCGCAATGTACATTGGCATACCTGCGGCGGTATCTTTATGCACTTGTTCAATAGCAACTTGATAGTGCAAATTGCCGGAAGTTTTGGCCGTTGTCAGTAGGCTAGTTAAAATTGGAATACCCGCGCTAAAGCTGGTGGCTAATGTTCGGCTAAATTTGGCAATTGCTGCCTTAGAGAATACCCCACCAAGTACCGGCATATTGAGCGCTAAACGACTGGTTTTAAGCCTAAAAGTAAAGGATCTTTTTCGGGCTTCTTTCATCGCAAAGATAAAGCCAAACAAGGCGAGGATCATGATAAATAAATAGCTTTGAATAAAGTGAGATAAATGGATTACTTGTTGAGTAAACCAAGGAAGCTCTGCGCCAAAACCCTTAAACATAGCTTCAAATTCAGGGATCACCATGGTTAACATTAGAATCGACACGCTGGTGGCAACCAAAATAACCATCGCAGGATAGATCATTGCTTTGATTACCTTTGAGCGTAATTCTTCACTCTTTTCACGATAAGTTGCGAGGCGATCAAATACATCGGCTAGGTTACCCGTTTGTTCACCAGTAGCCACAAGATCGCAGTAGAATTCATCAAAGAAAGGGCTACTAGCCAGCATGGCTTTGGAGATTGGAGTACCCGCTTCTACCTGAGTACAAATCTGTGAGAGAACCGATTTCATTTCGGCTTTACGTTGACTATCTGAGATCAATTTGATCGCCTGAACGATCGGAACGCCGGTGCCGAGCATGGTGGCTAACTGTCTGGTAAGTACCGTAATATCTTTACGTTTTACCTTGTGACTCATTTTGGCGAAGATCGACACACTACGACGTTTGAGCTTCTTGATCTGGACGCGTTGTTCTTTGAGTTTGGCGCGCACCTCAACTTCGTTTATCGCCAACATTTGCCCTGATACTTTTTTGCCAGAGCTATTTACCCCACGCCATTGAAAGTTTTTTAAAGCTGGCGCTTTGAGAGTCGATGCTTGTGCCATGAGATTCTGTCCTTGTTTGGCATTCCAAATTTGTCGAAAGCTTTATTTATTAAAAGGTTTATTGGTCGAGTTTCTTTGTATAAAGGTTTAGAAGTACAGCACGCGCTGTAATTCAGCAAAGCTAGTGACGCCTTGCTTTAAGTTCTCAATTCCTGATTGGCGTAGTGTGGCCATACCTTGTTTTACTGCGATCATTTCAATGTCATTGGCGGAGGCTTTCTTTATCACTGCATTAGCTAATTCTGTACTAAATGGCATCACCTCATAAATCCCCACGCGACCTGAGTAACCGCCAGTGCATTCAGGGCAACCTTGTTTGGAAGATTTATAAATAACCGCATCGGATGAGATATGAAATTTTTCACGCAGAGCATCAGGAAAATCATCGGGCTTTTTACAATGGTTGCATAAACGACGTGCTAGGCGTTGAGCAATGATCAAGCTCAGCGAGGAAGCTAAGTTAAACGCCTCAATTCCCATATTCGATAAACGCACCACAGTTTCAGCTGACGAATTAGTGTGTAGAGTTGACAAAACTAAGTGGCCAGTCTGCGCCGCTTTTACCGCAATTTCGGCGGTTTCTAGGTCGCGGATCTCGCCGACCATCACCACATCGGGATCTTGACGTAAGAAAGCGCGTAAAGCCGCTGCAAAAGTAAAGCCAATCTTAGGTTTGACTTGTACTTGATTGATACCGGTTAAGTTAATTTCAACTGGATCTTCGGCGGTCGAAATATTTTTATCAGGCGTATTTAAAATCCGTAAGCCGGTATACAAAGAAACGGTTTTACCGCTACCAGTTGGGCCGGTCATTAAGATCATGCCTTGTGGTTGTTGCAGCGCATCTAGATACAATTGCTTTTGTACTTCGCTATAACCGAGTTTATCGATATTTAGATTGGCGGCACTGCTATCAAGCAAGCGCAGTACGATTTTCTCCCCCCATAAGGTCGGCAGGGTAGACACTCGCATATCGATCGCGGTATCCGCGTTCAGGCGAATTTTAATTCGTCCATCTTGAGGTAGGCGACGTTCTGCGATATCGAGTTTAGATAAGATCTTAATCCTTGCTGCAAGGCGTCGACCTAAATGAGGAGCAGGACGGTTGGTTTCCACCAAAATTCCATCACAGCGTAGACGAACTCGGTAGATATCTTCATACGGTTCAAAGTGAATATCCGATGCACCTTTTCGTACTGCATCGAGTAAAATTTGGTTAATGAAGCGGCTGACCGGCGCTTCATCTTGGCTGAGATCTTCTGTTTCTTGGATTTCATCACTGCCAACCTCAACTAAATTGGCTAGTTCATCTTGGGTAATATCTTTACCTTGGCTGGTATCTGAATTGACTACTCGTCCATACAGACGGCGAATCGCCCCTTCGAGCTCTTTACAATCGGCCAGAATAAATTCAATTTGTTTGCCGGTAGCGAAACGAAAATCGTCTTCAACATTGCTATTCGTTGGATCGGCAACCGCAATTAATACGCTATGCGGATCCACTTGCAATGGTAGTACTTGATGGTTAGTAATTAAATCGCGCATCCCCAATTGCTCACACACTTGAGCGTAGCTGTAATGTTCAAGATTCGCTTGAGGTAGGGCAAATAGGTGGCAAAGTTTGACGAGTAGTTGCTCACTAGAAATAAAACCAGCGTCCACGCAAGCCACGGGGACGCTTTTATTATCGTTTAAAACGGTACTCACCACCATTTGCTCTTGCTCGTGACTCAAGAGCTCCGCTTGGCGTAAAATGGAGGCGAGGTTGGTGTTCATAGTGTCCTTAACGGAGTAAACATAAAGGTATAAACAAAGCTAAACGTTATAAGCTAGCATCATAATCACAACCTTTTATTTGGATATTGGTCTTGTTGTGATGACATTTCCAACGTCCTTGAGTATCACGTTGCATTCTCACTGTTGTGCCTTTGGCTATCCCTTTTTCAATATGGGCGAATAAATCATTGCTTCCAATTGAACCTGAAACTGCACTGACTTTACCTAAAGGAAAAGCCGCAGAAATCTCAGGAAAGATAAAATGAGAATCAACGTATTCTTCAACAATGGTTTGGTAGTTATTGGCCGAACCGACCGCCGTGGCGAGAGCGGCTTTTTGCACATATTGCTGATACAGAGGTATCGCAACTGCCGCCAGCACGCCAATGATCGCCACGGTGATCATGAGTTCAATTAAAGTGAAGCCTTTATTGATTCTCATTTTAAATATTATGGTTTTGTACAACCATTGACAGTTATTCCATCTAATAGATCTGATGCAGCAGAAGCTCCTTTAGTAAGTGTACACTCCCAAATTCCAGCAGTATCCCTAGTTAATACTACGTTTGCACCATTAGCAGGACCTTCATTAACAGATGCTGTTATAGTTCCACTTGTTGTTCCTGTATTAGCAAAATTTATAGCACCAATGGAAAATGCTGCCGATGTCGAGCTCGGGAAACCTGTAGTACTTGTAGCAATTTCATCTTCAACATTTGTTTTTAGTGCAGTTGCTGTAGCTAAAGCAGAACCCAATGCAGCTTTTTTCACATAGTTTTGATATTGAGGGATCGCAATTGCCGCCAGCACACCGATAACCGCAACTACGATCATCAATTCAATTAGCGTAAAACCTTTCTGTAGCTTCTTCTTACCTTGTTGTAATTGTTTCATTTTCATCTCCGTGAATAATTGAGTGGTATTACCACGGAAAGAGTAGAGTGAGCGGTAAAAAAGAAAATTATCCTGAGTAGCCTATTCGAGCCAGTTTGAAAACTGAGTCACTGATTGCATTGGAAAAACAATTTATTGCGACCAATATTAAACTATTAGGTGATGTGAGATGATTTTTTGACCATACGCTGACGTAAGCTAAGTACGAATTTAGTATGAAATTGGAAAGGAAAATGGGAGGGAGGTCACGGGGTATAGGTTCCTAGTTGCTGGTTCCTAGTTTCTAGGGATAGCGGATCGAGAATCGCATTTCTTTTGACATGACTATTATTGATATCGTCATCCTGAAAAGCGACGTAGGAGCGCAGTTCAGGATCTCCTACAGTACTTTGAGACTCAATGTGTTGTAGGAGATTCCGTATCTTCTTCGCTTAGGCTCATGTACGGAATGACAATTAAAGCTTAGAAAATTAAAGGTTAGCCAATCACCCTCATCGACAAATCCATCGCCCTAACATGCTTAGTCAGCGCGCCAACTGAAATATAATCTACGCCAGTTTTGGCATATTCATTTAAGGTTTCAAGGGTAATGTTGCCTGAGTTTTCTAGCGCGGCTTGACCGGTGGTTAAGCCGTTTTCTTTACCGATTTGTTGGTTGATTTCTACGGCAGTAAACATCATTTCTTTAGTGAAGTTATCTAACATAACAATGTCGGCACCAGCGCGAATGGCACGCTCTAATTCTTCTAAAGATTCGGTTTCTACTTCAACGGGTTTGCCTGGGTTTAACTGTTTAGCGGTTGCGATGGCTTTTTCGATGCCGCCACAAGCGATGATGTGGTTTTCTTTAATTAGGTAGGCATCAAACACGCCGATACGGTGGTTAAAGCCGCCGCCACAAGTTACCGCATATTTTAATGCGCTGCGCAGTCCCGGAATGGTTTTTCGGGTATCCAGTAAGCGACAATCGGTTCCAGCCAACTCTTTAACATATTCTGCCGTTAAACTAGCGCAACCAGACAGGGTTTGAATGAAGTTCATCGCATTGCGCTCGCCCGTTAATAGCGCGCGAGATGGGCCAGTTAGCGTGCAAAGCGTTTGGTTGGGTTCTACCGTATCACCATCCGCTACATGCCAGTCGATTTGCACTTGGCCGCCAAGTTGTTTGAATACTTCATCCGCCCACGCTTTGCCACAAAATACTCCATGTTCACGAGTGATAATGGTTGCCGTGTTGGTTGCTTCAGCCGGAATTAAACTAGCGGTAATATCCGCATTAGGATCGAGCGTGCCACCCAAATCTTCTTTTAAAGCATCACTGACCATACGAGTGATTTCAGTTGGTAATTGTTGCTTTAAATATTCAAGACGAGATTGAGAATCGTGAGTGCTTTTCATGAGGCAAGATCCGTTGAGGTTGTTAGAGGGGGTATGATACTGCAAGGTGAAACGATTTTCGAGCGCTTCGCTCTAGGTCATTCCACTTCTCGTATTTCGATCTTTTGGCCTTTTCGAGTAACGAGCAGCGCAGCGCCCGAGCAACGAATTACGTTTCTAGATCATTTCACTTCTTGTTGCTCGAATTGTTTAATGAGATCTTACTTATAGGCAGAACCCCGCTTTTATCTTTACCTAGCCACGAGAAGCGTAGCGCCCGAGTTACGAGCTCCCTTGCTTGACTTAAACCTTGATTACTACAGAATAACGCCATCGAATAAATAAGGTTGCCGACTATGCACATCACCTCTGACTCATGGCTGTCTGATACTAAACATGTGCCATCACCATTTTGTGATGCTCGCCCTGAACAAATGCCGATCTCTTTGCTGGTGGTACATAATATTAGCTTGCCGCCAGGGCAATATGGTGGACCTTATGTGGAGCAATTCTTTACCGGTAAATTAGATTCTAGTGAGCATCCATTTTTTAAAGTGATTCACAAAATGGGAGTGTCGGCACATTGCTTTATTCGTCGTGATGGCGAGATCATTCAGTTTGTGCCATTTAATGCTAGAGCGTGGCATGCCGGAAAATCCAGTTTTGCTGGGGTAGAACGTTGTAATGATTATTCGATTGGTATTGAACTGGAAGGTACGGATTTAGATAGTTACAGCCAAGCCCAATATCAATCTTTAGTGGCGGTTACTAAGCTACTCATGCAGCAATACCCAGAGATCACTTTACCGAGGATTACTGGACATCAATATATAGCGCCGCTAAGAAAATCTGATCCGGGCTTAGGGTTTGACTGGCGTTACTTTCGTAGTTTATTAAATAATTGATTACTCGCCATTAGACGATTAACGATTAGACTACTAACGATTTAACCACTAGCAATTTAGCTACTAGCCACTTTCCTACCTCTGATTGATCTCACATTTTTATAAAATTATCAGTACAACAAAAAAGTCTCTCTTTCTGTCGGGAGGCTTAGATTCAGATTTTGTCATTTTTTAGTAACAAATTTTCGTTACAAACGCACTCAGTAATATCGGCCTGCTTGTACTCCTTACGGGGTATTTTAATAGAGATCAAAATCACACTTTTAACAAAATATACCCATCTTACTTAATGAAATGACATTTTGAATGTCGACTATTTAAATGGTCTTACCAATCTTATTAGTGTTTTAGTGTGATTATGTTACGTGGCAGTTAACGTAGCTTGCTTATTTGATGTGGGTCAATTTTGTCTGGACACTTGTGTTTGCATTCGGTAAAATTTTTGTTGTACATGGTAATTGGTCTTACCAATTTACATTCACGAGTGAGAAAACGAATTAATCATGGCTTATCAAAGGATTCGTCAGCCAAAGCTTTCCGATGTGATTGAACAGGAAATCGAACGGCTGATTTTAGAAGGCACACTTTCTCCCGGGCAACAATTGCCACCAGAGCGAGAATTAGCAAAACAATTTGATGTGTCTCGACCTTCGATTCGTGAAGCGATTCAACGTTTAGAAGCAAAACGTTTATTAACTCGTAAACAAGGTGGCGGTACATTTGTAACGGATACCTTATGGACTTCTTTTTCCGATCCTTTGCTAGAGTTATTGTCGACGCATTCAGAAACACAACTCGACTTACTTGAATCTCGTCATGCAATGGAAGGTATTTCAGCTTACTTCGCAGCCTTACGTGGCACCGAAGAAGATTTTGAACGAATTTCTCAATGCCAAAAAGAAGTTGAAAAAGCGATTGAAAATAAAGATGTGGCGCAAGAATCAAGCGCAGTAATGGCAGTGTTAATTGCGATTTCTGAAGCCGCTCATAATGTGGTGCTATTGCACATTGTTCGTAGCCTTGCCCCTTTATTGCAGCAAAACGTATTACAGAATTTAGAATTACTTCATCGTCGTGATGAGGTGGTAGAAAAGGTGAGTCATCACCGCGCCAATATTGTGCAAGCGATTTTAGAACGTGAACCAGAAAAAGCACGTAAAGCGTCGCATGCCCATTTGGCTTATATCGAAGAGACCTTGTTGGATTTGACTCGAGAAGAGAGTCGTCGTGAGCGTTCACTGCGCCGAATTCAACAAGCTAACGAATCATAAGATTGGCTAAAAGCTAGTTAATCTGTCAAACCAACAAAAGGATAGATCGCCATGTCTGAAGTCATGAATAATGACGTTGATGCACTGGAAACTCAAGATTGGTTACAAGCCCTTGAATCAGTGGTACGTGAAGAAGGTGTCGAGCGCGCTCAATATCTATTAGAGCAAGTGTTAGATAAAGCCCGTTTAGACGGTGTAGACATGCCAACTGGCATCAACACTAACTATGTAAACACCATTCCGGCAGCACAAGAGCCGGCATATCCTGGTGATACTACGTTAGAGCGTCGCATTCGTGCGATCATCCGTTGGAATGCGGTAATGATTGTATTGCGTGCATCAAAGAAAGACTTAGAGCTAGGTGGCCACATGGCTTCTTACCAGTCTTCAGCTGCGTTCTATGAAGTGTGTTTTAACCACTTTTTCCGTGCGCCAAATGAAAAAGACGGTGGCGATTTAGTTTATTATCAAGGTCATATCTCTCCAGGGATCTATGCTCGTGCGTTCCTTGAAGGCCGTTTAACGGCAGAGCAACTTGATAACTTCCGTCAAGAAGTTGATGGTAAAGGTATCCCTTCATACCCACACCCTAAATTAATGCCTGAATTCTGGCAGTTCCCTACAGTATCTATGGGTCTAGGCCCAATTTCTGCTATCTATCAAGCGCGCTTCTTGAAGTACCTTGAAGGTCGTGGCATGAAAGATACTTCTGAGCAACGTGTTTACGCGTTCTTAGGTGATGGTGAGATGGATGAGCCAGAATCACGCGGTGCGATTTCTTTCGCGGCTCGTGAAAAACTGGACAACCTATGTTTCCTAATCAACTGTAACCTACAGCGCCTAGATGGCCCTGTTATGGGTAACGGTAGCATCATTCAAGAACTTGAAGGTCTATTTAAAGGCGCAGGTTGGAATGTAGTTAAAGTGATCTGGGGTAACAACTGGGATTCACTACTAGCGAAAGATACTTCAGGTAAATTGCTGCAATTGATGAACGAAACCATCGATGGCGATTACCAAACATTCAAATCGAAAGATGGTGCTTACGTACGTGAACACTTCTTCGGTAAATACCCTGAAACTGCAGCACTTGTTGCCGATATGACGGATGATGAAATCTTCGCACTTAAGCGTGGTGGTCACGAGTCTTCTAAGCTATACGCAGCTTACAAAAACGCACAAGACACTAAAGGCCGTCCAACGGTGATCCTAGCTAAAACTGTTAAAGGTTACGGCATGGGTGAAGCAGCTGAAGGTAAGAACATTGCACACCAAGTGAAGAAAATGGACATGACACATGTTCTTCACCTACGTGATCGTTTAGGCCTACAAGAACTTCTAACTGATGAGAAAGTGAAAGAGCTTCCTTACTTAACGCTAGAAGAAGGTTCTAAAGAGTACGAATACCTACACGCTCGTCGTAAAGCACTACATGGTTATACGCCTCAGCGTCTACCTAGCTTTACAGAAGAGTTGAAAATTCCTGAGCTGGGTGAATTTGACGCATTGCTTACTGAGCAAAAACGTGACATTTCAACCACAATGGCGTTTGTTCGTTCATTAAATATCTTATTGAAAGATAAAGGTATTGGTAAAAATGTAGTACCAATCATTGCTGATGAAGCACGTACTTTCGGTATGGAAGGCTTGTTCCGTCAAATCGGTATCTACAATCCGAATGGCCAAACTTATACTCCAGAAGATCGCGGCGTAGTGTCTTACTACAAAGAAGCAACTTCAGGTCAAGTTCTACAAGAAGGTATCAATGAGCTAGGTGCTATGTCTTCATGGGTTGCTGCGGCAACATCATACAGCACTAACAACTTGCCAATGATTCCATTCTACATCTACTACTCAATGTTCGGCTTCCAACGTGTGGGCGACATGGCGTGGATGGCAGGTGACCAACAAGCTCGTGGCTTCCTACTAGGTGCTACAGCAGGTCGTACAACGCTTAACGGTGAAGGTCTACAGCACGAAGATGGCCACTCGCACATCATGGCGAACACGGTTCCTAACTGTATTTCTTACGATCCTACTTTCGCTTATGAAGTGGCAGTTATCATGCAAGACGGTATTCGTCGCATGTACGGTGAGCAAGAGAACGTTTACTACTATCTAACCGTAATGAACGAGAACTACCACATGCCAGCAATGCCAGAAGGCGCTGAAGAAGGCATCCGTCGTGGTATCTACAAGCTAGAAACTTACGCAGGTAGCAAGTCTAAAGTTCAGCTAATGAGCTCGGGCACTATCATGAACGAAGTTCGTAAAGCAGCGCAGATCCTAAGCGATGACTACGGCGTAGCGTCTGATGTTTACTCAGTCACTTCTTTCAACGAATTGACTCGTGATGGTCAAGAAGTTGAACGTTACAACATGCTTCACCCAGAAGCGGAGCAAAAAGTACCTTACATCTCAACAGTACTAGGTTCAGAACCTGCTATTGCTGCGACGGACTACATGAAGAACTATGCAGACCAAGTACGTGCATTCGTACCTGCTGAGTCTTACAAAGTATTGGGTACTGATGGCTTCGGTCGTTCTGATAGCCGTGAAAACCTACGTCGTCACTTCGAAGTGAACGCGGGTTATGTTGTGGTTGCGGCTCTAACTGAGCTAGTTAAGCGTGGCGATATTGAAAAATCAGTGGTTGCTGAAGCGATTGCTAAATTTAATATCGATGCAGACAAAATCAACCCACTTCACGCTTAATTCACTAAACGCATAAGAATGAAGGTGCGTAGCATGACAAAACTCATGCTGCGCACTTCAATCAAAAAAGGAAAGAATAATGACAATCGAAATTAATGTACCTGACATTGGTGCCGATGAGGTTGAAGTTACTGAGATTCTAGTAAACGTTGGTGACAAGGTTGAAGAAGAGCAGTCTCTTATTACTGTTGAAGGCGATAAAGCTTCAATGGAAGTTCCAGCACCACAAGCTGGCGTAGTAAAAGAAATTAAAATTAATGTAGGTGATTCAGTTTCAACTGGTTCATTTATTATGGTCTTTGAAGCAGAAGGCGTAGCAGCGGCTCCAGCGGTAGAAGCTCCAAAAGCAGAAGCGGCTCCAGCGGCAGCACCTGCAGCTTCTGAATTGAAAGAAGTACACGTTCCTGACATCGGCGGTGATGAAGTTGAAGTAACTGAAATCATGGTTGCTATCGGTGACAGCATTGAAGAAGAGCAATCTCTACTGACGGTTGAAGGCGATAAAGCTTCAATGGAAGTACCTGCTCCTTTTGCGGGTGTTCTTAAAGAACTTAAAGTGAATACTGGCGATAAAGTGACGACTGGCTCACTTATCATGGTATTTGAAGTGGCAGGCTCAGGCGCTCCAGCAGCACCGGTAGCAGAAGCCGCTCCACAAGAAACAGCAGCACCTGCGGCATCAGCTGCGAAAGAAGTGAACGTTCCTGATATCGGTGGCGATGAAGTTGAAGTGACTGAAGTGATGGTTGCCGTTGGCGATACTGTTGAAGAAGAGCAATCTTTGATCACGGTTGAAGGCGACAAAGCTTCTATGGAAGTTCCAGCTCCATTTGCTGGCGTAGTAAAAGAAATCAAAATCAATGCCGGTGATAAAGTATCAACGGGTTCATTGATCATGGTATTTGAAGTCGCTGGCGCAGCACCTGCACCACAAGCGGCTGCTCCAGCTCAAGCTGCGGCACCTGCATCGGCTTCAACTCCAGCTCCAGCAGCGGCAGCGGCTCAAGCGCCTGCATCAACCGGTGATTTCCAAGAGAACAATGAGTACGCTCATGCTTCTCCAGTGGTTCGTCGTTTAGCACGTGAGTTCGGTGTAAACCTAGCGAAAGTGAAAGGTACTGGTCGTAAGAGCCGTATCTTGAAAGAAGACGTACAAAACTTCGTAAAAGATGCACTAAAACGTCTAGAGTCTGGTGCAGCAGCATCTGGCAATGGCGACGGCAGTGCACTAGGTCTTCTTCCTTGGCCAAAAGTGGACTTCAGCAAGTTTGGTGAAACTGAAGTTCAGAAACTGTCTAAGATTAAGAAAATCTCTGGCGCTAACCTGCACCGTAACTGGGTAATGATCCCGCACGTTACACAGTGGGACAATGCAGATATCACAGCACTAGAAGCGTTCCGTAAAGAGCAAAACGCAATCGAAGCGAAGAAAGACACTGGCATGAAGATCACACCACTTGTGTTCATCATGAAAGCAGTCGCTAAAGCGCTAGAAGCATTCCCAGCGTTTAACTCTTCACTTTCTGAAGATGGCGAAAGCATCATTCTTAAGAAATACGTAAACGTTGGTATCGCAGTTGATACGCCAAACGGTCTTGTTGTTCCTGTATTTAAAGACGTGAACAAGAAAGGCATTTACGAGCTATCTGAAGAGCTGGCTGTGATTTCTAAGAAAGCACGTTCAGGTAAACTGACTGCTTCTGATATGCAAGGCGGTTGTTTCACAATTTCAAGCCTTGGCGGTATCGGTGGTACAGCGTTTACTCCAATCGTTAACGCACCAGAAGTAGGTATCCTTGGGGTATCTAAATCTGAAATGAAGCCAGTATGGAATGGTAAAGAATTTGAACCACGCCTACAGCTTCCACTTTCTCTATCTTACGATCACCGCGTGATCGATGGTGCAGAAGGTGCGCGCTTCATTACTTACCTAAATGGTTGTCTATCAGACATCCGCCGTTTGGTACTGTAATGAAATAAAATAGGGTGGCTCAGCGGCCACCTTATTTTTTGAACAAGATTTTACTGTTACGCGAATAAACTGTATTGATTTTTCACGTAATATGACTCAAGTAAAAAAGAATGTTGTCTAGCTCACAGGCTAACGTGAATCACTTTTCAGACCGTTAACAAGTCGATAAACTGGCTGTAATTCTGAAATAGATAATTCACTCCCGTTTATTCATCATCGTACAAATGGGAACCGTCAGCTTGTCAGGGATTAAATGACTATAACGAGGTCAAAATGAGCAAAGAAATTAAAGCACAAGTCGTGGTACTTGGTGCAGGTCCTGCTGGTTACTCAGCAGCATTCCGTTGTGCAGATTTAGGTTTAGAAACGGTTCTTGTTGAACGTTACAGCACTCTAGGTGGTGTATGTCTAAACGTGGGTTGTATCCCATCAAAAGCATTACTTCACGTTTCTAAAGTGATTGAAGAAGCCAAAGCAATGGCGGAACACGGCGTAGTATTCGGTGAGCCTCAAACTGACATCGATAAAATCCGTGTATGGAAAGATAAAGTAATTACTCAGCTAACTGGCGGTCTTGCTGGTATGGCGAAACAACGTAAAGTAACCGTTGTGAATGGCTTTGGTAAATTCACAGGTCCTAACACGCTAGAAGTGGAAGGCGAAGAGAAAACAACGCTTACTTTTGATAACGCAATCATTGCAGCGGGCTCTCGCCCAATTAAACTGCCATTTATTCCACATGATGATCCACGTATTTGGGATTCAACTGACGCGCTAGAATTAAAAGAAGTACCTAAGAAACTTCTTGTCATGGGCGGCGGTATCATCGGTCTAGAAATGGGTACTGTGTACCACTCGCTAGGTTCTCAAATCGATGTAGTTGAAATGTTTGATCAAGTGATTCCTGCGGCGGATAAAGACGTTGTTAAAGTGTTCACTAAGCAAATCAAAGACAAGTTCAACCTAATGCTTGAAACTAAAGTAACTGCGGTTGAAGCGAAAGAAGATGGTATCTACGTTTCAATGGAAGGCAAAAAAGCGCCAGCAGAAGCTGAGCGTTACGATGCCGTTCTTGTGGCGATTGGCCGTGTTCCAAACGGTAAGCTAATGGACGCTGAAAAAGCAGGTATCGAAGTTGATGAGCGTGGTTTCATCAATGTTGATAAGCAAATGCGCACTAACGTTCCTCACATTCACGCGATCGGTGACATCGTTGGTCAGCCAATGCTTGCTCACAAAGGTGTGCATGAAGGCCACGTAGCTGCTGAAGTTATTTCTGGTAAGAAGCATTACTTCGACCCGAAAGTGATTCCATCAATTGCTTACACAGAGCCAGAAGTCGCGTGGGTTGGTAAGACAGAAAAAGAAGCGAAAGCAGAAGGTATTAAATACGAAACGGCTACCTTCCCTTGGGCTGCATCAGGTCGTGCAATTGCGTCTGATTGTGCTGAAGGTATGACTAAGCTTATCTTCGATAAAGAAACTCACCGCGTAATCGGTGGTGCTATCGTTGGTACTAATGGTGGTGAATTGCTAGGTGAAATCGGTCTTGCGATCGAGATGGGTTGTGATGCGGAAGATATCGCATTAACTATCCATGCTCACCCAACACTACACGAATCTGTTGGTTTAGCGGCTGAAGTATTTGAAGGTACAATCACTGACCTTCCAAATGCTAAAGCAGTAAAACGTAAGAAGTAATATATCCTAGCTCGATATTAAGTCGAGCTGAGATAAAGAAGAGCCGCACAGCTTTGAACTGTGCGGCTCTTTTGTTTTTGTTGGCTTTTTATTACTTAACCTCAGCTTCGGATAAGAGTGTCACAATAATGAACCTAACTCACTGATATAAAAGTGATAAAAACATCTGTCAGGTATCTAGGATTGATGACTTTCTCTCAATGCTGCAATTTGGGATGGATAACAAGGCAAAATCATAAGTCAATAGCTGGCCTATTGCGTTGATTTTAACGAAGTTAGACGCCTAAAGTGCTGTATTGAGTGACTCCTAGTTATCCGCAGCTGAGGTTAATTAGCCTTGGGCCTCGATAAACGAATAACCTAAACCAAATAATAGTCAGGTAGTCTTATTAACCAATACTCCTAGCGCTTATAAATACACAACATATCTAAGAAGCTAGTGATCAGCTTAGTTAAGTACTGCTTATCTGGCGTGCGGTTAGCTTGAATAAAGAGGGAATAGCATAAGCCATGGAAAAGCTTAGCAATATTACCTGGGTTATGTTTCTCTTCTAATTCGCCATTTTTAATTGCACTAGAGAAAAGATCACGGAAATACTGTTGATGTTTACCGTGTGTTGCTACAAATAATGGCCATACATCATCTCGAGTTGAAGTACTCCATTCAAACCAAATCTTTATCCATTGTGTATCATCTAATACGGTATCGATTAATTGATGGCAAAGGTTATCTAGATTTTGCCTTACTGGAAGCGAGTGATTGATATTTTGATTTAAAAAATCGGTAAAATGTTGTTCTACGTCGCTTAATACTGCTTCAACAAGATCTTCACGAGTGGGGAAGTAATTAAAAACGGTGGCCACCGAAACTTGGGCTATTTCAGCAATATCCGCATGACCACCGCGGCCAATACCACGCCGTGCGAATACTTCTATACCAATTTCTAATAATTGTAATTTTCTTTTTTCTGGGGTTAATCGAGTCCTTGGGCGTTTCGTAATCATATCCATATTAAAGTCCTAAAAATGAGCCTATTTAAATTTCGTCTCGCTTAGTTGATTTCGGTATCAACTAAGCGAGAGATAGCTCTAGAAATAATTATAGTAACGTTTTTTATATTTATTATGTGAATGAGTCTACCTTGGTTGTTTCATGTGTCAATCTGATTAAAACATCATCAATAAGAAGATTGTCGCGGGTAAAAGTTAACGTTAAGGGCTTGCAGTGCTAGAATAGATAGCTTGACGTCAAAGTTTTGCTAATTGGGTAAAACTTATTTTGCTGCAAAATCTAAATATTGAGAAAAGTATGAAACACACTGTAGAAGTAATGATCTCTGAACAGGAAGTGCAAGATCGAGTGAAAGCGCTAGGTAAATCAATTACTGAGCATTATCAAGGATCCGAAAATTTGGTGATTATTGGCCTACTACGTGGTTCGTATGTATTTATGGCAGATTTGTCTCGTTCTATCGAAGTTAATCATCAAATCGACTTTATGACTGCCTCTAGTTACGGAAACGGTATGACAAGTAATCGTGATGTACGAATCTTAAAAGATCTTGATGACGATATTAAAGGCAAAGATGTCCTTTTAGTTGAAGACATTATCGATACTGGTAATACTTTAAGTAAAGTGTGCGAAATTTTAGAAATCCGCGAACCAAACTCAATTGAGATTTGTACTCTTTTAGATAAACCATCACGCCGTGAAGTACACGTTGATGCAAAATGGATTGGTTTTGAAATCCCAGATGAGTTTGTTGTCGGTGTTGGTATTGATTATGCGCAAAACTACCGCCACTTGCCTTATATCGGTAAGGTAGTACCGCAAGAGTAATATATTATTTGTACTTGAAGCTGCGTATTGGTGATGGCGTTCATTTAGTTGTCTTCTCACTGCACAATGACTTTGAGTATAGTAAGAATAAGCAGACTATTCTTACCAGTGATGTTAAATATGAATCAAGATCATTGGTAGAGTGAAATAAAAGTCAGTATTCTTGCAGTATCAACAAAAAAGAGCGACCAAATCGGTCGCTCTTTTAATGACTATTCACTCGTTTGATGGAGTTATATGTTTAGGTTTTCTGGGTTATCTTCATTTAAGATTTTAGCCAGAGAAGCTTGGTGAGAGATTTCAAGTGATTCACGACTGTGGCAGCGAACGCCTAGGTCATTAAGAACACCATCACCAATACCATATACCCAACCGTGAATTTCAATTTTCTGACCGCGTTCCCAAGCTTGTTGAAGCACGGTAGAGTTACCTAGGTTATAAACTTGTTCAGCAACGTTGATTTCACAAAGTTTATTGGCCCACTCTTCTTTAGGGAATTGGCCAAGCCAGTTACGATGTTTTAGGTATAAATCACGAATGTGCAACAACCAGTTATTGATAAGGCCAAGATTTGGATTATCGATGGATGCCTGTACACCGCCACAACCGTAGTGGCCACAAATGATGATGTGCTTAACTTTTAGTACATCGACTGCATATTGAACGACAGATAAGCAGTTGAGGTCAGTATGAATAACTTGGTTTGCCACATTGCGGTGAACAAACAATTCCCCGGAATATAAACCGGTAAGGCGTTCAGCGGGAACTCGACTATCCGAACAACCAATCCATAGGTATTCTGGGTGTTGTGATTCTTCTAATTTAGCGAAAAACTCAGGGCGTTCTGATTTTATCGACTGAGCCCAAGTCGAGTTATTTTGAAATAACTGTTTAATGTCTGGCATGTTATCTTCCTCATTGATCTGCCTAACTATACACAAGACTGAAAAAAATCAAATCCGATTTGTGATCAAATCATCAATTCAGGGTAAAAATATTATGTATGCATTAGAAATTCAAGCGTTACGTAAAGTCTATACGGGTGGTGTCGAAGCGCTGAAAGGGGTGTCTCTCAATGTTGAACAGGGCGATTTTTACGCATTGCTTGGACCGAATGGTGCAGGTAAATCGACTACCATTGGGGTGATCAGCTCGCTAGTCAACAAGACTTCAGGTCGAGTTAAGGTGTTCGGCTACGATATTGATACCGATTTAGTAAAAGCCAAGCAACAACTAGGCTTAGTGCCACAAGAGTTTAACTTCAATCCATTTGAAACGGTTGAGCAAATTGTTATGCAACAAGCGGGTTACTATGGCGTGTCAGTCTCTTTAGCTAAGGAACGTGCTCATAAATATCTCTCTCAGCTCGACCTATGGGAAAAGCGTAATGAGCGTGCGCGTAATTTATCTGGTGGTATGAAGCGTCGCTTGATGATTGCTCGCGCATTGATGCATGAGCCTAAATTGCTGATTTTAGATGAACCAACCGCTGGGGTTGATATTGAGCTACGTCGTTCAATGTGGGAGTTCTTGAAAATGATCAACCAAGAGGGCGTAACGATTATTCTGACGACTCACTATTTAGAAGAAGCAGAAATGCTGTGTCGTAATATCGGTATTATCAACCGTGGTGAAGTGATCGAAAATACTTCGATGAAAGCCTTGTTGAATAAACTACATGTCGAAACCTTTATTTTTGATCTACAAGATTGTGAGCAAGCGCCAGTACTTGAAGATGCTAACATCACGCATTTTTCTCCGAATAGCCTAGAAGTGGAAATTGATAAGACTCAGGGCTTAAACCGAGTGTTTGAACAATTGACGGCTCAAGGCGTACAGGTATTGTCGATGCGTAATAAAGCCAACCGATTAGAAGAATTATTTGTCACTATCGTACGCAATGGTGAAAAGACAAACGTTGAGAAAAAACAAGCACAAGGAGCAACCCTGTAATGGCAGAGTTATATTGGACTGCATTTAAAAGCTTAGTGACTAAAGAGATTCGTCGCTTTATGCGAATCTGGGTGCAAACTATCGTACCGCCAGCGATCACTATGACGCTGTACTTTATTATTTTTGGTAACTTAATCGGTTCACGCATTGGTGAAATGAATGGTTTCAGTTATATGGAATATATTGTTCCAGGCCTGATTATGATGTCGGTGATCACCAACTCTTATTCCAATGTGGCTTCGTCCTTCTTTAGTGCAAAATTTCAGAAGAACATTGAAGAGTTGCTGGTGGCGCCGGTGCCTCATCATATTATTATTTGTGGCTATGTGATGGGCGGGGTGACTCGTGGCTTAATGGTTGGCGCTATGGTAACGGGTGTCTCGCTATTTTTTGTTGATCTTCAAATTCATCATTGGTTTATCATTATTTCGACGGTCTTTTTTACCTCGGTAGTGTTTGCACTTGGTGGACTGATTAATGCGGTATTTGCCGATACTTTTGATGATATCTCGATCATTCCGACCTTTGTGTTAACACCACTAACGTATCTCGGTGGAGTGTTTTATTCGATTAGCTTGCTACCGGAATTTTGGCAAGGTGTGTCGAAAATCAACCCAATCGTTTATATGGTCAATGCTTTTCGTTATGGCTTCTTAGGGGTTTCCGATGTAGGTATCTACACCTCGTTTGGCGTATTGATGGTGTTTATCGTGGCACTGTATAGTGTGGCGTATTATTTAGTGTCGCGTGGTATTGGCTTGCGAAGCTAGTTTGTTTTCAGTAAATAACCTCAGCTGCGGATAACTAGAAGTCACTCAATACAGCACTTTAGGCGTCTAACTTCTTTAAAATCAACGCAATAGGCCAGCTATTGACTTATGATTTTGCCTTGTTATCCATCCCAAATTGCAGCATTGAGAGAAAGTCATCAATCCTAGATACCTGACAGATGTTTTTATCACTTTTATATCAGTGAGTTAGGTTCATTATTGTGACGCTCTTATCCGAAGCTGAGGTTAAATACTCAAAAGCCTGAACATTTTGTGGGATGTTCAGGCTTTTTTCTTGTCGAGTTACGAGCAGCAACGTGCCCGAGGAATCGAGGAACTTATTCTTCTTCACCACCACTTTCTTGGCTATTCTGTGGGTTAAGCTCAACTACTAAGTTATCAATTAAACGCGCTTTACCTAGGAATGCCGACATCAAAATCACAACTTGAGTAGTGTGTTCGTTTGGCAATTGCAGGTTTTCGGCATCACGAATAAAAATTTCATCTGGCTCTAAGTCTGCTGCACGTAATTGATCGTTAGCATCCTCTAGTAGCGAGACATAATCTTCACGTCCACCACGTATTTGACTACCAATCCAGCGCATGGTTCTTGCCAGTACAGGCGCTCTTTGGCGCTCGCTTAAGCTTAATAACCCATTACGTGAACTCATGGCGAGACCATCCATTTCACGAACGGTTGGTACACCGATAACTTCAATATCTAAAGCAAGGTCAGTGACCATTTTTTTAATAACAGCTAGCTGCTGGAAGTCTTTTTCGCCAAAGCAAGCGATATCCGGCTGCACAATATTAAAGAGCTTGGTCACGATAGTGCTTACACCACGGAAATGCCCAGGGCGAGATGCTCCTTCTAGTATGTGTGATAAGCCAGGAACCTCGATGAAAGTTTGTTTGTCTAAGCCTTCTGGGTAGATGATCTCAGGCGTTGGCGTGAACACAAAATCGACACCTTCAGCATTCAGTTTGCTTAGATCATCATCAAGCGTTCTTGGGTAGTTGTTTAAGTCATCAGAACGCTCAAATTGCATTGGATTAACAAAAATACTGACGACAACAATATCGGCATGTTCACGGGCTTTTCGAACCAGTGTGAGATGACCTTCGTGTAAGTTGCCCATTGTTGGGACAAAAGCGATACGACGGCCATCGCGACGGGCACTTTTTAGCGGGTCTTTTAGAGAGAGAGTATCGGCAAAAGTTTGCATACTTATTCCTTACTTATATCAGCACAAAACTATTCAAAGCTATGTTCTGAACCAGGGAATATCCCCGCTTCAACATCTTGAATATATTGCTGAACAGCGGCTTGCATGCTGCCGGTTTCGATTAAAAAGTTTTTTGAAAATTTAGGCATGTAGTTGGCTGAAATACCAAACATGTCATGCATCACTAGAATCTGGCCATCGGTATCTTTACCTGCGCCAATGCCGATCACTGGAATGTGTAGTTCTTGGGTAATCTGCTTCGCCAATTGACTTGGCACGCATTCCAATACTAGAAGTTGGGCACCGGCATTTTGTAGTGCGATTGCATCATCAATAATCTGTTGAGCTTTTTCTTTCTCACGACCTTGGATGCGGAAACCGCCAAAAATATTAACCGATTGCGGCGTTAAGCCAAGGTGAGCGCACACTGGCACTGAGCGTTCTGTCAGTTGTTTGATCGTTTCAACTAACCAGCTTCCGCCTTCAAGTTTTACCATGTTTGCGCCAGCACGCATTAGAATGGCAGCGTTTTCACAAGCTTGCTCTGGAGTGGCATAGCTCATAAATGGCATGTCTGATAATAACAAGCAATTTGGGCTACCGGCACGTACACAGCGAGTGTGGTAGGCGATATCATCAATAGTGACAGGTAAAGTGCTTTCTTCACCTTGCAGAACCATACCGAGTGAATCACCAACTAATAATAATGGCATTTCTTGTTGTTCAAACAACTGAGCAAAGCTAGCGTCATAAGCGGTTGATGTCGCAAACTTACGACCATCCTGTTTCCACTTGAGTAAAGTGTTAATGGATACTTTTTTCATTATTTGGTCCTTATAAGGTCTAAGCTTGCCAAATAGAGAGCCCATTACGGTCGATACTGTTGAGTAGTGACTTGAGCTCTGTCCCATCCGGGAGAGATAAATTAGGGGCAATTTCAAACAGTGGGTAGATAACAAACTCACGTACTTTTATGCCGTAATGAGGCACGGTTAAACGTTCGTTATTAATTACTTGTTTTCCATAAAGCAGAATGTCGAGATCTAAGCTTCTTGGCCCCCAACGTTCTGCTTTGCGAACACGCCCTTGTTGTTGCTCGATAGCTTGAGTGTTATCGAGTAATTCAAGAGGTGATAATTCTGTTTGTATTTCAGCGACAGCATTAATGTAGTCAGGCTGATCTTGTGGGCCCATTGGAGTACTGGAATACAACGATGAGCAAGTAATAAGCTTTATATGGGGGTGATCACGTAAAGCTTCAATAGCTCGTTTCGCTTGTTGTACTGGTTCGGCTAAATTACTGCCGATGGCAATATAGGCGGTAATCATTCTTGAGCCTTTGGTTTAGCGCTTTTTTTCTTAGCGTGTGGGCGTTTACGGCGACGACCTGTTGGTTTTGGTGCGCCTAAGGCTTGTACCATATTTTGCCGATGAATGGATGGAGCGTCTTGAAATTCTTGCCACCACACAGCTAATTCTTCTGTTTGGCCTTGTTCTACTTTGCCGCGCATTTCGAGCATATCAAATCCTGCGCGAAACTTATTCAGCTCCAGCATCTGGAAGGCGCGTTTACCAGTACGACGGGTTAGACGCAGTTGTAGTTGCCAGATATCACGAATGGTCGCACTATGACGACGTGGTATCGCTAAGTGACGCACCTGTTCATCGAGAATATGATTGCTAGCCATCATGATCGCATCGTAATGACTAAGCTTACGTACTTCGGCTAATTCTTTAGCATGTCTTTGTAACGGATACCATAAGAATGCGGCAAACATAAAGGCAGGATTAATACGCTTACCTTCATTGATGCGTTTATCTGTCGACTTTAGGGCGATTTCGACCATTTGTTCGACATCAGAATCTTGGTCTGGTGTGAAGTATTGCGCCACGGTAGGGAATAGGCTGGAAAATAGATCAAATTCACGAAGTAGCTGGTAGGTTGCCCAACCTTGGCCAGATTGCAATAGTTTCAGTGACTCTTCAAATAAACGAGCAGCAGGTACGCCTGTCATTAAATGAGCAAGTTCTTTGATTGGAGCTGCCGTTTTAGGTTCAATGATCATATCCAGTTTAGCGGCAAAGCGAATCGCACGGATCATCCGTACCGGGTCTTCACGGTAGCGCGTTTCTGGGTCGCCAATCATGCGGATCACACCGGCTTTTAGATCTTTCACGCCATTGGCGTAATCATGGATACTGTAATCGGCAATATTGTAGTACATGGCATTGATAGTGAAATCACGACGTTCGGCATCTTCTTCTACCGTGCCGTAGACATTATCACGTAATAGCATGCCTTCTTTTGATTGAGCTGATTGATTTTTTTCAGGCTCTTGATGGTGACCACGAAAAGTGGCAACTTCGATAATTTCTCGACCAAACATGATATGGGCTAAGCGGAAGCGACGACCGATTAAGCGACAATTGCGAAACAGTTGCTTGATCTGCTCAGGGGTCGCATTGGTGGCAATATCAAAATCTTTTGGCTCTTTGTCTAGTAGTAGGTCGCGTACACCGCCACCAACAAGAAAAGCATCGTAGCCATGATTGTGTAATCGATAGAGCACTTTCAGCGCGTTGTCACTGATGTGAGCGCGTGAAATCGTATGCTCTTGGCGAGTGATAATGTTCAGGATAACGTCTCCATTTGAGCGGTTCTGCGCTGAGCTCGATTGGTCAGATTTTGTGTTGGTAAATAGTTTACGGCACAAATTAACAGCTTGAGTGAAAATAACCCACCTCAGTTGTGTTGGTAATGAAATTCTACAGCGAGAACAAATATTCAAAGCAAAGCTAAAAATTTCGCCAATGATAGCCTAGCTAGCCTCATTTTAGAATGGTGAATCGACCTTTAGCGAATTGGGTAGTTGAGCAAGCGTCCAATTTTGACATCCCCATTGCAGTATTTGGTCTATGCTCGCGGACTCAAAATCATTAGGGATAATAAAACCAAGAAAGCGCATCACTTGAATTAACGTGTGCTTAGGATGTTTGATATCCACTGCTGGCGCATGATTTTGTTTTGATAATTTATTGCCTTGAGTATCTACCGCTAGAGGTAGATGAATATAGCTAACTTCGGGCTGTTGTAAGGTGCGATATAGGTTAATTTGCCGGCCAGTTGGTTCGATTAAATCCGCCCCTCTGACAACTTGAGTCACCCCTTGGTCAATATCATCGAGTACGACAGCTAGGTTATAGGCAAATAATCCATCTCGGCGTTTAATAATAAAATCTTCTTGCGCTAACTGCTGCGGGATTTGAATGGTGCCGTGTTTGTTATCGTAAAATTGCGAGATTGCTTCGTTGACTTTAAGGCGAATCGAGCAATTTTCTGAGCTTTTAATCGCTTTTTCTCGGCAAGTACCTAGGTAAAAACCACCAGACTGCTTAATTTGCTTACGCGTACATTGGCAGTAATAGGCATGGCCTGTTTGTAACCAAGTTGCGATTTGTTCTTGGTAGCGTTGGTGGCGTTGACTTTGATAAACCACGGATTGATCCCAATGCAAACCATAGCTTTCTAAAGTGGATAAAATTAAGTTTGCTGCACCCGGCATTTCTCTTGGAGGATCGAGATCTTCCATTCGAACTAGCCATTGGCCATTTTGAGATTTCGCTTGAAAATAGCTGCCAAGTGCGGCAACCAGTGAGCCAAAGTGTAAAGGCCCTGAAGGGGATGGGGCAAAACGACCGATATAGGTGGACATGTAGACTCTCTTATCCAAACCTGAGGTTAACTAAAACAAACAAAAATCGCCCCTAGATAACACTAGAGGCGATTTTGATGGTGTTATTAACCTTGCATTTGCTTTTCTTTAAGCTCTGCGAGGGTCTTACAGTCGATACAAAGATCTGCTGTTGGTCTTGCTTCTAAACGACGAATGCCGATTTCAATGCCGCAAGATTCACAGAAACCAAAGTCATCGTCTTCGATTTTGATCAGTGTTTTTTCAATTTTCTTGATAAGACGACGTTCGCGGTCACGGTTACGTAGCTCTAAGCTGAACTCTTCTTCTTGTGATGCACGGTCAACCGGATCAGGGAAGTTGGCTGCTTCGTCTTTCATGTGACTCATAGTGCGGCTAACTTCTTCATGAAGTTGGTCACGCCATGCTTTTAAAATTTTTGTAAAGTGGTCCATTTGCTCAGGTGACATGTACTCTTCACCGGCTTTCTCTTGATATGGCCCAACACCCGCAATGGCTAGAATGCCTAGCGTTTTTTTCTTGTTTAGTTCTGGCATACAGCGCTCCTACTTGCTCTTTTAACCAATCGCTGGTTAACAAGGGCGGTACATATAGCAGAAAGAATCTTGCTTGGCAAACAAATAGATTGTTGAATGTGAATTTGAATAACAAGATTGTGTTTTTAACAAAGTCTAGTCAATAAATTCAATGGGTGATGCTAATTCTATTCGCTCGGGTGATAGTCGTGCTTTATAGCAGATCACCTCAACACCAACTTCTTTTGCTTGTTTTAAAAGTTGTGAATAATTTGAGTCTATATGGTGGGCACTGGAGACTTTTTCAATCCCAGAATGCAAAACAGCGAAAAAAAGTACCGCTCTGTGCCCAGATTGCACCATTTCCATCAATTCTCGTAAATGTTTTTGTCCACGGGTCGTCACCGCATCAGGAAAGAATCCACGTCCCGCGCCAAATTCATCTTGCAATAAAGTCACGCTTTTGACTTCGATATAGCAAGCTTTACTGGTATGTCGCGATTGAAGGTCGGTATTTGAATGAGGCTCTAGTAAAATATCAACGCGACTGTTTTCACTACCGTATTTCACTTCCGTGCGAAGGTTTGAATAACCAGCCAGTTCGGGGATTTGTTGCTGTTCAATCGCTTCTACTACTAAAGCATTGGCTTTGGCGGTATTGATACAAATAGTGTCGCCTTGCGGTGTGACCGATAACTCCCAACTATTGGGGTATTTTCGTTTGGGATTGTCGGATGTTGAATACCACACTTGATTGCCAGGTTCGGCACAACCAGTCATGGCTCCAGTATTAGCACAATGCATGGTTATGATTTCACCATTTGGTAAAGTAACATCGGCAAGAAAGCGTTTATAACGTTTGATTAAAGTGGCAGATTGCAAAGGTGGAGAAAAAATCATGATGGTTTTTGGTGGCCTTTATTTTGATGGTATTATACCCAAGTGGCTTCAAAATGCAGAATTCAGAGCTATCATCCAAACCTTTAGGCAAGGAAGATTGGCGAAGGAATGTAAGCACCTTTCAAACCAATCTGACGCAGTATAAAGGTTTGGATGAAGCTCCCGAAGGGCAAGTTAAAACAAGCTTTATGCTGCGTCAAATTGAACAGAGATAGAATAACTATGATCATGTCCAATTTTCCTTGCCTAAAACTTGTTTTATTCTTGCTGAAACTCTCATCTTGAAGTTACTTGGGTATAAGCTTATTGGGTAGAATCAGCGCCAATTCATCATGACATAAGGATTTACCCTTGTCACAACTTCCCATCGTTTCAGTTATTGCCTCTTTGCTAGTGGCGTTGCGTGATCATTCGCAGGTGATTCTGAAAGCTGCGCCTGGAGCGGGTAAATCGACTTATCTTCCCAAAGTGCTACTGCAGTCAGGAGCGGATGATATTGGGTTAAAAGGCAAGATCATCATGATGGAGCCGCGTCGTTTAGCTGCTCGTAATATTGCTCATTATTTAGCAAAGCAATTAGGTGAAACGGTCGGTCAAACGGTTGGTTTTCGAGTTAAAGGTGAAGCGAAAGTTAGCACTAATACACGTTTAGAAATTGTTACGGAAGGCGTAATGACTAGGATGATCCAAAATGATCCCGAACTTAGTGGGGTTGGTTTGGTGATTTTTGATGAGTTTCACGAACGTAGTATTCATGCTGATACTGCACTTGCTTTTTGTTTGGAAGCCCAACAAGTGTTACGTGATGATTTAAAAATTTTGCTAATGTCGGCAACTCTAGATCAGCAAGCACTAAAAACCTTGATGCCTCAAGCGAGTTATATCGAATCTGAAGGGCGAGGTTTTCCGATTGATTATCATTATGCCCCTTTAACCGCGAACCAATACCTAGTGCCGCGACTCACACAACTTATTCCTTTATGGCTAGCGAGAGAGTCAGGATCGATGCTGGTATTTTTGCCCGGAGCTAGGGAAATCCGTCAATTGGTTGACAATCTTGAAGAGCTCGATTTATCAGAATCAGGTCTATCAGAGCAGGGGATTGATATTTGTCCTTTGTATGGGCAACTTGATGCCAAGACGCAGCAATCGGCTATCGCGGCTAGTGAATCAGGACGACGAAAAGTGGTGTTGGCAACCAATATTGCTGAGACCAGTTTAACCATTGAAGGCATTCGTATGGTGATGGACTCGGGGTTCGAGCGAGTAGCAAAGTTTGATCCTAAAACGGGTATTACAAGGCTTGAACAAGTAATGATCGCACAATCTTCTGCGCAGCAAAGGGCTGGGCGAGCAGGACGACTTGAACCGGGCGTTTGTATTCGATTATATAGCCAAGAAGCCCTTAAGCTGCAACCGGTTGTGCCACAAGCTGAAATTCTGCACAGCGATTTAACGAGCCTACAAATGGAGTTGCTGTTTTGGGGAGCGAATGCTGTCGATGAGCTGTCTTGGCTTGATCTTCCTCCACAATCAAATCTACAACAAGCAAAAAGCTTATTGAAACAGTTGGGCTTATTGAGCCCTCAAGGGCAATTGACGGTTTATGGCCAACACAGTCAAAAGTTAGGAGTTGAACCTCGTTTCGCTGCGATGTTGCTCATAGCTAAAGACTTGGGTGATGATTATTACCATACCGCGCTGGCGACACTGGCGATGTTAGAGGAGCCGGAAAAGAGCAGCCAAGATATCAGTCAGGATTGGCATCGTTGGAGCCAAGGTGTACATAATAAGGCTTCTTTTTTAGCACGTCGTAGTCAGCAAGTTGGCAAGGCTTGTGGTGTTCCATTTGATAGTAATCGAGTGGATAGTCAACTAATTGGTTGTTGTGTTGCGCTCGCTTTTCCTGATCGGATTGCTCAGAGTCGAGCGAATGGGCAAGGTCGTTTTTTATTGGCGAATGGTCATGGCGCGATCATGGATGAGCGACATGGACTGGCGAATTATTTTTTATCTAATAAGCCTCATCTTGAGAGTGACTTAATTGTAGCGATCGATTTAATGCGTTCTTCTCATTCAATGGCCAGTCAGATCTTTCGTGCGGTGAGAGTTAAAAAGCAAGATATTGAAAGGATCTTTATTGGGCAAATAGAAAGTTTAGATCATGTTCAATGGGTAGAAGTAAGAGGGTGTGTAAGCGCTGAAAAGCAACGTCGATTAGGAGCGTTAGTTTTAGAAAAACAGGTCATTACCGATATCTCCCCGTTACTTAAGCAAGCCGCCATACTCGATTATATTCGTCGCAAAGGTTTGTCGGTACTACCTTGGGAACAATCCAGTACTAACTTATTGAATCGAATTAGAAATGGTATTGAATGGATGCCAGAGCATGATTGGCCAGCGATGAGTGATGACATTCTTTTAGCAAAACTCGAACAATGGCTTGAACCTTACATGGTAGGAATAGATAGCGTTGCCAAAATAAAGCAAATACCGTTATCGCAAGCATTGTTGTCGTACTTAGGTTGGCCGTTAAATCAAGAAATTGATAAGTGGTTACCCACGCATTACCGTTTGCCTACAGGTAGCAATAGAGTCATTCGTTACCAATCTGGAGCTGAGCCGGTACTTTCAGTTCGAATGCAAGAAGTGTTTGGTGAGTCAGATTCGCCATTAATTGCTCAAGGACGTAAAAAGCTCGTGCTAGAATTGCTTTCTCCGGCTCAGCGCCCTTTACAGATCACTCAAGATTTAGCTGGATTTTGGCAAGGGGCATATAAAGAAGTACAAAAAGAAATGAAAGGGCGCTATCCCAAACATGTTTGGCCAGATGACCCAGCTAATCATGTCGCCACGACCAAAACTAAGCGACATTTTTCATAAATTAAGATGGTTAGGCCGTCTTAATGTCGTAAATTAAAAGGCAATACATTGAACACACCAAAGAAAACCAGCACTACGCGCCGTAAACCTGCAACAAAATCAACTCGTAAAGCAGGGCCAGCTAGGGGGCGAAAAACACCACCGAAGAAAAAAACATGGCTGCAAAAGTTATGGAGTATCGGTTGGAAATTAGGTTTAGTTTTTATCACCTTGATGGTGGCCGCAGGGTTCTATTTAAATGGTGTGGTGACGCAACGTTTTGCTGGGCAATTATTTGAGTTGCCAACAGTCGTGTACGCCAGAGTGATGACACTAGAGCCTGGGAGTAACCAGACGATCACCAAAGTACGTCAGGAGCTTGATGTACTGAATTACCGTAAAGTTGCTAATCCGATACGTGAAGGGGAATACTCTGCTTCATCGACTAAAATTGAGTTATTCCGTCGCCCGTTTACTTTTGAAAATGGTCCAGAGCCTGCTCGTCATGTGATGTTGTATTTTGATAATAGCGGATTGAAACGTATCCAATCATTAGAATCGAAAGCGGATCTAGGCTTCTTACGTATTGAGCCGAAAATGCTCGGTATGCTAGAAGCTAAGAAAGAAGAAACTCGCTTATTCTTAAAACGTGAGCAATTTCCTGAAGCCATGGTGGCGGCGTTACTTTCCACTGAGGATCGTGATTTTTACCAGCATGGTGGGGTTTCACCATTAGCGATTGCTCGCGCCTTTGTGGTCAATTTAAAAGCAGGGCGAGCGGTGCAAGGTGGTAGTACCTTAACTCAACAATTGGCGAAAAATTTATTTTTAAGCAGTGAGAAGACGTTGTGGCGTAAGTTTAAAGAAGCTTATATCGCGGTGATTTTAGATTATCGTTTCAGCAAAGATAAAATTTTAGAAGCTTACTTAAATGAAGTGTATTTAGGTCAAAATGGCGGGGAAGCGATCCACGGTTTTGCCTTAGCCTCACATTATTATTTTGGCCAGCCGTTACAAGAGTTACGTATTGATCAATTGGCAATGCTGGTTGGTATGGTGAAAGGTCCGTCTTATTACAATCCAATTCGCCATCCTGAACGTACTCAAGAACGTCGCAACTTGGTACTTGAACTGATGATGACGCAAAATATCTTAACTGCATCACAGTACAGCCAAGCGGTTAGTCGTGATCTCGATTTGCAAAATAATCCACACCTAGGTAAGCGTCAACCAGCTTACTTTGAGCAATTACAACGTGAGTTAAAGGATAAGGTTGGTGATAAGTTTAAAGCAGATACTGGTCTACGTTTATTCACTACTTTAGATCCAGTTTCACAAACCTATCTTGAACAAGCGGTGACTAAAACTTTGCCACAATTAGAGCAACGCTCTGGTAAAGGACTACAAACAGCGGTGGTTGCTGTTGATCGCCAAACCGGTGAAATTCGCGCCATGATAGGCGGTCGCAATAGTGGCTTTGATGGCTTTAACCGCGCTTTAAGTGCTAGTCGCCAGATAGGCTCACTTGCCAAACCTTCTGTGTATTTAACTGCATTAGAGCAACCTGAGAAATACAATTTAGGGACTACGATTGATGATAAACCGATCACCTTAACGAATAAGCAGGGGAAGACTTGGTCTCCGAAAAACTATGACCGTAAATTCCGTGGTGAAGTACCGTTGTATCAAGCAATGTCACGTTCTCTTAACGTTCCTACCGTGAATCTTGGTATGCAATTAGGCATTCCTGCGGTGATGGAAACATTGACTAAGCTAGGTATTGATAAGCAAGAAATTCGTCCTGTACCTTCTATGTTTCTAGGCTCATTTACATTGACTCCATATCAAGTGTCACAAATGTTTCAGACAATTACCAATTCAGGCAAGCGAGCGCCATTGACCGCATTAAGAACCGTAATGGATGTTGATGGTAATGTGCTATACGAGAGTATACCTAGAGCATCGCAACAAGTTCCGCAACAAGCGGCGTGGCTGACGACTTATATTATGAAAAAAGTGGTCAGTGAAGGAACAAGTCGCTCTTTGCAAGGGCAATATGGTTGGGCAACCCTAGCAGCAAAAACGGGTACTAGTAATGATAGCCGTGACAGTTGGTTTGTCGGAGTAGATGGTCGTGAAGTTGTGACGATTTGGACGGGACGTGATGACAATAAACCAACTAAGTTAACAGGAGCCAATGGCTCATTAAGAACTTACGCGAATTATCTCGCTCAGCGTGCGCCGGAACGTTTAACTTTGCCGTGGCCAAGTAAAATTGTCACGACTCATTTTGAGCAAACTCAGGCTGGTAGTTATCAAACAGATTGTGGCGGTGATATTGAATTACCACAGTGGGACATTAATGGTGATTTAAAAGATAAATGTAAAAATAACCCAAGCCGTTGGCTAAAATCGTTATTTGATTTTTAATCACAGCATTTTCAATGCGTTGTGGGTAATATAGTGGAAAGAGTTATACTCAAGTGACCTCAAGATGCAGCATAAAGCTTGTTTTATTCTTGCTGAAACTCGCATCTTGAGGTTACTTGGGTATATTCAATATTAATAAGGATAGTTTGTTGAAAATCATGCGTTTGTTATTTGGGATTGTCACGTTCCCATTAGTGTGTTGGTCGGTTAATGCTCAACAAGTGATGCCAGATGGCTCGACCCGCCCAACTATTGCCGTGGTGTTGGCAGGCGGTGGGGCTAAAGGCGCAGCACATATTGGGGTGTTACAAGCGCTAGAAGAAATGCATATTCCAGTCGATATTGTTACGGGAACCAGCATGGGATCTTATGTTGGTGGTTTATATGCACTAGGGATGAGTGCTGAAGAAATAGAAGAAACCGTACAGAATATCGATTGGAACTCTGGCTATCATGACCGAGTCGGGCGTAGTGAACGCCGAGTTCGTGATAAAGAATATGATGACCGTTATCAATTACATACCGATCTAGGTTTACGTTGGCTTGAAGTTAAAATGCCTAAAGGCGTGGTTCAAGGCCAAAATATGCTACAAATCTTACGTCAGAGTACTGGCAACCTCCCACCTTTTGATTCCTTTGATGAGTTACCCGTTCATTACCGTGCAGTTGCCACTGATATTGTTAATTTAAAACCTGTTGTGATGGGCGATGGGGAAATTGTTGATGCCATGATGGCAAGCATGTCAGTACCTGGTGCGCTTCCTCCATATCAATATAAAGGTATGTTATTGGTGGATGGTGGAGTGACCGATAATATGCCAGTGGAGCTAGCTCGCTCGATGGGGGCAGATGTCATTATTGCCGTGGATATCAGTACTGATTATCAGACAGAAGATCAGTTAAAAACGTTTTTAAATGTCGGTAATCAACTTTCCAATTATCTCGTTCGGCGCAGTACTCAAGCACAAAGTGATCTATTAACACCAAATGATGTATTGCTGCACCCTGCTGTTGGTAAAATGAGTACGACGGACTTTTCCCAAATGCCTGAAGCCTATGATAAAGGTTACCAAGCGGCAGTAGAACAAAAACCTCAATTACAGAAATACTCTATTTCATCTGATAATTATAAATCTTACCAGTTAGATAAGGTTGCTAAGAGAAAGCAATTTAAACGAGGATCTGAATTAGAAATCAAGCAAGTACATGTCGAAAATAATAGTCATTACCACGAAAATGTATTGTTAAGCCGTTTAGGTATTGAGCCTGGAAAACAATATACCAGTGAAGAAATAGAACTGAAAATTCGTGATTTATATGCTCTCGATCGTTTCGAACGTGTTTCTTATAGTTATAAAGACAATAAAGATGGAACGACAGATCTTAATATTCAAGTTAACGAAAAAGAGTGGGGGCCAAACTATGTCGATTTTCGTTTCTTTATGGAAGATAACTTTAAAAGTTCTAGTAAGTATTCGATTGGGTTAACGAGTAATTTTACTGATATAGGAAGTCTTGGAGCGGAATTACGTAGCAATGTTGAAATAGGAACCGATAAGCTTTTTGGACTTGAGTTGTATGTTCCTTTTACCTATAACCAAAATTACTTCATTTCAGCGGTATCTACTTATAGTGATGAAAAATCTAACTTCTTTATTCCGGATGCGAATAACCCCACCCAGGACTCAGAGGGAAGTACCCAGTTAACGGATACGGAAAATTCATTACCGATTGATTATAAAAAGTGGATCGGTGATCTCTCTATTGGATATCAACCCACTTTATGGCAAGAAGTTCGTTTAGGTATTCGCTATACCAATGGCAATACTAGTCTCACAGGTCTACCGTCATTTGGTAATAGTGATTACACTCGGCAGGGTGCTTATGTTCGATATCGCCTAGATACGTTGGATGACTTTAGTTTTCCGAGTAAAGGTTATTATGCCGATATAGAATATCTCTACTCTAGCGATAAATATGATGGTGAATCGAGTGAGATCGCATCTGAAATTAGCACTAATTTTATGATTGCCAAAAGCTATCAAAAGCATTCACTAGTTGGTCGATTTGAATACAGTGTAGTGGATACTGAAAGCGAAGGTGTACCAATAGATCCTATGGAACTTGGTGGCTTTCTGCATTTATCGGGTATTCCAAGAGACAGTTTATTAGGACGAAATAAAGCTTATACCAGTTTAGTCTATCGTTATAAGTGGTTTGAGAATGATTTTGGCTTATTCCAATCTCCAGTATATTTAGGAGCGTCATTAGAATATGGCGGGGTATGGACTAATTCTGATTCCAACTGGAACAGTGATTCTATGTATGTCGCAGGATCGGCTTTTACCGGAGTTGATTCACCTATTGGTCCGATCATTTTAGCCTATGGCCAAACTGAGCAAGGTTTTAACTCAGCCTACTTGATAATAGGCTCTACTTTTTAACTTTAGAGTGAAAAGGTGAGGTTTGATTAAGTTTTTCAGCAACTTTAGTTCCAGTTTGCTAGCTTGGTCAAACTCGCAAGATTTTAATTTTTCGTTAAATTTGTTATTATCCCATCAACACTTTGGCTCCGACCGTATTCGATTATTAAGAATCAGCCATAATACTAATTCATAATAAAACATGGGCAGGAAGCCAAATTTCCAAGGATGTTTACCCTTTATCACAAATAGAAGGGTCGACCGCAATGAGAGGAATGAGTCGTGCTTGAAGCCTACCGTAAACACGTCGAAGAGCGTGCCGCTGAAGGAATTGTCCCAAAACCTTTAGATGCAGAGCAGGTCGCTGCTTTGGTAGAACTACTGAAAAATCCACCTCAAGATGAAGAAGACTTTATTCTTGATCTGTTTGTTAACCGTATCCCACCTGGTGTTGATGAAGCTGCTTATGTTAAAGCTGGCTTTTTAACTGCCGTTGCGAAAGGCGAAGCTGAATCCCCATTAATTTCTCGTGAAAAAGCTGCTGAATTGCTAGGTACTATGCAGGGTGGTTATAACATCGAGCCGTTAGTGAGCTTTTTAGATGATGAGCTACTAGCACCAATCGCGGTAACAGCACTTAAGCAAACATTACTTATGTTTGATGCTTTCCATGATGTGGAAGAAAAAGCCAAAGCAGGTAATGAGTCTGCTAAAGAAGTGATGCAATCATGGGCTGATGCAGAGTGGTTCCTAAATAAACCTAAACTTGAAGATAAAGTAACATTAACTGTCTTTAAGGTAACGGGTGAAACCAATACCGATGATCTATCTCCAGCACCGGATGCATGGTCTCGTCCTGATATTCCACTTCATGCATTAGCAATGTTAAAAAATGAGCGTGAAGGCATTAACCCTGACGATCCAGGCAATGTGGGTCCAATTAAGCAAATTAAAGAGCTAGAAGAAAAAGGTCACCCACTGGTTTATGTCGGTGATGTTGTTGGTACGGGTTCTTCTCGTAAATCGGCTACTAACTCAGTACTTTGGTTTATGGGGCATGATATCCCATACGTGCCAAATAAACGCGCTGGTGGTTTTTGCCTAGGTGGTAAGATTGCGCCAATTTTCTTTAACACCATGGAAGATGCTGGTGCACTACCAATCGAGCTTGACGTTTCTAAAATGAATATGGGTGACGTGATTGATATTTATCCTCATGAAGGAAAAGTATGTAAACACGGCACTGATGAAGTGATTTCAACCTTCAAGCTAAAAACAGACGTACTTTATGATGAGGTTCGTGCTGGTGGTCGTATTCCATTGATTATTGGTCGTGGTTTAACGGATCGTGCCCGTACGTCACTTGGTCTTGAACCTTCAGAAGTCTTCCGTCGTCCAGTACCAGTTGCCGACTCAGATAAAGGCTTTACGCTTGGTCAAAAAATGGTCGGTAAAGCGTGTGGTGTTGAAGGGGTTCGCCCTGGTACATACTGTGAGCCTAAAATGACGACAGTAGGCTCGCAAGATACCACTGGACCAATGACGCGTGATGAGCTTAAAGACCTTGCGTGTCTTGGCTTCTCGGCTGATCTTGTGATGCAGTCTTTCTGTCATACTTCTGCTTATCCAAAACCAGTGGATGTAAATACTCACCATACGTTACCGGACTTCATTATGAACCGTGGTGGCGTGTCGCTTCGCCCTGGTGACGGTATCATTCACTCATGGTTAAACCGTATGCTTTTACCTGATACGGTTGGTACCGGTGGTGATTCACATACTCGTTTCCCTCTTGGTATTTCATTCCCTGCGGGTTCTGGCCTCGTTGCTTTCGCCGCTGCAACTGGTGTGATGCCACTGGATATGCCTGAATCTGTTTTAGTTCGTTTTAAAGGCGAAATGAAGCCAGGTATTACACTGCGTGATCTAGTGCATGCGATTCCTTATTACGGTATTAAACAAGGCCTACTAACGGTTGAGAAAGCAGGTAAGATCAATGAATTCTCTGGCCGTGTACTAGAAATTGAAGGTCTTGAGCACTTAACGGTTGAGCAAGCATTTGAGCTTTCTGATGCTTCAGCGGAACGTTCTGCTGCAGGTTGTACGGTTAAACTTTCAGAAGAGTCGATTGCTGAATATCTCAATTCAAACATCGTGATGCTGAAGTGGATGCTCTCTGAAGGTTATGGTGATGTTCGTACGATTGAACGCCGTATCAAAGCAATGGAAGAGTGGTTAGCTAAGCCTGAGTTAATGAGTGCTGACAAAGACGCTGAATATGCTCATGTGGTTGAAATTGATCTGGCTGAGATTGATCAACCGATCCTTTGTGCGCCAAATGATCCGGATGATGCACGTTTACTTTCTGATGTTCAAGGGACTGAAATTGATGAAGTGTTCATCGGCTCTTGTATGACGAATATTGGTCACTTCCGTGCTGCTGGTAAGTTGCTCGAAAAACACAAAGGTGAACTTGATACTCGCCTATGGGTTGCACCACCAACTAAGATGGATAGAGATCAACTAACGGAAGAAGGTTACTACGGTATCTTTGGCCGTGCTGGGGTACGTATTGAAACTCCGGGCTGTTCATTATGTATGGGTAACCAAGCACGTGTTGCCGAGAAGTCAACAGTAATGTCGACTTCAACTCGTAACTTCCCGAACCGTTTAGGTAATGGTGCTAATGTATTCTTAGCGTCTGCTGAGTTATCAGCAGTAGGTGCAATTCTTGGCCGTATCCCGACTAAAGAAGAGTACTTAAGCTATGCTGAGCAAATTAATGCTACCGCAGCAGATACATACCGCTATCTGAACTTCCATAAGATGAAGCATTACACAGATAAAGCTGATACAGTGATTTTCCAAGAGCCAGCATAACGGCTGTTGATTGATAGTAAGTCTGATAAAACCGCTGATAATTAATCAGCGGTTTTTTTGTTTAGAGATAAAAGAGCTATCGATTGATTTGTCTATATTGAAAGCATTTACTCGCAACTCGCAACTCGCAACTCGCAACTCGCAACTCGCAACTCGCAACTCGCTTGGTCGCATTTCCCATCATTACCAAGTAAACTCTCAATATCCCCTAAAAAGAAAAAGTGCTCCGTTATGGACTTTGAATTTAAGAAAAATACCTTAGATGGTAGCTATCGTGTGGTGTTCTCATCTGGACATGAAGCCATTGGTCATTGGTTAATTGAAGAAATCAATACTAATACAGCTAAGCTCGATAGTGTCTTGCAACAAATTGGTGCGCAGAGAAATATTAACCAAGAATGGCGTTTATTGGGCCAAGATTGGAGTCTATTTCTTGAGCAAAATGAAGTACATATTACCTCTAACCATTTATTAAGCCTTGAAGATGAAGCCTCCATTTATAAAGAAGAAAGAGATGATGATCTTTCGGCTTATAATGAAGAAAGTGAATCATGGTGCGGTATTGAAGACTTTGAACAAGTTTTGCATTCTTGGCGTGCATTTGTTGCCTAACCTTTCTTTTTCTCCCTCCTTGCTATTTTTTTGTGAATTTAGCGCACTATTATGGTGCGCCTGATTTCCACCTTAAATTCTCTTTTATTTGTTAATTCTTTTAAATCAACAACTTAAAAAGTTGGCATGCAACTTGATAGTATTGTAAATGTTAAAGGAATGCATCATGACGAGGGAATGCAATGAAATTAATTAGTGCAATAATCAAACCGTTTAAATTAGACGATGTCCGTGAAGCGTTAGCTGATGTAGGCATTGAAGGTATGACTGTTTCTGAAGTGAAAGGCTTTGGACGTCAAAAAGGCCATACAGAGTTGTATCGTGGCGCGGAATATCAAGTGGATTTCTTACCGAAAGTGAAAGTAGAAATTGCCACTCAAAGTGACAATGTGGACCGTGTGATTGAGGCGATCATGAAAGCCGCACAAACCGGTAAAATCGGTGATGGTAAAATTTTCGTCTTTGATCTGCAGCAAGCAGTTCGTATTCGTACTGGCGAAATGGATGACGAAGCACTTTAAAGGATTAGGGACGGAGAATTAATATATGGAAATTGTAGAAATCAAATACGCGTTAGATACGTTTTTCTTACTGATATCTGGTGCGCTAGTGATGTGGATGGCAGCGGGTTTTGCCATGTTAGAAGCTGGTTTAGTTCGTTCGAAAAATACCACAGAAATTTTAACTAAAAACTTTGTACTGTTTGGTATTGCTTGCACCATGTTCTTATTGGTTGGCTATAACATCATGTACGTTGGTAACGCAGAAGGTGGAGTTTTCCCATCGTTTGGCGGCCTGATTGGCTCTCAAGGTGAAGGTGCTTCACACTCTTTAGAATCAGACTTTTTCTTCCAGGTAGTGTTTGTTGCAACGGCAATGTCAGTGGTATCTGGTGCTGTCGCTGAACGTATGAAACTGTCTACTTTCTTGATCTTTAGTGTGGTATTAACTGGCTTTATCTACCCAATTGAAGGTTACTGGACTTGGGGTGGTGGTTTCCTATCTGCAGCTGGTTTCAGTGATTTCGCTGGTTCAGGTATTGTTCACTTAGCTGGTGCAGCAGCAGCGTTGGCAGGTGTTCTACTACTTGGTGCACGTAAAGGTAAATACGGCAAGAATGGTGAAGTTCACCCAATTCAAGGTTCAAATATGCCATTAGCAACATTAGGTACGTTTATCCTTTGGTTTGGTTGGTTTGGTTTTAATGGGGGTTCTCAGCTAGCGTTATCTTCGGCTGCGGATGCTACCGCAATTGGTCAAGTTTACTTAAATACCAATGCGGCTGCGGCGGCTGGTGCGGTTGCTGCTTTAATTACAGTGAAACTGATTTGGGGCAAAGCTGATCTTACTATGATCCTTAATGGTGCATTGGCAGGTTTAGTTGCGATTACTGCAGACCCTGCGTCACCATCACCAGTAATGTCACTTGTGATTGGCGCAATTGCCGGTGTATTGGTTATCTTTAGTATCTTATTCTTAGATAAAGTGAAAATTGATGATCCAGTTGGTGCAATCTCAGTACATGGTGTGTGTGGTGTCTTCGGTCTACTAATGGTTCCATTTAGTAACTCTGATGCAACTTTTGGCGCACAAATCTATGGTGCAGTAGTTATCTTTGCATGGGTATTTGGTGCTAGCTTAGTGGTTTGGAGTATCTTAAAAGCAACCATGGGCATCCGAGTGAGTGAAGAAGAAGAAATGGATGGTGTTGATATGCACGATTGTGGTGTCGCAGCTTACCCAGAGTTTACTTCAACTAAGTAATTTATCGCTCGATTAAGTTACATCGTTATACTCTGTTACAAAGCCCTGCTCATTTGAGTGGGGTTTTTTATTTTTTGTGAGACAACAGAGCTTGAGTTACCTCAGATACTCCATATAATAAACCGCATTGATAATTGTTATCACTTACATTTAGTTTAAGGATGAGTTTAATGAAAAAACTGTTACTTGCCTCCGCGATTACTGCCACGACTTTTGCCCCTATGGCGATGTCTGCTGAAGAAGTGAATGTCTATTCTTACCGTCAACCATTTCTTGTTGAGCCAATGTTAAAAGAGTTTACGGAAGAAACTGGCATTAAAGTAAATGTGAAGTTTGCTAAAGATGGATTGGCAGAAAAATTGGTTCAAGAAGGGGAATATAGCCCCGCAGACGTAGTACTTACTGTTGATATTAGTCGTTTAGCTGAATTAAGTGATAAAGACGTTGTTCAAGCAGTCAATAGTGATGTTATTAATGGCAATATTCCATCTCAATATCGTGATAAAGAAGGCGAGTGGTTCGGCGTGACAACACGTGCTCGTGCGGTTTACTCATCAAAAGATCGTGTCGGCAAGCTACCAGCTTCATTCGATTATATGGATTTAGCGAAACCTGAATATAAAGGTAAGATTTGTACTCGTCCAGGTAAGCATCCATACAATGTTTCTTTGGTCTCTGCGATGATTGGCCACTATGGTGAAGCGGAAACAAAAGAGTGGCTAGAAGGCGTAAAAGCGAATTTAGCACGTAAACCTCAAGGCAATGACCGTGGACAGGTTCAAGCAATTAAAGAAGGCTTATGTGATTACTCTATTGGTAATAGCTACTACCTAGGTAAAATGCTTGAAGATGATAAGCAAAAAGTATGGGCTGAAGCGGTATACATTAACTTCCCAGGACAAGAAGACTTTGGTACACACGTAAACATTAGTGGTATGGCGATGGCAAAGTATGCGCCGAATAAAGAGAATGCGCTCAAACTTATGGAGTTCTTATCTGGTGATACTGCACAGAAAATGTATGCTAAAGATAACTTTGAATCTCCAGTTAAACCGGGTGTTGAAGCTTCTGAATTGGTTGCATCTTGGGGAGACTATAAAGCGGATGATTTATCGCTAGATGAAATTGCTGCCCACCATGAAGCTGCAGTGAAATTATTGGATGAAGTAAAATTTGATTTGTAATTTTAGTCAAAGTTAAATCAAAAATGAAAGGGGGAGCTTAGGCTTCCCTTTTGTGGTTTTTATAAGCGTTAAGTGGTCGCGATGAAGGAAAAGTATTTTAATTGGAAGCTAGGGAGTTGGGTGGTGATGGGGTTACTTATCTTGCCTATTCTCGCGATTTTTTATACTGCCATTGGTGAAAGTGATGAGCTTTTTTCTCATTTATTTTCCACTGTTTTACCTACCTATACTTTAAATACCTTTTTATTAGTTGCTGGTACTATGTTGCTTGCTTTGGTGTTTGGTATCCCTAGTGCTTGGCTCATGGCGATGTGCAAAATTCCAGGGGAGAAAACATTGCAATGGGCGCTCGTTTTACCCTTAGCAATGCCGGGATATATTGTTGGCTATGTCTATACTGATTGGTTTGATTTTGCCGGTCCTATTCAGATTTGGTTAAGAAATACCTTTGAGCTTACTCCGCAACAATATTGGTTTCCCGATCTTCGCACTTTACCGGGAGCGATGACGATTTTAGCGCTCGTTCTTTACCCTTATGTTTATTTATTGTCACGTTCAGCTTTTATGGAGCAAAGCGGTTCATTACTGCAATCTGCTCGATTATTAAAATGTACTCCTACACAAAGTTTTTTTCGTGTTTCATTACCTTTGGCTAGACCTGCAATTGCTGTGGGGCTTTCTCTTGTAGCAATGGAAACGTTAGGAGACTTTGGAACCGTTAATTATTTTGCTGTGAGCACATTAACCACCGCGGTTTATGACACTTGGTTAGGTTATTCAAACCTTACGGCAGCCGCAAAAATTTCTTCCATTATGTTATTGGTTGTCGTGTTACTACTTAGTGCTGAACGTTACAGTCGGCGTAAGCAAAAACATTTCCAAGCTCAATTTACTAGCCATGAAGATCATCGCTATCAATTGTTCGGTTGGAAAAAATGGCTAGCAGTATTGTGGTGTTGGGGGTTAGTGTTAGGGGGTTTTTTATTGCCGATCCTTCAGCTCGCTTATTACAGCCTACATTACTTTTCGGATAGTTGGACAACCGAGTTTAAAGTTTACTCTTTGAATAGTTTAAAAGTCTCATTCAGTGTAGCGCTAGTTTGTGTGGTGATTGCACTTATTGTGAACTTTTATCATCGATTATCAGGACAAGATGGGTATGTCTCGAAATCAGCATTAATACCAATGAGATTGTCTTCATTAGGTTATGCAGTACCGGGAACTGTGTTAGCTATTGGCATCATGGTAGCAGTATTAACGTTGGACCATAGTGTTAATGATGTGGCTAAATTTATGGACTGGGGAAGACCCGGGCTTATTTTCTCAGGCACTATGTTTGCGTTAGTGTTTGCATTGAGTGTGCGTTTTTCTGCTGTTGCTATTGGGAGCGTTGAGAGTGGTTTAGCGAAAGTTTCACCAAGTTTAGATATGGCGGCTCGTACTATGGGGTGTAATTCCAGCCAGATGTTACGTAGAGTTCATATCCCCTTAGTTATGAGAGGAACATTGATCGCGGGCTTATTAGTGTTTATCGAATCAATGAAAGAGCTTAATGCCTCAATATTATTACGCCCCTTTAATTTCGAAACCTTGGCGACTTATGTTTATAACTATGTTTCAGACCAGCAATTAGAATTGGCAGCACTACCTGCAATCTTGTTAATTTTGGTAGGTTTACTGCCTTTAATTATTGTTAATCGTTCTTTAGAAAAGGTGCATTAAATGACCTCTCAATATAAAGCTGTAAAAGCAGAGTCTTTCGCATTAAAAATTGAAGGTTTGACTTGTCATTATCCCTCGAATACTAAACCTAAAATATCGACACCAGTTTTAGAGAACCTGAATTTATCGGTACAGCAAGGTGAAATAGTTTGTTTGCTGGGTGCCAGTGGTTGTGGAAAAACTACCTTACTTAAAGCGATAGCCGGACTTTTACCATTATCATCTGGGCAAATGAAATTAAATGATAACCTGATTGATGATGGCGACCATTGGATCGCACCAGAACAACGTAATATCGGCTTAATCTTCCAAGACTATGCATTATTTCCACATCTGACAGTTTCTGAAAATGTAGCTTTTGGCCTTCAAAACCATTCAAAATCACAACGTAATGTTGTCGTTGAAAGTATGTTGGACTTGGTTCATTTATCAGGACTCGGTGATCGTTACCCTCATCAACTTTCTGGTGGTCAACAACAACGAGTCGCGATTGCACGTTCATTGGCTTATCAACCAGACCTTTTATTATTAGATGAACCGTTTTCTAATATTGATACTCAAGTGCGTCATGAGTTAATTCGCGATATTCGCCGTATCTTTAAGCAACAAGGAGTGACGGCGATTTTTGTTACTCACTCACGTGAAGAAGCTTTTGCCTTTTCAGATAAAATGGCGGTAATGAATAATGGTGTTATCGAGCAGTTTGGTAGTGCCGCCCAACTTTATTACCAGCCTTCTAGTAAGTTTGTGGCAAACTTTTTAGGAGGTGGTTGTTATCTACCAGCGCAAAAACTAGCACCTAGCCGATTTGATACAGTATTGGGTGAATTGCACGTAGTCAGTGCTGATTCGATAGCGGTAGACCAAGGTTGTGAAATTTTATTAAGGCCACAGCAAGTCTTATTACAATTAGATGAGAGCAGTGATAATCGAGTACTGGAGCAACAATTTATGGGCGATCATTGTCGTTATGTCGTGGATGTACAAGGTGTGCAATTACTCGGTCAATCACATCATTTACTCGAAGTAGGGCAAAATGTTTCCGTGAGTGTCGATTGTGATGGTGCTCTGGTATTCTAGTTTGAAATTATTTGGATAGGAGAAGATGACTATGGAGTTAACGGAATTTTTGCATCAAGTGACTACTGAGCCATTATCGGTAGAATTTGAACAGACCATCGCCACTATTGATGCCAATTACACCTTTACCCCGAGCGTATTTACCAATGGTGAGATTGAGAATGAAGCAGGACAAAATAATGGTTCTTGTAAGATTTTTGCCTTCGCTCAAATGCATAATTTAACTCAAGCGCAAACTCTTGCTTGTTTTGGTAAATTCTATCGTGAAGATGTATTGCAGTACCCAGAAAACGATGATCATCAAAATATTCGCAATTTTATTGAGCATGGTTGGGATGGCATTAAGTTTTCCTCACCTGCGCTAAATTAATTCGAACGGTTAATAAATTAGAGTAAGCCGCGTGAGAATGATTTCTTGCGCGGCTTTTTATGGTTAGTGATTACAATGTACTACCCAATACATCTGGCGGCATTGGTGTTTTGTTAACTCTATGTAGGCCGATAACTGCCAGTAATGACATCGCAAGCATTAACGCACCTAGTGGTAGCTGATTTTGTGCTGGCATCATAGCAGCCAATAGTGTTGC
The DNA here is from genome assembly GCF_030161215.1 of Vibrio algivorus. Lineage (NCBI taxonomy): Bacteria > Pseudomonadati > Pseudomonadota > Gammaproteobacteria > Vibrionales > Vibrionaceae > Vibrio > Vibrio algivorus. The sequence goes on from NZ_BSPV01000010.1 coordinate 71,540, forward strand.
CATTCCCGCGCCGAAGTTTTGGATTCCACCTAATAACGCTCCTGCCGTTCCTGCATGTTGAGGAAATGGTGAAATAGCACCTGTCGTGGCTGCTGGAAATAATACTCCAGCCCCTAAGAAATAAATCGTTGCACCACCGACTAAACTTACCGCGTTGGTGAACCCAAATACTCCAGGAATAAATATCACTAATGAGCCAATAGCAATCGCGACTAAGCCGAAGTTTAGTGCTCGTTTTTCTGAATGGCGAGAAGCAATCCAACTCGACATTGCCGCTCCGAGTAAGTAGCCTGGAATTGGCACTATGAATAGTAAACTTACCGTGGTCGCTGCCAGTTTTAGCTTGCCGCCAAGTAATACACCCGCTGCTGCTTCAAATAATGCTACTCCAGCAAAGGTGGCGACTAAGCATAATAAGTAGCCTTGAAATTGACGATTACTCATTACATAACGGTAGCTGGTGGCCACTGAATCATAGCGGCGTGATTCCTTAGGCAATGTTTCCGTCATATGGGTGAACATAATAATGGTTACCCCAATGCTAAACAGTGCTAAAAATAAGTAGCTGCTTCGCCAATTAAACGCTTCGGTTAAATAGCCACCTAATAGTGGAGCCATTAATGGAGAAAACATCAGGCACATACTAATCAAACTATTCACCTTGTGTAAGTCTTGTCCGGAAAAGCAGTCACGGCTTAATGTTCTTGCCATCGCGCCACCACAACCAATGCCCATACCTTGGATAAAACTTGCGATTAAGAATAAATTAAAGTTATGAGAAAATAGCGCCAAAATAGATCCGGCAACGTAGATGATTAAACCGACTAAAATGATAGGTCGACGACCTAAACGATCAGATAGTGGACCATAAATAAATTGCGATAACCCATAAGGGATTAAATAGCATGCCATAACCGCTTGCATTGAGGCTGCGGATACATGAAATTCAGAGGCCATGTAACCCATTGATGGCACATACATGGTTTGCGTCATTTGGCCGACTGCCGCCAAAATAGCGATTAAGAAGGTTAGTTTGATTAAACTAAAAGGCGCAGACATTCATCTTCTCCACAAGAATAAAGATAAGTAAGGAAAGGGGGAAAGTGACCCTGAAATTGGCGTGGATATTAGAGCCAAACGCTTTATTCAGCAATAGAAGTGTGAGTATATTCACAAGAAGAAAATCAATGTGATGGATTAGTTTTTTTAATGGTAATCGAGATTAGGTCGCTTCGCTGCTTGGTCGCTTCGCTGCTTGGTCGCTTCGCTGCTTGGTCGCTTCGCTGCTTGGTCGCTTCGCTGCTTGGTCGCTTCGCTGCTTGGTCGCTTCGCTGCTTGGTCGCTTCGCTGCTTGGTCGCTTCGCTGCTTGGTCGCTTCGCTGCTTGGTCGCTTCGCTGCTTGGTCGCTTCGCTGCTTGGTCGCTTCGCTGCTTGGTCGCTTCGCTGCTTGGTCGCTTCGCTGCTTGGTCGCTTCGCTGCTTGGTCGCTTCGCTGCTTGGTCGCTTCGCTGCTTGGTCGCTTCGCTGCTTGGTCGCTTCGCTGCTTGGTCGCTTCGCTTACTTATCTCTCATGAGTGCTTTGGGGTTTTCATCTTTTTCTAGCAACGAGCAGCGTAGCGTCCGAGAACCGAGAAACGAAAAAAAGAGATCGCAGCTTTCACCACGATCCCTTCCAAACCTAGAAACTAGGAACTAGTAACCTAACCCCCTATAACGCTAAAAACGCTTTCATTTGAGCGACGACACTTTCTGCTGTTTCTTTATCTTCCATTTCCGAGAAAATTCGCAATAAAGGCTCAGTACCAGAGAAGCGAGCAATCACCCAACCGCCATTTTTAAAGTAGACTTTTGCGCCATCGTCATAGCTGACTTTTTCAATGTCGTATTCAAACTCTGGCAGTAACTTTTCAACGTAGATTTTGTTGTACAGCGCTTCTTTTTGCGAGGGTTTAAAGGTGCAGTCACCTTCGGCGGTGTAGGCATAACCATAACGGGCATAGATTTCATCCAGCATTTCCGACAATTTTTTGCCAGTGACACTGATAAGCTCCACCAATAGGCTTGAGGCAAATACCCCATCTTTACCTTTGATGTGGCCACGAATAGTTAAACCACCCGAGCTTTCACCACCAATCAGTGAGTCATCGGCTTCCATTTGACTACTAATGTGTTTAAAGCCTACAGGTACTTCAAAGCTTTTTTCACCGTGGTCGGCAGCGATTTTATCGAGTAGGTGAGTGGTGGCAATGTTACGTACTACCGATCCTTTCCAACCTTTGTATTCAAGTAAGTAGTAGTACAGCAACATCAGCACCTCATTTGGATGAATGAAGTTACCTTTTTCATCAATAATACCGAGACGATCTGCATCTCCATCAGTACCAATACCAATATCATAACCTTCTGCTGCCACTAGGTGTTTTAGGCGATATAAGGTGGCAGCACTTGGAGAAGGCATTAGACCACCAAAGGATGGATTTTCACCATCGTTGATAACATCGACATCACAGCGACCATTGATAAGAACGGTTTGTAGGGCATTTTTTGCTACGCCAAACATAGGGTCGATCAGCACGCGTAGGTTAGCTTTTTTAATCGCTTCAATATCAATAAAATTGATTACAGAATCGACGAAGTCGTTCATTGGATTAATGATGGTAATTAGGCCAGATGCAAGCGCGTCTTCAAAGTCGATACGTTTAACATCGTTATTATTGAGTACGGCAATTTGTGCTTCGATCTTTTGTGTGATCACTTCATCCGCGTCACGGCCACCTTCGATAAATACCTTGATACCATTGTAGTCGGCTGGGTTATGTGAGGCGGTAATACAAGCTGAATAGGTACACCCCATTTTGTTACTTTGAAACATTACAATTGGCGTGGGTACAAAGCGGTTGATAAAGCTAACTGTAATGCCATTAGCAGCTAACACCTCTGCAAACCAAAGGGCTGCTTTATCAGATAAAAAGCGGCGGTCATAACCGATCACAAATCCGTTATGAACCACGTTTTCCTTTTGCATGATATTTGCGACCGCTTGGGCAACGAGACGAACATTGGCTTGAGTAAACTCTTCACCAATAAAGGCGCGCCAGCCGCCGGTACCAAACTTAATCATATTGCTATCCTTAAATGCATAAGAGCCAGATTTTGCGACTCGATAGAAATGGCGTGAAAAATAGGGATCCCTAGATTGAAATTCTTAGGTATTCCCTAGCGTTACGAAATATGCTCGACTCTAACCCTAGGTATGGTGGGTTAAAGTCGAGCGCAGTAAGGGCTATCCCATCACCACCACAACTTCGTTGACGCTACCAGCCGCTTGAGCAGGAATGGCTCCTTCAATCACTTGACCATTAAGGCGGATAGATTGCACGCCTTTGCTTACGCCTGCTGGGTTTTCAACCTTGATATTAAAGGTGGCATCACGCCATTGACGGGTTACTTCAAAGCCAGGCCAGTTGGTTGGAATACAAGGATCAACATTCAAACCATCAAAGCCCAGACGCACACCAAGAATGAAGTTGGTGACCGCAAAGTAAGCCCAACCTGAGGTGCCGGTTAACCAAGGGTGGTTAGCACGACCGTGATCTTGGTGATCACGTCCCATGATGAACTGTACGTAGGAGTAAGGTTCAGCGATGCGTTTTTCAATCATGTCATTTTGATTGTATGGGTTTAATGCATCGTAGAATTTCATCGCTTTATCACCACGGCCTAGTTTGGCTTCGGCTACCCATGCCCAAGGGTTAGGGTGAGAGAAAATAGCGCCGTTTTCTTTCACGCCTTGATAAACACGGGTAACAAAACCAATGTCATCATTTGGGGTCGCGAAAGAAGGTGAATTCAAATGTAAACCGTATGGCGAGTACAGATGCTCATCTACTGAGTTCATGGCAATTTCGCCACGTTCTTGTGATACCGCACCAGAAAGTACCGCTAAGGTATTGGATTCTAGATGGATCTTACCTTCGGTTTGTTGTGCAGTTCCGATCTTGTCACCATCTTTGGTTAGGCCGCGGATATACCAGCCGCCTTCTTCATCCCATAGGTGAGTTTCACATGCCTGACGTACGCCTTCAGCCATGGTGGTGTATTTATCGACATCTTCATTTTTGCCAAGGTATTTGGCTAAATCGATAAATTCTTGTAGCGCCCAGTAGTGCAGGAAAGACACCATAGATGACTCACCGCCACCTAAGTTCAAGCAGTCGTTCCAGTCAGCGCGTAAGCCTTTACAAATACCGGTATTACCCACGTATTCAGCGGAGAAATCTAACGCCGCTTTCATGTGATCATACACGCTAGCATTACCACCATCGGCGTAAGGGATTTGCTCGTCAAAGAACGACTCTTCGCCCGTTTCCATTACGTATTTACAAATGGTTGGAACTAGCCATAGGTGATCATCCGAGCAGGTATCTTCAATGCCGTGGATCTTATCTTCATCACTTGGGGTTGGAACCACAGTGGGAGATTTAGATGGTTTGACGTCAGCTTTTTCAGGATCAAACCAGTCAGGATCAAATAGGTGCAGACCGTAACCGGCTTTAACTTGGCCACGCAGTAGATCCACTAGACGCTTACGAGTCATGGCTGGGTTAGAGTGGGGTACTGAAATCGCATCTTGGGCAGTATCACGATAACCAAGACCAGTACGGCCACCTACCTCAATGAAAGAAGCAAAGCGTGACCATACGACACAGGTTTCCGCTTGGTAGAGTGTCCATGCGTTGATCATGGTATCCAAGCCTTCATTTGGCGATTTAACTTGGAACTTGTTACAACGCTCATCCCAGTGTGCTTTAATCCCGGCAAAGGCGGCATCGACATTGGCAAGATCTTGATATTTAGTGCGTAACTTGTCGCCATTGCCTTTACCAATCCCAAGAATGAAGGCAAAACGCACTTCTTCACCTGGTTGGATGACAAATTGCTTATGCAACGAGCCACAATGGTTGTAACAGGTTTGCGCGGAATTTGAACATTTTCCCTGCTCTACTGCGATAGGATTGGCTTCATCACGGTATAAACCGAGGAAGCTGTCACGTTGGCCATCGTAGGAATCAGGATCAAAGGTTGACGCTAAGTAGTAAAAGCCTTCGAAATCATTGGTGTTGTAATAAAGGTCGTACTCGATTACGCCATCACGGTAAGCTGTTCCAGCTGAGTAGAGCGACATCTGATGGTTTTGGTTATCCGATTGAATATGGCTAAAGGAGAATTCAACAAAGGAAAACGCACTAATGGTACGTGGTTTGTCTGAGGTGTTTTTGATGGTTACATCCCACACTTCAGCATCTTCACCTTTAGGAACAAATAGCGTTTTAGTGGCCGTGATGCCGTTGTATTCACATTTAAACTTAGAGTAAGACAAACCATGGCGTACTTCATAATTGGCTTCGTCTAAGCTTTTTGCTACCGGTTGCCATGAAATCGACCAGTAATCGCCGCTCTCATCATCACGTAAATACACGTAATGCCCTGGGCGATCGAATGTCGCATTTGGACGGAATTTAGTAACACGGTTGTACTCAGGTGAGTTGTAGAAAGAGTAGCCGCCGGCATTGTGAGAAATCACAGTACAAAATTTTTCTGTGCCTAAATAGTTGGTCCATGGTGCAGGCACGTCTGGACGAGTGATGACGTATTCACGATTATCATTATCGAAAAAACCGTATTTCATAATGTATTCCTTACTAAAAAATAAAAACCGTGGTGGCGCTGATTACAGCGCTCCATGGGCAAATTAAAGTGCTTTATGCCAAGGGTGAAATTGAATGCCTTGGTAAGTTAAAGTGGATTGATGTCCATTAAGACGCGCTAAAAAATCTTGCCAATCACGCTGATCTTTATCGGTCCAGTAAACTTCAGAAAGTGCAAGCAAACGAGGGAAAAGCATGTGATCAATGCGATCTTGGTTATTGATAATTTCGCACCAAAGACCGCATTGAATTCCAAAGATATGTTGACGGCGAGGATCGTCCTCAGCTAATTCTGATAAAGGTTCATAGCCATAAGCTTTATCTAAAGGATTAATTCCAGCCCAATTAACACCCATTTCTTCACTGTTGTAATCTTGAACTATATCTAAATAGGTGTATTGAGCCGGTTGCAGAATCACATCAATATTTTGGGATGCACATTCAACGGCTGCTTTCTCTGTGATCCATGAACATACGATAGTGTCTTTGCTCACTTTGTTACCGTGGCGAACTTCTTCCCAGCCGATCATTCGCTTGCCTAATTCATTTACTTTGGTTTCAATTCTGCGTAATAAATGCCCTTGTAACTCTTTGGCATCTGAATAGCCGTGCTGTTGCATTAATGCCTGACATTTTGGGCTATCAACCCATACGCCATGTGGCACTTCATCGGCACCAATATGAATAAAAGGAGAAGGGAAAAGCTGGGCAACTTCAGTAAGAACTTGGTCCAGGAATGTGTAAGTTCCTTCTAATGCCGGTGAGAGCACGTTATCGTTGTAATACTGAATGCTGCGATATTGTGAACGATCCTCAGGATCGACCAATAACTCGGGTAATGATTTGATGGCTGCGCGACAATGACCCGGAATATCAATTTCAGGGATCACGGTGATATTGCGTTCAGCGGCATATTGGATCACTTCGCGGATCTGCTCTTGGGTGTAAAAGCCTCCGTACTTATTCGCTAAGTGGGAATATTGCGGTTCAATCGGAGTTTCAAATCCACGCCATGCGCCAATTTCTGTTAATTGTGGGAAGGCTTTAATTTCAATACGCCATCCTTCGTCATCGGTTAAGTGCCAATGAAAGACATTAAATTTGAGCTGAGCAAGCTGGTTGATCAGGCGTTTAACCGTTTCTACAGAATGAAAATGACGCGCACAATCAAGCATCATACCGCGATGTTTAAAGCGAGGCTTATCTTCAATTAGCACGCATGGTAGCGTCTGCTTACCATTGTGAACTTGATGGCTGACCCATTGCCATAATGACGCGCAACCATGCATAAAGCCACTGGTGGAATTGGCCTCGAGTATGATTTGATGAGGCTGTACTTCTAGTTTATAAGCTCCTTCTGTCAGGTTCGGTGAAGTCACTAAACAGAGGTTACCTTGAGTACTCATCTTGATGGTGCTATCGAGTATTTGACTTAATTCCTGAGCAAGCCAAGTCAGTGCGCTTTTAGCTTGATTAGAGTGCGATTGAAAAACGATAGTTTGGTTAAGGTCAAACTCACCTTCGATTAGCTTCAAACTCTGTGGGTTTGGAATGATCCCGAGTGTATTGGCTGCAACTTGTGGCACTGATGTTTTGTGCTTACTGGCCGATTTTAGGGCAACAGGGGTTAAGGCGACTGCCAGTAATTGATTTTCACCTTGGGTATGAGTGTGAATGACGGCATCATCGAAACCATCATCCAGTAGTTGGAATGGTGCAGTGTGGCAGCCAAATTCGACATAATAATGCGCATTTGCCGCAAGTGTTTGATTATCTTGCGGTAAGAAAGTGCACAGTCCACCTATTTGCTCAATGCTGCCTTGGCTTAGGCTTGCCGGTTGAATAAAGCGGCGGAAGCTAACGCTGAGCTTCCAATCATGCAGATCCACATCGCTTAAATTGTGTAAAGTCAGGGCGAGGCGAGTGTAGTTTTCTTGTTGTTCAAGAACTGAGAGGTCAATACGATAATCCATGAGTCCACCTTTGAGGCTACGTCGTGTAGCTATATTATTTTTCAGTAAATTGAAATAGGTTATGTTGCGCTTGGTTTGCCATCATTAGAGCACCTTCCATTGCATCGCTTTTGGCTGGCACTAAGTACTCTGTTATTGCTGGCGAAAGCCAAGGTTGTATACGTTCAGCGATGCCTCCCATTAAGGCAATCTGCCTTGCGCCCTTGCTTACTAGTGCGTGGAGGTACATTTCAATATCTTGCGCAGTTTGAGTGAGTAAGCTTTCTGCAAATTCATCCCCTTGATTCGCACAAGCAAAAATTTGCGGTGAAAACTGGCCGTAATCACATGGACGAGCGGTTTTAGACCAAGTGACGATGTTATCAATATCATAATCAAAATGACTCATAACAACCTCTGTGATTGGGCTAGCAGGGTAGATGCCATCTTGAACCAGTAGGCTGTGTTGAATTAGTCTAAGTCCCATAATTGCACCGCCGCCTAAATCAGAGATAGGAAACTCACGGCCACCGACAACATGTTGCTTATCTTGAGTTAATAAAATGCCGCAAGATCCTGTGCCGGCAATCATGATTGCGCCATCTTGTCCTTGATGCGCCCCTAAGCAAGCACCATAAGCATCGGTATTGAGTACAACACTGGCATAAGGATGTGATAGCGACATAAATTGTTGCCAAGCGCTTTCTTGTTCAGCCGCTGCTAGTGCTAGTCCTAGGTGCATGCGAGAAAAGTCTTGTTGGGATAAACCGGCTTGTTGCGTGGCCTGGTTGATCGCTTCAGTGATGGAAGCCATGGCAACTTCAACACCTAATAAGATATTGGCACTACCGCTTTTCCCTTCACCGAGTAATACTCCATGGCTATCACGAATTCGTGCGCGACATGACGTGCCGCCACCATCGATACCGACCAATAAATCACTCATGGTTGGTCTCCACTGCTGGTTCTGTCACCGCATATTGTTGGACGGTTTGTTGTGAGATGATCGCCAATAAATACCAAGCGCCATGTGGGATCCATTGCTCACCCCAACGCCAGTTTTGTAGCATGTCATCTTTTTGTGGAGCAGGATTGAACGCAATATCTGCTTCATCATTAAAACCACCAGTGATGCCATTGCATACACCGCCTTTAGCATTAAAGAAGCCAAGCTCTGGTAGGTAGTCAGGGTTATGGTGACCATGGCCATCAAGCATACACATGTCGTATGGATTCAAGCCTAAAATCCAATCGAGCGCAGATTGAGCGTAGCTTTGTAATTGGTTTTTCAATGTTGGATCTTGTAGGTAAGGCTGCACTAAATTAGCCATAGCCGAAAGGGAGCCAAGCCGTGCATTTTCACCTTGCCACCAATAACCAGATTCATTGTTATGAGCGATAAAAAAGGCGTCACGTTTATCGCTATCAACCGCTTTCACATATTGCCTAGGGTAACCAAATGGATTGGCCACTTTTTGACTAATAGTGAGCTCAAATCGCACGGCATTTTCAATCACTGATAAAGTGGTTTGACATAATGATTCATCAGTTTCAATCGCTAAATATTCAGTGAGAGCAATCGTTGGCAATCCGGCTTCTGCTGAATGAAAGTAAGGTCTTGAACCATCTTGGTTAGCTGACCAAAAGTATTCAAAGTTCTCATCAGAAGTCTGGCGTAACATTAATGCTTGTGACCAACGACGTGCTTCTGATAAATAGAATTCATCTTGAGTACTGCGATATAGTTCGACACAGGCTAATAGGGCGCAATATTCATCAATAATGTTTTCAACACCATCGTTGAGATATTGAGTGTTGTGTTCGATTAAATGTTGATAGCCTTTGATTGCACAATCGAGATAAGTTTTTTGGCTGTATTCACCGCTTTCGGCTAGTTGAGAAGCCGCTGCTAATGCTGCAATCGCGATGCCGCCACCTTGACGAAATCCAGCTTGGTAATCTTGCCCTTTATGACCATCTTGCGTTTCATAAGCGCAAATTTCACGTTGAGCGGTGTCTTTACTCCACTTATCAAAAACAGTCATATAGAAGAAGCCTTGTGGGCTTTGCATACGAACTAAAAAGTCTGCGCCAAATAATGCTTCTTCGATTAAACGAACTTGGGAAAATAACGCAAAGTCATCATGATTTTTAGCAAGATTTAGCCCTTTCAACATATTCCACACCACCATTGGAATTTGTTGTGGATTTAAATAATTAGCATAAGAAAGATGGCTTAAGTATTTACTGACATCGCCAGAGGCGTCATACCAACCGCCATGAACATCGACGGTTTGCTGTGTTGATTTATCTGAGCTTAATATTGGTACATTACGATCTTGTTTATCAAACCTTCCACCGCAACGCTGAGATTTAAAGTAATGCAGTACATCAGAGAAGGTTCTGTTGATTAAAATATTGTTCTGGATCTCAAAGCAATGGGATTGCACTGAATCGATAGCTAATAAGTAGCTACCAGTTTTAGAAAAGCGAGAAAAATCGATTTGATAAAAGTGACCATGATGCCAACGATCAACACTACCAATAAAGGTGACTGGAAATTGCTCTTCGATCTGTTGGGTTTGTACATTGATCAATTGAGCGGTGAGCGGTTGTTGCATCTCTGGCGGGGTAGTGAGTTTATGATCAATATTTGAGGCAAGTACTACCGCATTTTTGCTGCTAAAGCATGAGTAACCTATATGGTTGGTGAGAATTTGCATATCTGCTTCAAGCCTCCTGCCTATAGCCCAATATTTTAAAGGCATAGACAACGTTCAAATAGTTTGTTGGCATACCAATCTGAGTGAAGGCTTCAGATTGGTATGCGGATAGATAAAGGATTAATCCTCAAATAGGTAGCAGCGAACAAAGTGGTTTTCTGCTAACTGAGTGACTCCTGGCATTTTCTCGCGACATTTGTCGGTCGCGTGTAGACAACGTCCAGCAAATGGACAGCCAAGGGAATCTGGTGTCCAAAGAGGAATTTCCCCTTTGTTACCTTTCAGTTTTTCATGGATCGATTTTTTAGGATCCGGAACTGCAGAAACCAGCAATTGAGTATAAGGGTGTTGAGGATCGTGAATAATTTCATCGGTATCTCCCCATTCCACCATGTGGCCGACATACATCACTGATAGATCTTCGGCAATATAACGAGCGGTAGCGATATCGTGAGTGATATACAAAAGTGACATTTGCTTATCAAACTTCATTTCTTCCATCAGGTTAAGTACCCCTGCACGGATAGAAACATCGAGCATAGACGTTGGTTCATCAGCTAATACCACTTCGGCACCAACCGCGATATTACGCGCTAAGTTAACTCGTTGACGTTGACCACCTGAAAGCTGGTGAGGGAATTTTGCCGCCGTTTCTTTTGGCGGATTAAGACCTACTTGTTCTAGCAGTTCATAGACTCTTTCCTGCAATTCTTTTTTATTGCTGCTTTTCACTTTATTGTGAATGATCAGCGGACGTGCAATATGGTGAAAGATATTGTGAGTTGGGTTTAATGAGCCAAACGGGTCTTGCCATACCATTTGCACACCTTCACGATAATGCATGAGATCTTGCCGCTTAGTGATATCGAGAATATTGCGCCCTTTATATTCAATCGTTCCGGCAGTCGGTGCGTACATTTTGGCTATCATTTTGGCGGTAGTGGATTTTCCTGAACCTGACTCGCCAACCACCGCTAAACCACGGCTTTTGTACATTTTGAATGACACGTCATTAATGGCACGCATCATAGGTTGCTTTAATGAATTACTCGTGATTGGGAAGTCTTTAACTAAGTTCTTCCCTTCAATGAGTAATTTTCCGTATTTATCTGATGAGCTCATAATTGTCTCCAGCTTTTCGCTAATTCTTGTTTTACTGGCCGTTAGTGACGACTAAACGATGTGTTGATTTCTATCTCGTTTAATTAAACTTTCGCCTGAACAATCGGCTCACCGTATAAGTGGCAGTTTGATAATCGACCCGGTTCTATTTGACGTAACTGAGTAGGAACATGACGACAAGTATCATGAACACGTTCACAACGTGCTTGGAAACGGCAACCTTCTGGAATCTCTAATAGGTTAAGAGGATTACCCGGGATCCCTGTTAACTTGGTTTTAGGACCAGTTAATGGTGGGAAAGATGATCCCAACCCTTTGGTGTAAGGGTGATACGGCGATTCTAAAATTTCTTTAGAAGGCGCCACTTCAATTAATTCACCCGAGTACATAATTCCAATGCGATCTGAGAACTCAACCATCAGCGATAAGTCATGGGTAATGAACAAGATGGAGAAACCAAACTCTTCTTTCAATGCATAGATTTTTTGTAAGATTTCACGCTGAACCACAACATCAAGAGCGGTTGTCGGCTCGTCCATGATGATCATTTTAGGATTAAGTGCTAATGCAATCGCAATCACCAAACGTTGACGCATACCACCAGAAAACTGGTGAGGGTAGTCACCTAGACGATCTGGATGAATATCAACAATTTCGAGTAGGCCAGCAGCACGCTTACGAGCTTGATCACGAGTCATATTGGTATGACGCATAATCACATCACAAAATTGTTCTTCCATTGGTAATACAGGGTTTAATGCATTCATGGCACTTTGGAATACCATCGACATTTCACTCCAGCGGAAGCTCTGAATACGTTGTTCGCTGTATTTGAGGATGTTTTCACCATTGAAGATGACTTCACCACCAGTAATAAATGCTGGCGGCTTGTGTAGGCGCATTAGTGAGAAAGCAACGGTGGACTTACCACATCCTGATTCTCCGGCTAAACCAAAGACTTCACCTGGAGCAATATCAAAGCTCACGTTATTTACGGCACGGACATCGCCTGCATCAGTTATGTAGTCAACACATAAATTGCGAATCGAAATCAGCGGTTCTTGTTTATTAGTAGTCGTCATATTATTTATCTCCGCTCCAAACTGCATTTTGTGGTGGCAACTCAGGCTCACGTGCTTTTTGGTCTTGCTCTGCAATCTTCTTCCAACGCTTCATTCCTTTATGTGAACGAAGTTGTGGGTTAGCGACTTCATCAACGGCGAAGTTAAGCATCGCTAAACCAACCGCTAAGGTAGTCAAAGCTAAACATGGGGCAATTAATTCCCACCAAGCGCCGACTAGAATGGCTGAAGAAGTTTGTACGTTATAGAGCATGATGCCCCAGCTAATAGTGCTTGGATCGCCAAGACCTAGGAATGAAATAGTGGCTTCCATCATGATGGCGTACATTACAGAACCGATGAAGCTTGCACCTACTATTGAAATTAGGTTTGGTAGAATTTCTACAAAAATGATTCGGAATGAAGATTCACCCAATACTTCCGCCGCTTTTACAAACTCTTTTTCACGTAGAGCTAAGGTTTGAGAACGAATAACCCTTGCGCCCCAAGCCCAGGAAGTACACCCAATTATCAATGCTATCGTTAGTGGACCCGCTTCACCGATAAAGGCAGCCAGAACGAACAGTAATGGATATTGTGGAATAACTAGCATGATATTCATGGCAGCGGTTAAGATGTCATCAATTTTCCCTCCAAAATAACCTGCTGAAACCCCAATAATGGTTGCAAGGAAACACACCACTAATCCTGCACCAAAACCAACCCCTAAAGATACTCGTGCTCCGTAAGCAAGTTGTGACCAAACATCACGGCCCATGCGAGTTGTTCCCAGAACATGGTCTTCTTTTTTCGACATGATCATAGTGCGGCGATCATTAGCTAGGTTTTGTGCCACCCACCCATCAGGGCTTTGTTTGGCCATATGAGTGACTAAACTTGGGTATTCGTGTGGATTACCGGTACGACGGTCTGGTTCATGTTTGGTAATTAATGGAGCAAATAGAGCCATTAAGATGAAAACCGTTAGGATCACCACACCAAACATGGCTTTTGAGTTACCTGAAAGTAATTTAATAAGAGCTTTCATGATTATTTACCTCCCTTGCGTAGGCGAGGATCAAGTACGACATACAGCATGTCTGCGAGTAAGTTAAAGAACAGCATGAATAGGGTCATGATAAGAAGTTGCCCTTGAAGAACTTGATAATCACGCGCATTGATCGCGTTAAATAGTACAGAACCAAGCCCTGGGTAGTTAAAGATGATTTCTACGATAAGTTGACCACCAATTGCCATACCAAGTGACATGGAAAGCGCGGTGACACTTGGTAGCATGGCGTTACGAGCAGCATAGTTAAAGACAACACGGTTTTCGCTCAGACCTTTGCCTTTTGCCATGGTGATGTAATCTTCATTAAGAAGGTTAATCATGTTGTTACGCATGTTAATCAGGAAGCCGCCAATCTGTACTATCGAGGCACAGAATAGAGGTAGAACGGCATGCCAAAGTACGTCTTTAATAAATACCCAACTTGTCCAATCGGGAATATTACCTGCGGTATAAGCATAACCAGTTGGGAACCAACGTAGACCGACAGCAAAAGTAAACATCGCGAGCATGGCGATAACCACTTGAGGCACCGCTTGAATGACCAGCATACCTGGAGAAATAAAGGCATCGTATTTACTACCACGTTTCCATGCAGCAAAAATACCCAGAATCGAACCGATAGAGAATGAGAAGATAACCGCAGTACCCGCTAGAAATAGTGACCAACCAAATGCACCACCAAGTAGCTTTTCAACTGACAGAGGATAAAACTGGATAGAAGTACCCAAATTCCAGCTTAAAATGTTTTTTATGTACGCAAAATATTGCGCGATAATACCGCCATCAACAAAGCCTAAAAGCTCTTTCATTGCTGCGATACGTTCTGGAGTGACTTGAACCGTGGCATTTGCAAACATCATGGTCACAGGGTCGCCTGGCATGGCGCGTGGAATCGCAAAATTAATCGTGGCAGCCACGATCAGCGCGATAAAATAAAATCCTAAACGTTTTAAGAAAAATCCCATAACTTACACCTTAACTTTCCCAGATTTTTTGGCCTGACTCTGGTTTCAGGCAGTCTATTTCAGACAAAGAAATCCCCTGACGCCGAGCGCCATACATTTTCGTATCAAGAGGGGAAGTTTAAAGGCGGTGCGCTGCTAGCAAATGAGCGCACCGCGGGGTTGCATGTTACTTAACAGGTTTTAGATCCAGTACGTGAAGTAGACGCTCTGGAATACCAGCCCAAATTTGTGGACGACCTTTCGGGTTTTTCTCATTCCACCAACCAGTAAATTTCTTGGTGTTGTATTGGTACATAGCAGCACCAGATAACACTGGGATAGTTACTTGGTTTTCAGCAATGATCTTCTGAATCTTATGAGCGATGTTGAGCTGCTCATCTTTATCTGCTGTTTTGTAGAAGCTATTTAACAAGCTATCTAAATCAGCGTTTTTAAAGAAGTGCATTGCAAAACGAGGCATACCTTCACCACTTTGTAGTGCTGAGTTATATGCTGAGTTCCAGTAAGTGTATGGATCCGCACCGTGGAAGTAGTTGGTGTAAGCCACATCGTAGTTACCTTCTAGCATTGCTTGGTTATAAACCGCAAATTCAGGTGTACGAGCTTTGGCTTTAATACCAGCATCTTGTAGTTGCTCAACCGCAAGTTGTACTGTGTTGTTAAAGTCAGTCCAACCATTTGGTGATTGAATTAGTAGTTCAAAAGATTTGCCTGATGGAGTATCGACAAATCCATCACCGTCTTTATCGACAAAGCCAGCTTTCTTCAATAATGCTTTTGCACCTTCAACGTTATAAGTGTTGTATTTCTTATATTCGTTGTGAACTTTCTCATCAGACCAAGCTTCAAATGTGTAACCCATACCTGAAGCGAAATCGTTTGGTGTACCTGCACCGTAGAAAGCGATATCGATGATAGTTTGACGATCAAGTGCCATCGAGAATGCGCGACGGAAATCAACGTTAGTTAGCGCTTCTTTCTTCGCAGGATCTTTCTCTGCAAAGTTAACCATGAACGCTTGTGTACCTGCTGGTGGGTACCAGTAATGGTGATTAGGGCTTACAGATGCGTAAGTTTTATCAATATCTGGTACGAATGACGATGTCCAATCTAGTTCTGAATTAACAATTTTGCCAAGTAACTGATCATTATTCGCGATTTGTGGAACACGTAGACAATCGATATCTAGGTTATCTGCATCCCAGTAATTTGGGTTAGCACACTGAATGTAAAGTTGTGGAGTAAAGGTATCAATTTCAGTAAATGGACCAGTACCTACAGGGTTTTCGTTGGTAAAGCTTGTTGGATCTTTTACGTCTTTCCATACGTGCTCAGCAACAACAGGCACTTTAGAAATCTCATAAGGTACGTTTGAATTTGCTTCAGTTAGGTGGAAGATAACTTGATAATCACCTTTCTTCTCTACACTTTTCACCCATTTGTTAATACCAGACTGATCTAGCGCTGGGTATTTTTTCAATAGGTCATAAGAATAAACAACATCATTGGCAGAAAAGGCTTTTCCATCAGACCATTTTACGCCTTCGCGAATATCAAATGTGACAGTCATTAGGTCATCAGACATTTTGTAATCTTTAGCAAGACGCATTACTGGTGTATTGCCGTGCATTTCATTAAAGATAACGAGAGGCTCATAAATGAAGTCAGTCGTTGTTTTTAAGTTAGTTGCACCAAGGTATGGGTTGAAGTTTCGAACCATTGTAGGGTAGAAATCAGGCACAATAGTTAACTCACTGCGTTCTGCAGCTGTGGCAACTGAAGTAAAGCCTGTTGCTGCGACAGAAAGTACTGCTGCTGCGATTGCTGTTTTCTTGATATTGGTAAGCATAGCTGTTCCTTACTTTTGCTTTTGTATTAGCTTAATTAAAAGGAATGTCATCAATTGATAAACACTCGCTTAAGACCTACCTCATGACTGTCACTTTCTATATGGGTGTGATGTTCTGTTACACCCTATGTGGCATTTCAGAGTGGCCTGTAGGCCTTTGGCAATACAAGAAAACACCCTAGCGTTGAAATCGTCAATTTCTATTCCCGTTAAAAACGTTAAAAGAGCAGTGTTTCTCGTTAAAATCGTAAAAATTTATACTTAATGGTCAATATTTGAACTTATTTTTAGTGTGATTAATATCACTTTCTATTTGTTTGAACTTCTTTAATGTAAGTGCTCACTATCTTTTTTGTGGCCTTTTTGTTTGTGATTTTATTTAATCTTATTATTTGTTGATAATGATCACTATTAGAACCCTCTCTTTGTTTTCGTTGAAAAAATAATATTGCCGATTTGTTGTGATTGGCTTCGCATTACCTGTAATAAAATAGATATGATAGTTTTTAAATCGATATTTAGTTGAAATAAACAGCAGGAATAGAGTCTTGCAATGCTGTTTATTTTAAATGAAAAATAAGTTTAAGCTCGATATTATTGAGTGTTAATAGTTTGCTAGTGGTTAAATATCTTGATAAGAACTAGACTCCAGATAAGTACTCTAAATAGCTTCTGTTTAACTGGGTTGGCTATAGCTTTGTTGACAGTGTTCATTCTTCTTAATCATATAGACAATCTATTCTCATAAGGCATATTCACTCGTTGCCTCACTGCAACGTTGACTAATTTAGGTGTAGAGAGGAATAAAAAGGGGGGAGAGATTGTATGATCCGCTATTATAAGGCTTTCTATCTATCGTAAAATTAAAGCCAGCATGATGATGCTGGCTTTAAGTGCGACAAGCGTTTCAGTTCTTTGGTTAAGTGGTGATGAGGGTTTGTAGTTTTTCTCGGCAGTTTAACAAATGTTGTCGCTGAGGCGTTTCAGATGACGTATGTTGTAAGATATAGTCAATCGTATTAAGAACAGTACGCCAGCGAGGCGTTTTCGGTAACGTTTCGATTCTTAAGTACTTATCCAAAGTTCGAGTTTGCAAAGTACTACGGTCAAGATATACGCGCCATAGTCCGCTTTGTTCGGCTAAATTAAATTTAGTTTGGCCGCTGTCTGATTCCCAATAATCCAGTGCGCAGTTCATCATTTCGACTAGTATTTCACGCATTATCTGTTGTTTGTCTTCGCTTTTGTTTGACACCTTATCAGCTAGACGTGTGAATTCTCCGCCTAATTCTTTTAATTGCTGGAGTTTGTTTTTGTCCCCTTCAAATGCGTAGCTCGAAAGGGCTTCAATTGCTGTTTCTAGGTTATCAATACGTTGGGCATTTATCCCACTACCTACGTTGAATATGTAGATGTATTTCAAGCCTGAACCTTCAGGTAAAGTTAAAATATCGGTCTTGATATGTTCTCGTTTATCCTCAATAAAAATATCGATTTCACCACAGAAATGTTCTTGAGTAGTCTTGAGATATTTAGGTGCGATAATTTCATCGGCTTGAGAGCGCTTAAGCTGTTCTGGCGTTCTCTTAAATAGCTTGGCTGCTGAATCATTGGCAAAGCGGACTCTACCATCATCTCGAACGCAAATGATAGCTTCCGGTGCTGATTCTAGTTGTTCTAATAGGCGACCTTGAGTTTCCAGTAAGCTGGCTTCTACTTGTTCACGTATTCGTAATTCTTGTTGTAACTGGGCATTTTCAAGTCGGCGAATTTCCGCTTTGCTTGCCGTTAAATGGGCGCGAATACGAGCCGCTAATTCTTGCTTATTAAAAGGTTTGGTTAAATAGTCATTTGCCCCACAATCAAAGCCTTTAATTCTGTCATTGGTTTGGCTTAATGCTGTTAATAAGATGACGGGGAGTTGGCCATGATCGTATTGTTTACGAATTTCTTGGCAGGCTTCATAACCACTCATGCCTGGCATCATAATATCGAGAAGCACTAATTCAGGTTTTTCTTCTTCAATCAATTGTATGGCACTTACCCCATCACTTGCTGTACGGACTCGATAGCCCTCTAAACGCAAAAAGCTATCTAGAATCTGCAGATTGACCGGTTCATCATCCGCGACGATTAATAGTGGTCCATTTGGATTCTGCGGTAATGATGAATCATCAATATTGACAAAATTATGCGTATCTGGCGCTTGAAAGTGATTTTGTAACTCACCTTGCTGATAATGGTCAATTTGTCGTTGGCTTGCGATAGGTAGAGAGAAACTAAAGGTTGTTCCCACCATTGGTTGGCTACTGACATATAAAGTGCCACCCATAAGTTCTATCAATTGGCGGCTAATTGATAACCCAAGTCCAGCCCCTTGGCGGTAACGGCTCGCATCTTGCCCAGCTTGAATGAGTGGCTCAAAAATATGTTCGAGCTGATCGGCAGGAATTCCTTGCCCGGTATCGACGACTTGGATACGAACTTTTTGTTCTAGTACGGTGGCCGAGATGATGATCTTACCTTCAGAGGTATATTTGATGGCATTACCGACGAGATTATATAGTACTTGCTCTAAGCGTTGAGCATCTGCTAATACTAAAGGAAGCTCTTGTGGCGTTTGATTAATAATGCGAATTGGTTTGCTACCCAGCAGATGCTTAGATAACTCTAGTACCAGTTTAGTCGTTGCTGCTAAATCAACGGTAGTGGTTTGAATATCGAGATTACCATAACGCATTTTATGATAATCCAACAAATCATCAACCAGAGTAGCTAAGCGTTGGCCACTATTAATGATAATGGAAAGTTGGTGCTTTTGATTCGCGGGAATAGGGCCATTGGCTCCTGAGTTTAACGCTTCAGCAATCCCGACCATGCCATGTAGAGGGGTTCTCAACTCATGTGAGGTGGTAGCCAAAAACTCATCTTTTAATTTATTGGCTAGATGTAACTCGTCATTTTGTTGACGGATGATTTTGATATTGTCTTCTAACTTCGCATTTTGATCGCCAATTAATTCTATCTTATCTTTAATTGAACGTTGCATACGAGCAAAGCTGGTGGCGAGTCGGCCAATCTCATCTTTACGATCTATATTGATAATGTCTTGTGATAAATCGCCAGCAGAGACCCTTTCGGCGACCCAAGTTAATTTAAGCAAAGGTCGGGTGATAAAGTTCGACAGGTAATGAGAGCAGATAAACACAACGAGGATGCCTATCAACATGACAATGTAAAAAATATGCTTTAATTGTTGAACCCGTGAATAGGCATCCTTTTCTGGTAATTCAATCACTAAAGCCCAAGTTTTACCTTGAGTATTGATTGGAGTGTAAGCGGCGATAACTTTTTCATGGAGACTATTAGTAAAAGATTCAACCGCTGTTTTTCCGGCTAACGCTTTTGTAACTACCTCATTACTGGCATTAATTTGATCTGAGGTGATCCCTTGAATCTTGGCTTGTTGGTCGGTACCTACCAGTAACTTAGTTACATCCTTATTATTGTCTGCCACAGTGTTGGTTAATGCGGTGCTTGGTAATTTAAACATCGCATAGCTGTGTAGGTAACCTTGTTGAATAATCGGGGCGCCAATCCATAGAATCTGTTCGCCATTTTGACTGGAAAAATCAGACAAAATGATAGGGGTATAGTCTTCGTTATTTTTACGTGATTCTTTAACGGTCGCGATTAGCTGTTGAAAAGTATGACCTAGAGGTGAATCTTTATACTTACCCGAAATCAAATTGGTGCCAAACTCATCGTTCTTGTTAACTGAATAGGCAACATCGCCTTCTAGATCAACTAACAAAATATCGCTGAAATCTGAGCGTTTTAGAACATCAACATAAGCCCAATGATAACGTTTATGCAACAATCGATATCGCTCGGTGCTGGCATAATTAGGAGATTCTGGCAGAACGGATGTTTTTATTTGATCGCCAGAGCCTAGTATATAGCGTTGTTGCGCATTTATGCGTGCTTGCTCTGGTGTGTCGCCTAATTTGTTAAAAGCACTTATTAAGCCATAAAACCGACCACCGCTGGCATAGGCTAGCTCTGAGCGCACCATTCCCATTACTTCGGACTCTTTAGATTTTAAATAATCGTTAATTTGTTGTTTTTTCGTGTCGCGAACTGAGGTCAAATATGAGGTACTTTGCTCTTGTAGGTCTTGGGTGTGAGAATGAAGAAAAAACAAACCAATAATAGTAAGAGGAGTAAGACTTAAAACCAGAAAGGCCACCATTAAAGTGTGTTGAAGTCTTTGAAATTTATGAGTCTTATTGGGCTTGAACATGATAATACTGCTTGCCTGTTATTGGTGAATAACCTAAAAAAGCTGATTTAAGTGGGTTAGGTTTAGTTTAACTTAGGTCTAATAAAGAAGACACATTGTCGGTGATATGTCTTTTTACTATTTTATACACGAATAGTTAAGTAAGCTTGATTTTCGGCAGCAAAAAAGGTGATCGACCGCTATGAATATCAATAAAATGTCAAAATTGTGGGGTAGGTACGGATAATAAAAAGCGTGATACTGAAAATTCAAATATCACGCTATCAGAGCCGGTTGAACAGTGCTGCTATTTTTGAGCGAAGTAAATGGAAAACTTGGTATTTTTATCTAGTGTTTCACATTCGCCAAAAGCTTTTTGAATAATTGGAGGGTATTTTAGAAAGTTATTGGCCACGATAATCATTTTACCTGCGTGGGATAAGTGGTTCGGGGCTTGGGAAAGTAAGCTTTCTGCCGCAGAATAATTAGTATCCAATCCTGAGTGGAAAGGTGGGTTACTAATTAAGTAGTCATATTTTCCTGTGATATCAGAATAGATATCTGAAGCAAAAACTTTTCCTTTTAGACCGTTGGCTTGTAAGGTTGCTTTGCTTGATTCAATCGCAAGCGCACTGATGTCACACATTTCTAGTGAGATGTGTGGATTACGAGTGGCCATAACACTGCCGATTACGCCCGCACCACAACCAAAATCGAGCACTCTTCCTTTTAAATTCGGTAAGGTTGCTAGCAGTAGTTCACTGCCTTTATCAAACTCACCATGACTAAACACTCCAGGTAGACTTTTAATCGTTAAGGTATCTTTACCTATGGTAATTGGGTAACTCTTGTACCATTCTGATAGGGTGAAAGGCTTCGCTGGAGTCTGACACTGCCCCCAGTAAAATGAACAGCGTCTGGCTGAGTCGTACTTTTTAATGATGCCATATTGAGCAAACATCTTTTCGATACTTTTCACACCAGAGCGGTTTTCTCCTACCACACAGATTTCGGTGTCGACGCCAAGTTTGTCCATCAGCATTGCGAGTAAATATTCAGCCTCAGCTTTTGCTTTTGGCCAATATAACAGTAGCATATCAGCTTTAGTTTCAGCCTCTAATTGTGCGCCAAAATAGGATTGAATATTGGACGTGTTTTCAAATTGCTTATGGTAACCATAATGAGTAGTAAAGATGGATACCGATTCACAGTGCTTCATCAATTCAAGACAGAATAAATCTTCCGCTTCACCGGCAATTAAAACATGCTTACCTTGAAAGTACTCTAGTTGACGTTGGGCGATCTGGCTTGGCGCTGTGTATGTGGACATGGATATTCTACCTAGTAATAAAACAGGCCTGATTTTCTCATAATCAGGCCTGGATACCAATCGAAACAATAGCAGTCTGTTTCTATGATGTTAGCTATTATCTTGCATATTGAGAAAGTGTTTAAACTCTTCTTCATACATTTTAAATAGCACCATGGTTATCGCAAAAATGAGCGGACCATAGATCAAACCGATCAAACCAAATAACTGAATACCGCCTAGTAAAGCAAAGAAGATCATCAAAGTATCCATACCTGCACTACCTTGCATTAATAATGGGCGCAATAGGTTATCGATGGAGCCAATCACTGCTATTCCCCATACGACAATGAAAATTGCCCAGGTAACCTCTCCGGTGAGGAATAGATAAGCAGCAGCAGGTACCCAAACCAGAGCCGTTCCTACTACAGGAATAAAAGAGGCAGCCCCAATCATAGTGCCTAAAAATAATCCGGGTAGTCCAACAATCCAAAATGCCAATCCACCAACTACCCCTTGTGCAATCGCGGTTAAGAAAGAGCCAAGAACGGCCGATTTTGAGACTTGTTCAATTTCACTTAATAGGCGATCTTCTTGGCTGCGTGATAATGGCAGAATATGGCGCATGTTATCGACCAATCTTTCTTGATCGCGTAGTAAAAAGAATAATACAAACAACATTAAAAAGAAGTTCATAATAAAGTTTGTAGCATCACCTAAAATACCTGCACTTATAGAGACTAAAGTACTTCCAAATTGAGAAATAAATTTTGCGGCGCGCTGAGCTAATTGTTGAGGATCGATATTATCAAAAGGCAAGTAATGATTAATGATACTTAGACCTTTCACAACATAAGGTTGGGCTAATGCATCTTGAATGCCTCCGTGGGTTGCCCAAGAGTAGATGGTTTGCGATAAGCTTGCTCCTTGCTGAACGATGGATGCAAAAATGGCGAGCAAAGGAAGCACGATCACAAAGGTTAATAATAGGCAGGAAAGAAAAGCGGTGCTATTACGGTGATTTGGCCAGCGTAAATTTAATTTATTGTGTAGCGGGAACACTAATAAAGAAATAATAAATGCCATGATGATCGAGTTGAGGTAAGGCGTGATCAATAAGTAGCAGGCATAAGCAGCGCCAAGTAGGGCAATGATCAGCACCCAATGTGTGGCTGTCATTCTAAATTTATTGGGCATGGATCTTCCTTGCGTAATAGTGGTCATCAGGAGTATGTTGTTACCAAAGCGTAAGCGATAACATTGTCACTATTATAATGGCGATAATTGGTAGAGTGATCAATCTAAGATTTTGAAATAACGGTATATGGGAGGTAGAGTTATGGGCTGTTGTGATAATAAAAATGGTTGTAAGAGCCAATCAAAAAAGTCGATACCATGGTTTACGTTATTAATTTCAGTATTAGTTATTTTAGTGGTGCTTAATTGGAATTAATCAGTGGTTAATTAGCAAACAAAAAGCGCTAGAGCAACTCTAACGCTTTTCCTTTATTCTTTATGGGGAAGTAGGACTATTTGTCTTCAGCCATAACAGCAAAACAACGTTCAGCGGCTTCAATGGTTGCTTCAATTTCACGTGATGAGTGAGCTAGTGACATAAAGCTAGCTTCAAATGCTGAAGGTGCAAGGTAAATACCGTGCTCCAACATCAGGTGGAAGAAACGTTTAAAGCGTTCAGTATCACATTTGGTCACATCTTCGTAGCAGGTAATGGTTTTTTGCTCAGTAAAGAAGAAACCAAACATGCCACCAACACGGTTAACGGTAAACGGAATGCCATACTTATCAGCGGCTTTCTTTAAGCCTTTCGTTAGCTGTTTAGTTCGCTTAGCGAGACGTGCTTCATTCTCTTCGCCTCGTAACTCTTTCAAACAAGCTAGGCCTGCCGCCATTGCGATTGGGTTACCTGATAAAGTCCCCGCTTGATAAACAGGGCCGGTTGGTGCGATATATTGCATGACATCTTTACGACCACCGAAAGCACCGACAGGCATACCGCCACCAATGACTTTTCCAAGGGTAGTTAAGTCTGGCTTAATATCGTAGTAATCCTGTGCACCACCTTGAGCAACACGGAAGCCCGTCATGACTTCATCAAAAATCAGTAGTGCTTTGTGTTCGTCACAAATCTCACGTAGACCTTCAAGAAAGCCTTCAACTGGTGGAATGCAGTTCATATTACCGGCAACAGGCTCCACAATGATACATGCGATTTGCTCTGGATTTGCTTCAAATAAAGCACGTACCGAATCTAAATCATTAAAAGTTGCGGTTAAGGTGTGCTTTGCAAAATCAGCAGGAACGCCAGGAGAGCTAGGTTGGCCTAGAGTTAATGCTCCTGACCCTGCTTTTACTAATAAGCTATCTGCATGACCGTGATAACAACCTTCAAATTTTAGGATTTTATCTCGGCCAGTAAATCCACGAGCTAAACGAATCGCGCTCATAGTCGCTTCGGTACCAGAGCTTACCATGCGAAGTTGTTCCATTGATGGCACCATCTCTGAAACTAACTCAGCCATTTTTATTTCAGTTTTAGTCGGAGCGCCGAAGCTTAAGCCGCGTTCTGCTGCTTTGATGACGGCGTTGCGAATCGCTGAATTGTTATGGCCAAGGATCATTGGACCCCAAGATCCTACATAATCAATGTAAGCTTTGCCATCGGCATCAAAAATTAGTGCACCATCAGCACGTTCAATAAAGAGGGGATCACCACCCACACCGTTAAAGGCTCTCACTGGAGAATTAACGCCACCTGGAATGGTTTGTTGGGCTTTTTGGTATAGTTCAGCAGACTTACTCATGCTCTATCCTTAAATAATGCTATTTCTTTGCTGCTCTATCGGCTGAAAAGTCAGAGCTCGAGCAGATGAGATAATTTCAGTCGCATTGTATCTAAGCTGACGAGTTTTGCACTTTTTTCACCGAGGTTTTTGGCTATAGTTGGGATTTTCGGAGAAAAGATCTAATTTACAATAGAAAAAATCGTATTTAGTTTGATTCGGTATTCATACATCTGATCGCTTAATTTGGATTAACTCACGATGAATACTTGAACGATAAGGTCAGGTATTAGATAATCCAGTTATCTGAAATTCATTTCAATGATGAAGTGTGTTCTACCCAATCGTCGTGCCAAGTAGATAACTTGGTAACAACGCTAATGAGAGAGGTCGTCATGAGCGATGAGCAATTACCATTATCTTTTTCTGACACTGCTGCGTCTCGCGTTAAAGTGCTGATTTCTGAAGAAGAAAACCCAGATCTAAAATTGCGTGTATATATTACTGGTGGCGGTTGTAGTGGTTTCCAATACGGTTTTACCTTTGATGAGAAGGTTAATGACGGTGATACGACTATTGTTAAGCAAGGTGTGACACTGGTGGTGGACCCTATGAGCTTACAGTACCTAATTGGTGGTGTGGTTGACTATACCGAAGGCCTTGAAGGCTCTCGCTTCTTTGTGAACAACCCGAATGCGACTACTACCTGTGGTTGTGGCGCATCATTTAGTGTTTAACAGAAAACCTAAATTAAAAAATTTATAAATAATTCCAAGTAAAATGCCCAGTTGATTTAATTATCAACTGGGCATTTTTTATTTAAGGGTATATCAACTTTAATTATTTATCTTGAGCAATTAAACGATGATCATACTGGTTTAACTTATCAAGCTGTTGCTTAGCAAGTTTAACAAAACGGGTTTTTTTATCTCCCGTTAGCGACCTCGATTGAGGTAAATCCACAGTTCGTGGGTTTTTATGTATGCCATTGACCAAAAATTCATAGTGTAAGTGAGGGCCGGTTACTCGTCCGGTTCCACCCAGTGTTCCTATAGTATCCCCTTGTTTCACTCGCTGCCCAGTTTTCACTAAGCGTTTTTTCATGTGTAAGTATTTAGTGATATAGGTGTTGCTGTGACGCAAAAATACGTAATTGCCGTTAAATTGGTTATAACCTGCTTTTTCGACAATACCATCACCAGCCGCCCAAATTGCTGTGCCTACTGGAGCTGCATAGTCGGTGCCTCGGTGTGCGACTACTTTACCTGTCACTGGGTGTCGACGAGTTGGGTTAAAATTAGAGGTGACTCGACGAAAATCAATCGGTGAACGCAGAAAGGCTTTTTTCATTGCCCGACCATCGGGGGCGTAATAGTTGCCATCTTCTGGATTAAGAACGGCTTTAAATGTTGTGCCTTGGTTGGTAAATACCGCTGCTAGAATATTTCCTCCACCAATGTTTTTACCTTCAACAAATTGCTCTTCAAACAACACTTTAAAATTATCACCGGAGCGAATATCCAGCGCAAAATCAATATCCCAGCCAAAAATACCAGCCAAAGACATTATTTGGTTTGGTGTTAAGCCGGATGTCACTGCAGCATTCCAAAAATTAGATGTAATGGTCGCTTCGGCATGGTTGAAATGTTTATTGATCTCTTTCTTCTCAATATGCGATCGAAAGCCATCTTTGGTTTTTGATATGCGAAAAGATTGGTAAGCCGATATTGGTCGGATTAATTGGGTAAACTCATGGTTTTCATTAAAACCAAAAATGAGTTTATCGCCAGGGCGTAGACGTGACAGTTGATTCTCAATTTCTTCATTAGAAGACACAAGTTGATAGAGTAATTGAGCCGATAAACCAATTCGATTAAAAAGCAATGCGGTGCTTTCACCTGATTTAACGGTATAAGTTTCCCAGTCTGTAAATACTTTTGGTGGACTTTGCTGGATAAAAATGTCTTCAGGAATAACGAGTGGGTAGTGTTTTCCGACTTTTAAACGAGGTTCATGCTGAGTTAACTCTTCCATATCAGGTAAAGAAAACGCCACGAGAATGGTTAAAGCACTGATAAATCCGATCAGTACTTTATGAAAAATAGGTAATTGGCTGATGAATGCGCGCATTATTAAAAAAAATTCTGTTATTAAGGCAATTAATTGCTCGGAAAAATAAGATGAGCCAGTCTAACTGGTTTCCAAAAACAGCGCTATTGCGTATTATGTTCTGATACGTATTTTTACAGAATTGTTGGAGTAAATCTAAATGTCGAGCATTGAAGCGGCACTGGCTGAAATTAAGCGTGGTGTAGAAGAACTGATTCCTGAAGAAGAACTGATTGCTAAATTAAAAGAAGGCCGCCCATTAAGAATTAAATTGGGTGCCGATCCTACTGCGCCAGATATTCATTTAGGTCATACCGTTATTTTAAATAAGTTACGTGCCTTCCAAGAACTAGGGCACGAAGTGACATTTTTGATCGGTGATTTCACGGGTATGGTTGGCGACCCAACGGGTAAAAATACCACTCGTCCACCATTGACGCGTGAAGATGTTCTAGCCAATGCTGAAACTTATAAGCAACAAGTCTTTAAGATTTTAGATCCTGCGAAAACCAAAATTCAGTTTAACTCTGAGTGGTTATCGGAATTGGGTGCAGAAGGCATGATTCGTTTAGCGGCAAATCAAACTGTTGCACGTATGCTTGAACGTGACGACTTTAAAAAACGCTATTCAAATAATCAGCCTATTGCGATTCATGAATTTATGTATCCTTTATTACAAGGTTACGATTCTGTGGCGATGGAAACCGATGTTGAGCTTGGAGGTACTGACCAGAAGTTTAACTTGTTGATGGGACGTGAGCTGCAAAAATCTAGTGGCCAGAAGCCTCAGGTAGTATTAATGATGCCTTTGTTGGTTGGTCTAGATGGTGAGAAGAAAATGTCTAAATCTGCTCACAACTACATTGGTGTTAGTGAATCTCCGACTGAAATGTTCGGTAAGATCATGTCTATTTCTGATGTGTTAATGTGGAGCTACTACGAGCTTCTTTCTTTCCGTCCATTGGAAGAAATCGCGCAATTTAAAGCAGATGTGGAAGCTGGTAAAAACCCACGTGACGTGAAGATCTTGTTAGCTAAAGAAATCATTGCACGTTTCCATAGTGAAGCCGATGCGGATGCGGCGGAGCAAGAGTTTATTAATCGTTTCCAAAAAGGTGCGATGCCAGATGAAATGCCAGAGTTTGAATTTGAATCAGGTATGGCAATTGGGAACGTATTAAAAGAAGCGGGCTTAGTCGGCTCAACATCAGATGCAATGCGTATGATTCGTCAAGGCGCAGCAAAAATCGATGGCGCGAAAATTGAAGATACTAAGTTAGTACCAGAATCAGGTACTGCAATATACCAAGTCGGTAAACGCAAATTTGCGCGCATTACTATCAAGTAATATCACTTGGTTATATCAATCAAAGGGGGAGCTAATGAGCTCCTTTTTTGTGCCTATATCAAGCGAATTAGCTTTTCACTGATAAGGTTGGTAGAGATAGATGCCAACGTATAGCTGCTAAGCGAATGGTTAATGTTGTGACTACCCCTAGTAAAAATGCCGGTTGAGAGGGGAGACCAAAATATAAAGCGAGCGTATGGGTGATCCCACCAGCGATACATGCAGTGGCATAGATCTCACTTCTCAGCACCATTGGTATTTCACGAGCAAGAATATCGCGAATAATACCTCCGCCACAGCCTGTTAATACTCCCATGATCACTGCGATCATCATTGAGTCTTGTAGTAATAAGGTTTTTTCAACGCCAATTCCAACAAACACGGCTAAGCCAATGGCATCACAAACCGGCAGAATATACCAAGGCAGTTGTTTGGGTTGTCTGACGAGCAATAGTGTGGCTAGGCAGGTAATAAAAATCACCCATAAATAATTATTATCGATGATCCAAAATACTGGCGTTGCGCCTAACATCATATCGCGAATCGAGCCGCCGCCGATGGCTGTGACACTGGCGAGGACTACCATGCCAAAAGGATCCATTTTCAATCGAGCCGCAAGTAGTACTCCTGAAATGGCAAAGATGGCAGTGCCGAATAAATCAAACAAATACAGTAGGCTGGTATCCATGGGGTATGGTCTTCATTCAGGGTTGAGGAGGTTAAAGTTGGCGCAGATTCTACTGGTAAAAACGGTTCACGCCAAATGGTTATTTTTTGCGAGCTTTATCAAAATAGCCACATACTTGTTTTATGGCTTTTAAGCTACGCATGGTTGGGCGTGATAGCCAATCAGGGTTAACCGACCAGATGAAATTATGTTTAACTGCTGGTATCTGCGGCCAATTTTGCCATGTTGCGTCATTATTGGTAGCCAGATGAGAATTAAAAATCACCTCAGGCTGTAAGGCGATAACTTGCTCTATGCCAACTTGTGGATAAGCAACTTTGGTATTTGTTAAGACATTTTCTCCACCACAAATCTGAAAAATATCAGTCGGCCAATTAGGGTCAGTGACTGACATCATCGGCTTTTGGCTGAGTTGATAAAAATAGCGAATTTTGGCTTGATTTTGATATTGAGAGCGTAGTTGAGTCAATATAGATTCAAACTTGGTGGCATTATTTTTCCCCACCGATGAGTCTTCAGCCCACAGACTCAGTTGCCTTAAGTTACTTGGAATATCATCCAAGCTTTCAATTGATGAGTAGTAGATAGGAATGCCAAATTTTTCTAATTGATCGAGTTCACGAGAGTTTGCATTTTTTTTCCATGCGATCACGAGATCGGGTTGTAGCACTAAAATACGTTCTAATTTGATGCCTTGGTAATTAGCTACTTGCTCGATATCTTTGGCTTCTGGTGGGTAATCACTTGCTTGGCTTACTCCAACCAGTTTATCGCCAAGCCCTGCAGAAAAAGCGAGTTCAGTAGCATGTGGTGACAGGGTTATCACGCGCTGTGCAACATGGGGAGAAAGTGGGGTAGCGAATATTTGTGAGGATAAAAATAGCGCCAATAAAGTCAGAGGCGTAATTGCACGAGTGTACATATTCTATGGTTTCCTCATCCTTGATTTAATATAACCATGAGAGGTTTCATGGCTATATTGATACCCAAGCTATTTGAAAATAAATCACTTGGGTATCAATCTGTTATTTATTGCATTTGAGCAAGCATATTGATCACCATTTCTGATGAACGTTTGGCGGCAAGTGGTAGAAACTCATCAAAGCTCATTGGTGATTCTTTATCAGCCACATCAGAAATGGCACGCACAACCACGAACGGTGTACGGAACTGATGACAAGTTTGTGCAATGGCTGAGGCTTCCATTTCTACTGCAATCACATTAGGGAAATGCTGACGAATAAACGCTTGTTTTTCTGGCGTACAAACAAAAGTATCACCGGTACAAATTAAACCGCGTACCGCATGAGTATCTTTCATACCTTGAAGCGCTTTTTCTACGATCTCAATTAAGGTTGGATCCGCCGCAAAAGCCGCTGGTTGACCGGCCATTTGACCAATTTCATAACCAAATGCAGTGACATCGGCATCATGGTGACGAACTTCTGTTGAGATCACCACATCACCTAAATTTAAACTTGGATCAAATCCGCCAGCAGAACCTGTGTTAATAATGACGTCAGGTTGGAAGCATTCAATTAATAGAGTGGTACCGATACTGGCTGAGACTTTACCAATACCAGATTGCAGAAGGATAATTGTCACATTATTAATGCTGCCAGTATAAAAAGTGCAACCACCTTTAGTTGTTGTTTCACAGCCAACTAGTGATTCTTTTAGTATCGCAACTTCTTGTTCCATTGCGCCAATAATGCCAACTTTCATAATCTATCTACTCTATATGGGTCAAAGATGGCGGGATTGTAGCATAACAGATTTAATTTTAGGTGCTTGGTTTGAGTAAATTAGCTTCAATTAACTTTTGACGTAATGCTTCTACACGGCTTTTATTTACACCAAAATCAGAGTAACCAACGCGAGATTTTGAGCGAACCTGAAGTTGTGAACCTTGTTTGACAATGTGAAGGTCATCAACAAAGCGGAAAACTAGGCTGGTGGATTCTAAATGTAAGCGATCATCGGTTTTTTTGACCGTTTTGGTTCTTTTTAAGGTCAGTGCCACTTGTTCTATTTCATCGATAGTTGTCGCTTCTGAAATGAGTTCAAATGGGGCAACTTGATAATCACTTCTTAGCTCTTGAGTGGAAACACAGTTAGGTTTCGAGCTGCATAGTAAATCGGGATTATTATCTTTCATAGCATAACTCTGAGTACAACCAGTAAGTAATATAACCATAGCTAAGGTGCTGAGTTTTCGCATCTTTAATTACCTTTTTAATTTTAATACCTTGAGCTAATCATTGTCAGGATACGAAAAAGCCCCGAATTAACGGGGCTTTGGTATCATATTATTGAGTTGCTTACGCTGATTTCATCAAAGAATCGGCTCTTGCTTCGAGGTGTGAGTTACCCATTAGGTAAGCATCCACAGCACGAGCACATTCACGACCTTCATTGATACAGCGAACAACCAGTGATTGACCGGTACGCATATCACCTGCAGCAAACACACCTTTTTGATTGGTGGCGTAACCTTCGGCTGCGACATTGCCTCGATCATCAAGTTTGATGTCCAATTGGGCAAGTACGCCGCTTGGCTCTGGATGTAAGAAGCCCATAGCTAAGAAAGCTTTGGTACATGGAATGACTCGCTCAGAGCCTTCCACTTCTTTAAATCCTGGGCGTTCACCTGGTTTGGCGTCATCCCATACAATGTCTGCAATGCGTAATTCTTTTACATTACCGTTTTCATCGCCGATAAACTCTTTAGTCAAAATGTTCCAATGACGCTCACAACCTTCTTCGTGAGAAGTGGTGGTTTTCATGATCATTGGATATTGAGGCCAAGGTTGGTTAGCTGGGCGTTGCTCCGGTGGAATCGGCATGATTTCTACTTGAGTAATGCTTGCTGCACCATGACGGTTAGAAGTACCTACACAGTCAGAGCCGGTATCACCACCACCGATAACCACAACATGGTCATCTTTAGCATGAATTTCTTCACCTTTTAGATCCATGTTGTTAGCGCGGCGGTTGTTTTGACCTAGGAATTCCATCGCAAAATGGACGCCTTTTAAGTCGCGGCCCGGAATTGGTAAATCACGAGGAACCGTAGAACCACCGGTAAGCAGTATTACATCAAATTCTTGACGCAATTGCTGAGCATTGATGTTAACGCCAATATGAGCATTAACTTCAAATTTAACGCCAGCTTCTGCCATCAAGTCAATTTTACGGTCGATGACGTCCATGCTGAGTTTAAAGTCAGGGATGCCAAAGCGTAGCAAACCACCGACTTTTTCATCACGCTCAAATACGGTCACTGAGTGGCCCGCGGCATTGAGCTGTTCTGCAGCTGATAAACCAGCAGGGCCAGAACCGACAATCGCAATGGTTTTTCCTGTGCGTTTACGAGGTTTACGTGCTTTAGCAAAGCCTTCTTTATAGGCGCGCTCAGCAATGTTTTTCTCGATATTACAAATCGTAATAGGGTCTTGGTTAATACCCAGTACACAAGCAGTTTCACATGGTGCAGGACACACGCGACCAGTAAATTCTGGGAAGTTATTGGTGCTGCTTAGAATATTCCAAGCCTCTTCCCAGCTATCACGGTATACCGCATCGTTAAATTCAGGAATGATGTTCCCAATTGGGCAGCCGCTATGACAAAACGGCACTCCACAATCCATACAGCGAGAAGCTTGAGTATTGATTTTTTCACCAAACTCCTCATCGAGTACGAACTCTTTATTGTCTTGTATACGAACACTCGGATCGACTTTTTTCGGTAGTTCACGTCCGTGCTCTAAAAATCCAGTAGGCTTACCCATTGACGGCCTCCAACTCTTCCTTGTTTGCGGCTTGTTTGCGCTTTTGCAATACAGCTTTGTAATCACGAGGCATAACTTTTGCCAAGCTTGCTAGGTTGTTTTCAAAATCAGCTAAGAAGTTTTGCGCCACTGTACTTCCAGTGTACTCAACATGCTTGGTCAGCATATCTTTAATGAACGCTTTATCTTCAGCTTCAATTGGATCGACATCCACTAACTCTGGGTTGAGCTTCTTATCGAAGTCACCATCTTTATCCCAAACATAAGCCACACCGCCACTCATACCAGCAGCAAAGTTACGACCTGTTGAGCCAAGGATAATCGCTGAACCACCAGTCATGTACTCACAACCATGGTCACCAACGCCTTCAACGACTACGTGTGCGCCAGAGTTACGAACGCAGAAACGTTCACCAGCCATACCACGGATAAAGGATTGACCTGACGTTGCACCGTAGAAACATACGTTACCAACTACGATGTTATCTTCAGCAACTACTGTCGAACGGCGATCAGGGTAGAGTACTAATGTACCGCCTGATAGACCTTTACCCCAATAGTCATTGGCATCGCCTTCCACTTCAAACTTAACGCCTTTAGCAAGGAAAGCACCGAATGACTGACCAGCAGAACCGGTGAACTTAACGTTCATTGGTTTTGGTAGACCTTGGTCTTTATATACTTTCGAAATTTCATTCGACAGCATAGTACCCGTACTACGGTCGGTATTGATAATAGGGAAGAGAGCCTCTACCGCTTCACCTTTAGTTAAAGCAGGTTGAGCCGCTTCAATTAACTTACGATCCAATACCGCTTCTAATCCGTGATTTTGAGGTTTCTGATTGTAGATACCATCTTCAGCACGAGGCGGTTGAATATGTAATACAGGGCTAAGATCGAGGTTCTTATATTTCCAGTGTTGGATATCATCACGTACTTTGAGTTTGTGAGATTGACCAACCATTTCATCGATAGTACGGAAACCAAGTTCTGCCATTACTTCACGTAAACCTTCTGCCATGTATTGGAAGAAAGTCACGACATCTTCTACGCGGCCATCAAAGCGCTCACGCAAGGTTTTGTTTTGTGTTGCAATACCAACTGGGCAAGTGTTTTTGTGACACTTACGCATCATGATACAGCCTTCAACCACTAGTGCTGCGGTTGCTACGCCCCATTCTTCTGCACCAAGTAGTGTAGCGACAGCAAGGTCACGAGGTGTTTTCATCTGACCATCAGACTGAACAACGATACGGTTACGTAGGCCGTTTTTCAGTAGGGTTTGGTGCGTTTCAGCTAGGCCAAGTTCCCACGGTAAACCAGTGTGACGGATTGAAGACATAGGTGATGCACCCGTACCACCATCAAAGCCTGCGATTAGAACCACATCCGCTTTTGCTTTGGCAACACCTGATGCAATGGTACCCACACCAGCTTCTGATACTAGCTTGACGTTAACACGGCCGTCACGGTTAGCATTTTTCAGATCGTAGATAAGCTGAGCTAAGTCTTCGATAGAGTAAATATCATGATGCGGTGGTGGTGAAATTAAACCGACTCCTGGAGTCGAGTGACGAGTCGCACCGATCCAATCATCCACTTTATCACCTGGTAGCTGACCACCTTCACCAGGTTTCGCACCTTGAGCCATTTTGATTTGCAGCTCATCAGCGTTAGTTAGGTAGTAAGAGGTTACGCCGAAACGACCTGAAGCAACCTGTTTGATTGCCGAACGTTCCCAGTCACCATTGTCCTTTTTCTCAAAGCGAATTGGATCTTCACCACCTTCACCAGAGTTTGACTTAGCTCCAATACGGTTCATCGCAACCGCTAGGGTTGAGTGAGCTTCGTAAGAAATAGAACCAAAACTCATTGCACCTGTGGCAAAGCGTTTCAGAATATTCTCAATTGGCTCAACTTCTTCAAGTGGTACTGAGCCTGCTGGGTTTTTGATGAAATCTAGCTGACTACGTAGTGTTGCTGCGTTATCACCTTGATCATCAACAGTTTTAGCGTATTGCTTAAATTGCGCGTAATCTTTATTACGAGTCGATTGTTGCAACAATGAAATAGTTTCAGGGTTGAACAGGTGTTTTTCACCACGTTGTTTCCACTGGTAAACCCCACCCACATCTAACATTTGAATTGGTATTTCACGCGTTGGGTAGCCCACGCGGTGACGGATCAACACTTCTCGTGCGATATCGTCAATGGTTAAACCTTGAATACGAGACACAGTACCTGTGAAGTATTTATCAACCACAGACTTACTGATACCAAGCGCTTCAAAAATTTGCGCACCATGGTACGACTGCAGTGTGGAAATACCCATTTTAGAGAAAATCTTCAATAAGCCAGCATTGATGCCTTTACGGTAGTTATTGAAGTAGTCTTCAGTTGGGATCTCAGGATCGAGTTTTTTCTTCTTCTGAAGATCAACGATCGTTTCAGTCACTAAGTACGGGTTAACCGCATTGGCACCGTAACCGACTAGAGTTGCAAAGTGATGTGTCTCACGAGCATCACCTGTTTCGATCACGATGTCACATTTAGCACGTAAACCTTTACGGATTAGGTGGTGATGCACCGCACCAACTGCCAACATGGCTGGAATTGCCGCGTGGTTAGAGTTAGTTGCACGATCGGTTAAGAGAATAATCGAGTAACCATCTACCACTGCATCTTCTGCATATTGGCAAATACGTTTTAGGGCGCGCTCTAGTTTACCTGGCTCTTCGGTGGCACGGAAAACGATGTCTAATGTTTTAGCTTGCAAGTGCTCATTATCGATCGCACGTAGTTTCTCAAGCTCTGCATTAGATAAAACAGGTGACTCTAACTCTACTTTTCGACAGTGTTCAGGCGTTTCAGTTAGCAGGTTATGGTCACGACCTAGGTAGGTGTTAAGTGACATAACCATGCGCTCACGAATCGGATCGATTGGTGGGTTAGTTACCTGAGCAAATAGCTGCTTGAAGTAGTGTGATAAGTGCTGAGATTGGTGTGACAATATTGCTAATGGCCAGTCTGCACCCATTGACATCAGTGGTTCATAACCCGTTTCTGCGAGCACATGAATGATGTCGTTTACTTCTTCGCTAGTAATACCAAACGCTTGTTGATGTTGTAGTAAGCGAGCAGGAGAAGGTTGGTGATGCATGTTATCGGCATCAGGCAGAGTTTTTAGAGTGAGTAGGTTGTCTTGAACCCATTGCTCATAAGGCTTAGCGGTAGCAATACTCTCTTTTACTTCTTCATCAGAAATAATACGACCTTGTTCGAGATCGGCAACAAAGATACGACCTGGTTGTAAGCGGCCACGGTATTCAATGTTCTCTGGTGCGATTTCAACTGCGCCAGACTCTGATGCCATCACTAAGAAATCATCTTTGGTTACGGTATAGCGAGAAGGACGTAAACCGTTACGGTCTAGGGTTGCACCTACTTGAACACCATCGGTGAAACAAACAGAAGCCGGGCCATCCCAAGGTTCCATGATGTTGGCATGGTATTGGTAGAATGCACGACGGGCTGGATCCATGTTTTTATTTTCTTGCCATGCTTCAGGAATCAGCATCATTAAAGCGTGTGGCAAGCTACGGCCAGAAAGAACTAGCAGCTCTAATGCCATATCAAAGTTAGATGAATCTGAACCATTCTCTGAACAAATCGGCAGTAGCATGTCGATTTCGGCTTTTGAGAATAGGTTTGATTCTAGAATGGCTTCACGTGCCTTCATCCAGTTTAAGTTGCCGCGCACAGTGTTAATTTCACCATTGTGAGCAATATAACGGAATGGTTGCGCAAGACGCCATCTCGGGAATGTGTTGGTTGAAAAGCGAGAGTGCACAAGTGCTAACGCCGTCACCATAGTTGGGTTTTGTAGATCTAAGAAGTATTGAGGAACTTGATCTGTAGTGAGCTGGCCTTTATACACCAAAGTCTTGTAGGACAATGAGTTTATATAGAAATCATCGCCAATGTTAGACACGGACTCAAGACATACTCGAACCGTGTAGTTACGTAGTACATAAAGTTTACGCTCAAGCTCTGCTGGATCCATGCTCGGGCCACCAGAAATGAAAACGTGCTCGAACTGAGGTTCGGTGCTGAGCGGATCTTCGCCGATCATTGAATTATCAACAGGTAAAACACGGTAGCCTAAAATTTCAAGATCAAGGCGCTTAGCGTTACGCTCTAGAATATCGCGGCATTGTTGGCGTTTATGTTCATCTTTAGGGAATAGAACAACACCAACACCATATTTTTCAAATGATGGGAGTTTGATACCGAGTTTGACGGCTTCTTCTAAAAGAAATTCATGAGGCTTTTGCAGTAAGATACCTGCACCATCGCCACTACAAGGGTCACAACCTTGACCACCTCGGTGTTCCATGCGGGCTAGCATATCCAGCGCCTGTGTTACCACAGCGTGAGATTTACGGTTTTTTAAGTGAGCAACAAAACCGATCCCACAGGCATCATGCTCCAGCTCAGGAGTGTACAATCCTTGTGTACTTTGCTCTCTACTTACCATAGATACATCCTTCCAAGTTAAATGGCAGCTTAGCGAATCAGCGTCTATGCTTATCGACATGGCTACTTTGTCCTTTTATGTACTTATAATCTTCCTTACTGACATTGCTCGGTCTAGTAAGTGCGATTCCTTTCAATTATTCGCAGAAAACTATTTGCGAAAAAGTTATTTCTTAGTTCCTTTGGGAAGTAATACGAAACACTAGTGGTTTTTTATTCTTCCTTTCAAGGGAATGCTAGCGATTTATTCCTAAATATTGACGTGACATCTATCACGAAAAACACAGCATCGTGCCCCCATCCTACATTTTTGTACTATGTAATTCCAACGAAAGTTACACAAAAATGATTAATTTTTTTTCGAAATTTGCATATTAAAAGACTATAGGTTGACTATCATGTAGAAAATATGCTGTTTTTTTGAATTTTTATTTATTTTGTTTGCTCGTTGACTTGAAGGGAGTTGAATCATTACTACAGTATAAAGAACTATAGACATAAGTATTTTTAATTAAAGACAGTTTTACGGTTGAAATGTGAAACTATCCACCACAAGCAACCTATTTGCTTGTAATATATGTGAGTTAATTCTGAAGCGATATGGTGGAACATGGAGTGGTTTTCGTTGCTGGAGCGTAGCTTTGCACTAGATGCTCTGCTTATCCTATTATTTTTAGTGGTGCTTTATTATGTTCATCATACTCGCCGAGTAGAGTTAGTCTTTTCTATTAAAGATGCGCCTACTGCGATATTTTTGGTGGAAGCTCATACTGGTGTGGTAGTTGATGCAAACCGTAAGGCAATGCAGCAGTTATCAATACGCCAAGTAGGGCTACGCTTTTTACTTCCCGCTCGAATTTCTTCTCAACAGTTACTATCTATACTTGATGCTGCACGAATTAATCCGCATCAAGATTGGGAAATATCGGATACCAATAAACCCTCAATTCACTTTACTCAGCACTCTGCTCACTATCGGGGACGTAAAACGTTGGTTGTCCATGCCACTAAATCTCAATATGTCGAGCGTGATAGCAACCTTCCATTAATTTTAGAAGCGTTAAATTGCCTGTCAGAGCATATCTTCATTAAATCTGTAGATGGTGAAATGCTATTTACCAATCGAGCCTATGATAGATTTTGGTTGAATAGAAAAAACGAAGGGGTTGCCGCTGAAGATATTAATATCACCAATGGAGCAGGTTCATATCCGCGGTGGACGACAGATCCTAATGGGGATAGTTGCTTACTTGAAACTCACCTTATACCAATAATATCTGAAGATGATAGTGTGAAGGCGGTGATTGGAATTAGTCATGATGTTTCCGATTGGTATTATACTCAACAATCTTATTCAGACGAAATGGATAAACGACGTGTTATGGAACTTGATCTCGCTAGGAGTGAGACCTTACTACAGTCTATCCTACGCGCCTCACCCGATCCGATTGCGGTGTTTAATCAAAATCGCATTCATGAAGCCTGTAATCAGGCATACGCAGACTCCTTAGGCATAGCAAAAACCGAAGATATTATAGGCCATAGCCTCGATGAAGTTTTGCCATCACAGATCGCCAAACGATTTGCTGCGACAGACGCTAAAGTTCTAGAAGAAAAACAGACGCTTCACTTTATTGATAAGGTAACAAATATTGATGGTGAGCCTACCTGGTATGATGTATTAAAATCGCCTTATACAGAGCCCTTTACTGAAAATACAGGCTGTTTATTAATTGCTAGAGATGTTACCGAGCACTTTTTAGTTAAGCAAAAATTAGCTAAAGCAAATGAAGAACTACAAGAACTAAGCCACTTTGATCAAAAGTTAAAAATCCCCAATACTCGATATTTTTACAGCCAACTACAGGCAGTTTGGCAACTGCAGTTACGTCAAAAATCGCCTTTAACCGTTATGATTTGCTATGTGAATATTAATCATTGTGAACAAGCACATGATAGAGAGCAAACTAGCCCTGAGTTATTGGTGGTTATTGCTAAAACATTAAAAGAAGTGATTCAAAGAGGTGCCGACTTGCTTGCAGTTGGTGATTTTGAAGGTGAATTTTTGCTTCTTTTACCCGAAACTCAAGCACCTGCCTGTTTATTGCTGGCAGATAAGATCCATCAAACTATTGCTCAACTTAATATTGAGCATGGGACTTCCTCTGTATCGGAATGCTTCTCGATAAATGTTGGTGTCGCCAGTGGAATTCCTCGAAAGGATTTAAGTGCATTGTCTATTGTTGAAGCAGCTCGTCAAGCGCTTGATGCTGCTAAGTTGAGCGGGAAAAATCAAACTCAGCTTAAAACCTTACATTCTTCTCTACAAGCTAGTTCAGGAGATCAGACTTCATTATGAATGTGTTAAAAAACCTTGCCCAATACTATGTAGATTTATTGGTTAAATTGGGAATGGTTAAATTCTCTATGTTATTGGCCTTGGCGTTAGTGTGCTTTTCTGTTTTGCTGCAAGCGGTCGTCAGTCTAGTGTTGATTGGACACATAGAGAATATCGTAATTATCCGCTCGGTATTTTTTGGTTTATTAATTACTCCTTGGGCGGTGTATTTCTTAACGGTTGTGGTCGATCAGCTTGAAGAGTCTCGCCAGCGTTTAACTAAAATGGTCGATAAGTTGAAAGATATGCGTCAACGCGATCAACAATTAAATATAGAGCTGCAAAATAATATATATAAGTTGAATCAAGAGATTAATGAAAGAAAGAAAGCAGAAGAAGCTCGTTTAGAGGTTATGCAAGATCTTGAAAATGAGGTTTATCAACGAGAAAGAGCACAAGTAGAGTTGGCTGAACGTACTGCTTTATTACGCTCTTTTTTGGATGCTTCACCTGATCTTATTTATTACCGTAATACAGATGGTTTGTTTTCTGGTTGTAACCGTGCTTTTGAAGAATTAGTTGGATTAACAGAATCTGAATTAGTGGGGTTATCGATATACGATGTATATAAAGATAATTCGACCCATCAGCAAGTAGAAGAAACGGATAAAACGGTTTTTCTAGAGAACCGAGAGTTGGCCTACGATCTGTGGCTTGAGTACCCTGATGGTAAAAAAGCGTACTTTGCATTCCGTAAATTACCGTTTTATAACAAGTCAAACCAATTACTTGGCTTGGTGGGCTTTGGGCGAGATATTACCGATCGTAAGGCTTATCAAGATGCACTACTTAAAGCTAGCCAAGATAAAACCAAGTTTATTTCAACTATCAGCCACGAACTAAGAACGCCTTTAAACGGTATTGTCGGGTTAAGTCGCATATTACTAGATACGAAGTTAGATCAAGAGCAGCGACAGTACATGCAGACAATTAATATCAGTGCCATAACCTTAGGGCATATATTTAATGATGTAATTGATCTTGATAAGTTTGATCGTAAAGAACTAGAGCTTCTTCCTACTGCAACCGACTTCCATAGCTTTATAACTGACATTGAAACAATTTCTTGTTTAATGGCTGAACAAAAAGGACTAACGTTTGAGCTCGATCGCCTAACCGATATTCCGCCAGCGATTATGGTGGATGCAACTCGATTACGCCAAGTGTTGTGGAATTTAGTTAACAATGCGATGAAGTTCACCAAGCAAGGTGGTGTGACCATAAATGTTAGTGCTGATGTGGACGGGGATGTTGCCAATATAGAGTTTGAAATTGAAGATACAGGTATCGGTATTCCTGAACATGAAATTGATAATATCTTTGGGATGTACTATCAAGTGAAGTCAGGTAAAGATAACTTACATGCAGTAGGTACCGGTATTGGACTAGCGGTTTCTCAAGAGTTTGCTCATCGTATGGGAGGCGAAATTAGTGTCTCAAGTGAATTAGGGTTTGGTAGTACCTTTGTCGTATCAATTTGTGTGCCAATCACGCAAATAGAAGAAGCTATTGGTCATGTGGAATATCAACCGAGTTTACGTATTTTTATGGTGGAAGATATTGAGCTTAATGTCACTGTAGCCCGCTCAGTATTAGAAAACCTAGGGCATAGTCTTGAAGTGGCGATGTCTGGAGAAGAGGCGCTTAGATGCTTTAATCCAGAAGATTATGATTTGATATTTTTAGATATTCAACTGCCCGATATGACCGGCTTTGATATTGCTCAGCAGCTTCGACGTACTTATTCGCAACTGCCACCATTAGTCGCATTGACTGCCAATGTTATGAAAAATAAGCAAGAATACCTTGAAAAAGGCATGGATGACGCAATTAGTAAGCCATTATCGATTAAAGATATTAATCGGGTCATTGGCAATTTTTTTGGAGGTAGAGTGGATGAAGATAAAGCTTCAGGAAATAAATCTATCCCTAAAATAGCAGTAAACTCGCCAAATACTGAAGTGATGAGTCAACAAGAGGAAAATCAACTGTCGGTGATTGATACTGAAATGTTGATCTCTTATCTTGATATTGTTGGCAAGCAGCCTGTTTTAGATAGCCTACTGATGTTTGAGCAAACTATTCCTGATTATATGCAGCAACTTAATCAGTACCTAAAGCTGGGCGATGATGAGAACTTAGTTTCTGAAGCCCATAAAATAAAAGGTGCAGCGGGCTCGGTTGGTTTACAACGAATTCAGCAACTTGCTCAACTAGCTCAAACACCAGATGCAGAGGAATGGCGAAAAAATGTCGCTGGCTGGGTTGATAAAATGAATCAATATTACCAACAAGATATCCATACCTTAAAGGCATGGATAGAGCAGTACTCATAAAATAAAAGGCCTCGCAGTCTCTTTTTATTAAAGAGGCTGCGAGGCCTTTAGATTGGTTCTTAACTTCGACGAGATTATTCGCTGAGTTCACCGCAGAAACGATAGCCTTCACCGTGAATAGTCGCGATGATTTCAGGGGTATCCGCGATGGATTCAAAGTGCTTACGAATACGACGAATCGTCACATCAACAGTACGGTCGTGTGGTTTCAATTCACGGCCTGTCATTTTCTTCAATAAATCGGCTCGAGTTTGAATTTTGCCTGGATTCTCGCAGAAGTGCAGTAATGCACGGAATTCAGAACGTGGTAGCTTGTAGCTTTCACCCATAGGATTAATTAATGAGCGACTATTTATATCAAGTACCCAGCCGTTGAACTCATATTTTTCAACTGTACGCTTCTCTTCTTGAGTACCACCACTGTGCATAGAGCGTTGTAGTAGGTTGCGAGCACGAATCGTTAATTCACGAGGATTAAATGGTTTTGTAATATAGTCATCTGCACCAATTTCTAAACCTAAGATTTTATCAACTTCGTTATCGCGACCGGTTAAGAACATAAGCGCAACATTCGCTTGTTCTCTTAGTTCACGAGCCAGGAGTAGGCCATTTTTACCTGGTAGGTTGATATCCATAATCACCAAGTTAATTGAATTTTCGGACAAAATCTGGTGCATGTTATCGCCATCAATGGCCTCAAAAACAGTATATCCTTCTGCTTCAAAAATAGTCTTTAGCGTATTGCGTGTGACTTGTTCATCTTCAACGATAAGAATTTGTGGGGTATGCATAGGAGTACCTAAATCATGACTTTAAATGGTTTATACTCTTCGTACTTGAAGTCGCATTTTTGTTGACAGTGTTTATTCACCCTCTATCTCTTTATCAAAGAAAGTCATAGGCTAGCTATGCGTATGGGTCTCATTCACTTGTCGTCTCAATGCAATTCCAATTACTTTGAGTATATTAATTCTAGATAAAAATAACATTTTGCTAGCAACTTTATTTACATCACGATAGTCATTAGCAGTTAAACAGTCTACAAACACTGCTTCAATATAGATAAAAATAGAAATAGCAGCTGAGTTGTTGATTATGTATTTGAGTCTACAGTCTTAACAGCTTGCTAACAATAAGTGAATATAGCCTAATTCTCGGTTTGTTGATTTGCATCAATCAGTTTGAAAGAAGAATGTTAAATCTCAGTGATCGTTATTCTATAAATGACGATTTTATTCAGAGGTAAGATAGGATGCTCTAAATGAGAGATAACTATTTTGTGTCTTTGGTCTGTATTTTTGAGCAAAATGAGAATAAAAGTAACTTTTCATTGACTCTTTGCCTTTAAATCGGTAAATGTAGAGATAGTTGATAGCAAATAAGACATAGACGATGACGTTTTTAACCAGCACCATTATTATGACCTCAATTATTACCGACACCATTAATGTTGGGGCAGGCTGGTAAGCGAAAGTTTTCAAAAAAAGGCCTGTATCCCACCAGATACAGGCCTTTTTTTATGCAAATTTAGATGTGAAATTTTGGAGGAAGGGATGCGAGTACTAAAATTTGGAGGGTCTTCACTGGCCGATGCTGACCGATTTTTAAGGGCAGCAGATATTATTATTAATAATGCTCAACAAGAAGATTTAGCTGTGGTGCTTTCTGCGCCAGGTAAAACGACCAATAAATTGGTTGCAGTGATTGAAAACACACTGAAAAATGGTGAAGCCGAGTTATTAATTAACGATTTAGAACAATCATTTTATGATCTTTTTGAGCAAATCAAACAGCAAGTTTCAGGGTTAGAATACTTAGCGTTTGATACTCAAGTTAAGACCTCAATGAAACAACTTCGCCAATATGTGCACGGTATGGCGCTATTGGGAATGTGCCCAGATCATGTCAATGCTCGAATCATCAGTAAAGGTGAGCGTATTTCTATTCAATTAATGAAAGCGGTCATCGAGGCGAAAGGTAAGTTAGCGAGCTTAATTGATCCAGTTGAGTATTTATTTGCTAAAGGTGATCATTTAGAAGCTATGGTGGATGTGGATATTTCTACAGGAAATTTCCAACGTAAACCGCTACCCGCGGGTCATATCAATATCATGCCAGGCTTTACTGCTGGTAATGCTAAGGGCGAATTGGTCACTCTTGGCCGTAATGGTTCTGACTACTCTGCTGCGGTACTGGCAGCTTGTCTACGTGCCGATTGTTGTGAAATCTGGACAGATGTAGACGGCGTTTATAACTGTGATCCTAGATTAGTTGAAGATGCACGGTTATTGAAATCGCTAAGCTATCAAGAGGCAATGGAGTTATCTTATTTCGGCGCTTCAGTACTTCATCCTAAAACCATCGCT
Source organism: Vibrio algivorus (assembly GCF_030161215.1). NCBI lineage: Bacteria > Pseudomonadati > Pseudomonadota > Gammaproteobacteria > Vibrionales > Vibrionaceae > Vibrio > Vibrio algivorus. Next base: position 115,955 of record NZ_BSPV01000010.1, read on the forward strand.
CCTATAGCACAATTTCAAATCCCTTGTTTAATCAAAAATAGCTTTAATCCTCAAGGCGCAGGCACCTTAATCGGTCAAGACACTGGAGAAGATAACCTTGCGATTAAGGGAATTACCACCTTAAGCCAACTGACAATGGTCAATGTTTCAGGCCCAGGGATGAAAGGGATGGTTGGCATGGCGAGCCGCGTATTTGGCGCAATGTCGACTTCTGGTGTTTCTATTGTTCTGATCACTCAATCATCATCGGAATACAGCATTAGCTTTTGTATTGAAGCGCAAGATAAAGATAAAGCAGAGCAGGCCTTACAAGAGGGGTTTGAACTGGAGCTAAAAGATGGATTGCTTGATCCTATTGAGTTTACAGATGATGTTGCGATTGTAACCTTAGTTGGCGACAAAATGCGTACTGCTCGTGGTGTAGCTTCGCAGTTCTTTGCTTCATTGGCAGAAGTGAATGTTAATGTCGTGGCCATTGCTCAAGGCTCTTCTGAGCGAGCGATTTCAGCGGTAATTCCAGAAGATAAAATTTCAGTTGCTATCAAAGCGTGTCATGAAAATCTATTCAATTCTAAGCATTTTCTCGATGTATTCGTGGTCGGTATTGGTGGCGTTGGTGGTGAGCTGGTGGATCAGTTCGAGCGTCAACAGGCCAAATTGGCGGAAAAAGGCATTGTAATTCGAGTGTGTGGCTTGGCAAATTCGAAAGGCTTATTGCTAGATAGCGATGGTTTACCGCTAGAAAATTGGCGTGAGCGAATGGCACATGCAAGTGAAGAGTTCAGCCTAGCGCGCATGATCGCTTTGGTACAGCGTAATCACATCATTAACCCGGTATTAGTCGATTGTACCTCTAGTGAATCTATCGCCAATCAATACACTGATTTCTTAGCTGCGGGTTTCCATGTGGTGACTCCTAATAAGAAAGCCAATACTGCGAGCATGAGTTACTACCATCAACTACGAGAAACGGCTAGAAGCACTCGACGTAAATTGATGTATGAAACAACAGTAGGCGCGGGCTTACCAGTTATTGAGAACTTGCAAAACTTGATCTCAGCTGGTGATGAATTAGAGAAATTTAATGGTATTTTATCAGGATCCTTATCTTATATTTTTGGCAAGTTAGATGAAGGTATGACACTAAGCCAAGCGACGAATATCGCGAATGAAAATGGCTTTACTGAACCGGATCCTCGTGATGATCTTTCTGGCATGGATGTTGCGCGTAAATTGCTGATCCTTGCTCGTGAAGCTGGTATGGAACTTGAGTTGGATGATGTCATTGTCGAACAAGCATTACCACCTGGTTTTGATGACTCGGGTAGTATTGCTGAGTTTATGGAGCGATTGCCACAAGCGGATGCGTACTTTGCAGACCTTTCAGAAAAAGCCGCTCAAGAAGGTAAAGTATTACGTTATGTCGGTACGATTGAAGACGGCCAATGTAAAGTGAAAATGATAGCGGTGGATGAAAACGATCCTATGTACAAAATTAAAGATGGCGAGAATGCGCTGGCTTTTTATAGTCGTTATTATCAACCAATTCCATTGGTGTTGCGCGGTTATGGCGCAGGGACTCAAGTGACGGCAGCTGGTGTGTTCTCTGATGTGATGCGTACTTTAGGTTGGAAATTAGGAGTTTAATTATGTCAATGTCTCAACCTCAAAGTGTCGCAGTGTATGCACCTGCCTCAATCGGTAATGTCAGTGTTGGCTTTGATGTTCTTGGCGCTGCAGTATCACCGATTGATGGTACTTTACTTGGTGACCGAGTTTTAGTTAAACCATCGGATGCATCATTTGATTTAAAAACCGCAGGAAGCTTTGTCGCGAAGCTTCCAACTGACCCGAAAGAGAATATTGTCTACCATTGTTGGCAAGTGTTTGCCCGTGAATTGGAAAAGAAAAACATTCCTTTATTACCACTGGAAATGACACTAGAAAAAAACATGCCGATTGGCTCAGGTTTAGGCTCTAGTGCTTGTTCTATTGTGGCGGCATTAGATGCGTTAAACCGTTTTCATCAGCAACCATTAAATGAAATGGAATTGCTGGCATTAATGGGTGAGATGGAAGGGCAAATTTCTGGTGGTATTCACTATGATAATGTTGCGCCTTGCTACCTAGGTGGCTTGCAGCTCATGCTGGAAGAGCTTGGTATTATCAGTCAAGAAGTGCCTTGTTTTGATGATTGGTATTGGGTAATGGCTTATCCGGGAATTAAAGTGTCTACAGCCGAAGCTCGCTCTATTTTACCTTCTCAATATCGTCGCCAAGATATTATTGCTCATGGTCGTCACCTTGGTGGATTTATTCATGCGTGTCATTCAGGGCAACCAGAGCTCGCAGCCAAACTGATTAAAGATGTGATTGCAGAACCTTATCGCGCTAAGTTGTTGCCAGGTTTTGCAGATGCTCGTCAATACGCGATGTCAGCGGGCGCATTAGCCTGCGGTATTTCCGGTTCGGGTCCAACACTATTTACTATTTGTAGTAAGAAAGATGTGGCAGAACGAGTCGCACATTGGTTAAATGAAAATTACATACAAAATGATGAAGGTTTCGTGCATATTTGTCGTTTAGACAAGGAAGGTTCGAGAGTAACAGGAAGTGAATTATGAAGTTGTACAATATAAAAGAAAATGATGAGCAGGTCTCTTTTGGCCAAGCAGTACGTCAAGGTCTAGGTCGTAATCAAGGGTTATTTTTCCCATCAGAATTACCTAAGTTTGATGATATCGAATCACTATTAGCGGAAGATTTTATTAGCCGTAGTAGTAAGATTTTATCGGCATTAATTGGCGATGAACTAACTGCTGAGCAGGTGAATCAACTGGTGTCGGCAGCTTTTCAATTTCCAGCCCCGATTAAATCAGTCAAAGATGGCGTTTACGCTCTAGAGCTTTTCCATGGTCCGACGTTGGCTTTTAAAGATTTTGGCGGCCGTTTCATGGCGCAATCTTTGGCGGCTGTCACTGCTGACAAGGGACAAAAAATCACAATATTAACAGCGACTTCCGGTGATACTGGTGCTGCCGTTGCCCATGCTTTTTATGGTATGGAAAATATTAATGTGGTGATCTTGTATCCAAAAGGAAAGATCAGCCCATTACAAGAAAAATTATTTTGTACCCTAGGTGGCAATATTCACACTGTGGCGATTGATGGTGACTTTGATGCATGCCAATCATTGGTGAAACAAGCTTTTGATGATCAAGCGTTGCGTGAAGAAATTGGCCTTAACTCCGCTAACTCAATCAACATCAGCCGTTTAATGGCACAAATTTGCTACTACTTTGAAGCCGCTGCTCAAATGACTAAAGCTGAGCGCGATAATTTAGTCATTTCAGTACCTAGTGGTAACTTTGGTAACTTAACCGCAGGTCTACTTGCTAAAGCTTTAGGGCTACCGATCAAGCGTTTTATTGCGGCAACCAATGCCAATGATACGGTACCTCGTTACCTTGAAACGGGTAAGTGGGAACCTAAACCAACCGTCGCGACGACTTCTAACGCGATGGATGTTAGTCAACCGAATAACTGGCCGCGTATTGAAGAACTTTGCCGTATTAAAGGTTGGGGGTTAGATACACTAGGCAAAGGCATGGTGACTGATACAGAAAGTGCTGAATCAGTGGTTGAGCTGAATAATCTTGGTTATTTATGTGAGCCGCATGGTGCGATTGCTTATCGAGTTTTGACTCAACAGCTCCAAGAGGGAGAAACTGGTTTATTCCTATGCACTGCGCATCCGGCTAAATTTAAAGAAGTGGTTGATGAGATACTTGATACAGATATTGACGTTCCAGGGCCACTAGCAAAACACGGTGCGATGGAATTGCTTTCTGAAGACCTTGCGGCAGATTTTGATTTGCTAAAAGAAGTGTTGAGAAGAGTGCAGGGTTAACCGTAGCTCGAAAGCTCGTTACTAGTCACTCGAAAAAGAAAAGCTCAAAAGAGGTTAAATTCTTTTGAGCTTTTTTATTTATATGAATTCCGAGCTACGAGAAACGTAAACCCGAAAATCGTTATTACATAGACTCAGTAAATGTACGGGCAATAACGTCGCGTTGTTGCTCAGCAGTTAATGAGTTAAAACGTACTGCGTAGCCAGAAACACGGATAGTTAACTGTGGGTAGTTTTCTGGGTTAGCAACGGCATCTTCTAGTGTCTCGCGAGAAAGAACGTTTACGTTTAGGTGTTGGCCACCTTCGATACGTGGTGCAGTTTCAATTTTTACTTCACGGTATTCTATGTCGCCTAGAGAATCTGCAGCAACAACTTGATCTGCTTCAAAGCCTGTTTCAGCAGCAACACAACGTGCTTCATTTTTTTCGCTATCTAGTAGCCAGATAGAGTTTAGTAAGTCGTCGTTTGCAGCTTTAGTAATTTGGATACCTTGGATCATGCCCATCTCCTTTGCCACCTAAGTGGAATTAAATATGATGTTATTTTCGAACTAATTGATGACGCCATTATATACTTAATAACCACAAAATTAATATTGATTTAAATCAATTAAATGCCAAATTTAGATTTCATTATTGGTGTGTTTTTTTGCTGTAAATCAAGAAAACTAAAAAAAATAATGGTTTACAATATTATTTTAAATTATAAAAAATAATTTAACTTTAGGTGTGTGGTTAATTTACTACGAAATCACGGGTCGCTGTCGTTCGTTCGCCCTTGTACTCTCCTCGCGATACAATGACAAAATAAACTCAAAGAAATAGTAGAAGGTGAATGATGTCAACGTGGGCTGATGTGATCGAAAATGAAAAAAAACAAAATTACTTTAAGCTTCTTGAAAGCTTTGTTGCGACTGAGCGTTCTCAAGGTAAAAACATATACCCTGATGATAGTCTGGTTTTTTCAGCGTTTGACCATACACCATTTGATCAAGTGAAAGTGGTGATACTAGGACAAGATCCTTACCATGGGCCTAATCAAGCGCATGGATTAGCTTTCTCGGTACAACCTGGAATTAAAACGCCTCCTTCTTTACTTAATATGTATAAAGAGTTGGTACAAGATATCGAAGGTTTTACTCTTCCCAATCACGGTAATTTGGTGTCTTGGGCTGAACAAGGTGTGTTGTTGTTGAATACGGTATTGACGGTTGAACAAGGTAAGGCTCATTCGCATGCTAAGTCTGGCTGGGAAAAATTCACAGATAAAGTGATTGCAGAGTTAAATAAAAAGCATAATGGGTTGGTTTTTTTATTATGGGGAGCTCATGCACAGAAAAAAGGCGTATCAATCGATGCATCTAAGCACCACATTTTGACTGCTCCACACCCATCTCCTCTTTCTGTCCATCGTGGTTTTTTTGGTTGTCGGCATTTTTCTCAAGCCAATATACTTTTATTACAGCAAGGAAAGTCCCCAATAAATTGGGCTTCGGTGAGTTTGCAACAAAATGAACAATTTGAATTGATTTGAGTTTAGTCACAGAAAATGAGCATGAGCTATACTGATTGAACAATATTTGACCATGGACAATAGCGCCGGAAAAGTATCGCCTATAGTGGTGGTAGTTGACTGGGTAGGAGGGAGCCATGCTAGGAAATATTATAAGTCGTGAGCACAGTTATATGGTGCGATTGCTGATTATTCTTGACCAGAAGTTAAATTTATTAAAACAAGAAAAATCAATTAATTATTTGATTATTAATGATATTGTTTCTTATCTTCAGCGGCACTCGGAAATGACACATCATCCGAAGGAAGATCTTATCTATCATTACTTCTTAGAGCATTATGGCGATAATAATAATATTGCCAATTTGTTGGAGGAGCATAAAAACTTATCGGAGACGACTAAAAGGTTTGCTGATTTACTGGAGATGGTTCTGCAAGATACCGTGGTTCCTAATGATGTATTTCGCGAACACTTAGAGCATTTTATTCATCAGCAAAAAAAACATTTAGATTTTGAAGAGCGCGAAATCTTACCTACCTTAAAGCGTCATTTTACTGAGCAGGATTGGTTGGCGGTTGAAAAGTTGTGGGGTAGTGAAGATAGTGACCCTCTATTTGGACAAAGTATTGATAAAGAATACCAGCGTCTGTCTGAATACATGAAGTCGGATGGCTAGTGGTATACCCAAGTGAATTCTGCATCTTGCAGTTACTTGGGTATAAAATAAAGCAGACACATTCAGGCCGTGTCTGCTTTATACCTAAATTGCAGCATTGAGAGAACATAATCAACTCTAGATACCTGAACGATATTTTTATCATTTTTATATCATTGAGTTAGGGTTATTATTGTAACACTCTTACCCGCAGTTGAAGTTAAATATCCAAAGTTTAAATATGATAGGCTTTTAAATATCAAGGTCTTCTAAATTATACTCGCCAAAGTAATCCAGCTCTTTCAGTTCCTTCTGTAGTTGGCGTCTATCTTGAATCGCTTCAATCTCGCGCCACTTTCTCTTAGTTGGCTTGGTCTTGTGAGCGCGATAAGGGTTTGGTTCCATTGCCATGATGTCTTCTAATTGGAAGCTTTCCATCTATAATCCCTCTTTGTTGATACTGAATCCTATTCAGGACTTTATTGATACCACACTTTTTAAGAGATTAACCTTGATGTATTTCTCATTTGTTTCTAAAAGATGAAACTTTTGTGTCATTCTGCTGCTTGATTCATGATTTATTTTTGAGTAAAAAATCGCCTTTTAGTAAATAATTTCTGCAGGAAAAAGTGGAGGTTTAAGCTGTATCGGGTTGCATTAAGGTTAATGATGTTAACGATATGTTTGTTTGACTTGAAGGTTAGATATCTAAATTGAATAATCAAACGATAATTGCTTAAGTGTTCGAGTTGAGACCTTACTAACTCTTGGCTTCACACTATTTACCTGCTTTTAACAAATGTGAATAATTGGATTTTTATTTCTTAAATTACATAGTCAAAAGTTTGTCTTTAATGTGAAAAAACAGCTTAAATATACTGAAAACTTACTATCAACTAGTGTAATAATGCATAACTATGAATAAAATTTGATATTGATTTTTAGTGCGCAGCCCTGCATTATCCTGCCGGTCATTATCAATTTGGTCCTTACTTTAAGTACTAAAATTGTATTTTGATATGCCTTTTTCTTTAAAGATAATAAAAGTAATGAATATATAAAGAGACAAGGTGGACACTCAAATGACCTGAGTGTTGAGGGAGCTCACTCTTATGGTGAGGGTAAATTAATCATTAATTTAGGTGAGGTTTGCGTGACGGATCTAATAGCTTTATTAAACGATCTTCTTTGGGGATCTATTCTGGTCTACTTATTGGTTGGCGTTGGTGTGTATTTCACTGTACGTCTTGGCCTTATTCAATTTCGCCACTTTACGCACATGTTTTCAGTGCTGAAAAACAGCCGTAAAGCAGATGCATCTGGTATTTCATCTTTTCAAGCATTTTGTACCAGCTTAGCTGCGCGTGTTGGTACTGGTAACATGGCGGGTGTGGCGGTGGCTTTAACCGTTGGTGGCCCAGGTGCTATTTTCTGGATGTGGATTATTGCTATGGTTGGTATGGCAACCGCATTTGCAGAAAGTACTTTAGCTCAGTTATACAAAACCAAAGGTTCTGACGGTAACTATATTGGTGGTCCGGCTTACTACATGGAGAAAGGTCTAGGTATGCGCTGGATGGGCATCTTATTCTCAATCTTCCTTATCATTGCTTTTGGCTTGGTATTTAACGCGGTTCAATCAAACTCGATTGCGGATGCGATGCACACCGCTTTTGCTTGGAATAAAGCAATGGTAGGTGGAGTACTGGTTGTGCTTTCTGGTTTTGTTATCTTTGGTGGTATCCGTAAGATCGCCCGTACAGCCGAAATTCTAGTGCCAATTATGGCTATCTTCTACCTAGTGTTAGCTGTGATTGTTATTGTGATGAACCTAGATAAAGTTCCTGGAGCTTTAGCGCTTATTTTCAAAAGTGCTTTCGGTTTACAAGAAGCAGCAGCTGGTGGTGTGGGTTACGCCATTATGAATGCGATTAAGACTGGTGTTGCTCGTGGTTTGTTCTCGAACGAAGCAGGTATGGGCTCTGCGCCAAATGCTGCGGCAGCGGCAACGCCGTATCCGCCACACCCAGCATCACAAGGTTATGTGCAAATGCTAGGTGTGTTTGTTGATACGATTGTTATCTGTACTGCAACAGTATCGATCATTTTGTTATCTGGTGAATATGTACCACATGGTGAAGTGACTGGTATCATCTTGACGCAAAACGCATTGAGCTCTCAAGTTGGTGAGTGGGGCAAAACTTTCGTTGCTATCGCGATTTTCTTCTTTGCATTTACATCAATTATTGCTAACTACTCTTATGCAGAAAGCAATATTGTGTTTATCTTTAAGAAGTCTCGTCACGCTAAAAATATTTTCCGCGTGATTGTACTTGGTATGGTGATGTTTGGTTCATTAGCGACACTACCGACGGTATGGTCTCTTGCTGATGCATCAATGGGTTTGATGGCGATTGTTAACTTGGTGGCTATCTTATTGTTGTCTGGTATCGTTATTAAACTGGCGAAAGACTACAACAAGCAATTAGATGAAGGTAAGTTACCGACATTTGATGCGAAAGATTTCCCTGAATTACATTCTCAAATTGAAGAAGGCGTATGGGGGAAAGAGTCGAAGTAATAAGATTGCTCGATAAATAGCTTTGACCGATACAACTAATAGAAAAAGCCATGCAGCGATGCGTGGCTTTTTTGTTATAATGGCCAGTATTATTTCAGAACACATGGATTGAATATGCTGATATTGGTTTCTCCGGCAAAAACACTCGATTACGAATCTTCCCTTCCTACCCAAAAGCACACTCAACCTGATTTAACCAAGCACTCTGCTGAGTTAATTGAAGTATGCCGTCAGCTAACGCCTGCGGATGTGTCTAGCTTAATGAAAGTCAGTGATAAGATTGCAGGGCTAAATGTGGCTCGCTTTGCTCAATGGAGTCCTGAATTTAGTTTTGAGAATGCTCGTCAGGCATTATTTGCTTTTAAAGGTGATGTTTATACAGGACTAGATGCGAATAGTCTGTCTGAAACAGATATCGACTATGCTCAGTCTCATTTAAGAATGCTATCTGGTTTGTATGGGCTATTAAAACCGCTTGATTTAATGCAGCCATACCGTTTAGAGATGGGGACAAGGCTAGCAAATCCACGTGGTAGTAATCTGTATCAGTTCTGGGGTGATATCATTACTGATAAAGTCAATGATGCGTTACAAGCACAAGGCGATGAATGGTTAATTAACCTAGCGTCGAATGAGTACTTTAAAGCGGTGAAGCCTAAAGGTGTGAAAGGTAAAATTATTACCCCTGTATTTAAAGACTGCAAAAATGGCACCTACAAGGTGATCAGTTTCTACGCGAAAAAAGCCCGCGGTATGATGGCGCGTTACATCATTGAAAATAAAATAGAAGATTTGGATGCGCTAAAAGCATTTGATACGGCTGGATATTACTTTGTTGCTGCAGAATCAACGGAAACGGAACTGGTGTTTAAGCGAGAAGAGCAGTCATAGTAGGTTGCTGTTATTGATTAAAACGTAAAAGGAGCGAATATTCGCTCCTTTTTGCTAGCCCTTACTTTTTCTTCTTTTTCACTGTTGCTTTCTTTTTAGCAGCAGGTGCTTTCTTTTTCTTCTTCTTAAAGGTTGCTTTTTTGCTCTGTGGACGAAGATCTTTAATGTATCGCTCTTTGATTTCATCTTGGGTGTAGCGCATTACGCGATCGATCATCGGCTGGTCATGAGCTTCAATTAAAGAAATTGCATTGCCTTTTTTGCCGGCACGAGCGGTACGACCAATACGGTGTAGGTATACGTCGGCAGTTCTTGGCATATCGTAGTTAATGACATGACTTACATCGGGTAAATCGATACCGCGTGCTGCTACATCAGTAGCAATTAATACATTCACTTCACCATCACGAAAACGTTGAATTGCGTTGTTTCGGCGGTCTTGCGGCATTTCGCCTTGGATCCATGAACACACGATTTGTGCGCTTTCTAGTTGGCCACGTAATTCAGCAAGGCGTTCACGAGTTTTGACAAAGATGATACTGCGCTCAGCTTGCTCAGTAAGAATGTTTTTTAGTAGTGCTAGTTTATGTTCAGCGTGGTCAGCACGATGATACCATTGAGTGATTTTCTTACGTTCGCGTCTTGAAGGATCCGCTTCCACTTTTACGGGGTTGTTTAGTAGATCTTTAGTAAAGCCTTCAACCCCACGACCTTCTAAGGTTGCAGAGAAAAGCAGGGTTTGTTTACGCCAGCGACATTCTGCAGATAGACGGTCAACAACCGGACCAAACCCCATATCTAGCATGCGATCCGCTTCATCTAAGATCAGCCATTCAATCGCACGACAATCAAAACGTTCAGCTTCAATGTACTCCATTAAGCGGCCTGGCGTTGCAACAACGATATCTTGAGTAGTACCCAGAATATCAGCGTGCTCTTGGTACATTACGCCACCAGTAATGGTAAAGATGTTTAAATTTGTATTTTTTGCCAGTGCGCGAGTTTGATCTGCCACTTGCATTGCTAGCTCACGAGTTGGCGTTAAGATTAATACGCGAGCTGGGCCAGCTTTCTTGCGTGGGAAATCTTGTAAAAATTGTAGTGCAGGAAGTGCAAATGCAGCAGTTTTACCAGTACCTGTAGGAGCTGACGCTAAGACATCCTTGCCATCAAGCGCTTGTGGAATGGCATCCGCCTGAATTTGAGTCGGGCGCTCAAAGCCCATTTCTTCAATGGCTTCAATAAGGTTTTGGTCTAAATCGAGTTCAGCAAAAGTTCTGATCACGTCATTTCTCCAACAAGCCGTGTGGCTTTAGGTTCAGGGGTTATGAAAACGGTCGCGCATTATATACCCAAGTGACTGCAAGATGCGAGTTACTTGGGTATATTACCGTTACTACATCTTGAGATAAAAATCGCGAGTTAGTTGAATAAATGATTTGCTATAGCCATCAGCTTGGCGAATCGTTAATTGGCTATTGTGACATTCGGTTTGTTCGCGAGTTAAGGTAAATAATAGTCGATAGCCGGGTTTATGGTTTGTGGTATTGACTTGGCAGAGTCGCTCTATAAACCAGCCTTGCTCTAAAGCTAATTGAATAAACGCTTCGCCTTCTGCTTTAGGTAAAATAAAACTCGCACTACCAGTTGTTTTTAATAACTTAGTACAAGCGTTAAGTAATTCACCATGCGGTAAAGAATGAGTGTGGCGTGCGGCTGCTCTGGCTTGCCAATCGGATGTGGCGCCCGAACTGAAATAAGGCGGGTTACAAACAATATGATCAAATAACTGGTTTGATTTTAATTGCTGGGCAGCGGTTTTGATAACCTGAACTCTTTTGCTCCAAGGGCTATTATCGACATTATATTGCGCCGCTTTTATTGCATTATCATCAATATCAATTGCGATAATCTTACTTTCTTGGCTTCTTTGGGCGCACATTAATGCTAGTAGTCCAGTACCAGTACCAATGTCTAATATTGAACTGTGGTTGGATATTTTGGCCCAGGCACCGAGTAATATGCCATCGGTACTGACCGCCATGCCCGCATGACCACCGTAAATTGAGAATTGCTTTAAATGAAAGTCTTTAGTTTTATTCATAATATCAATACTTTTGGCTTAAGTGACTAATTAATGGTCTTGATATGGTTTTTTATGCTTACTTATGGCTTTTTTGTTTTAATATTGTTAAGTGATAAATTCTTTAAATTATACTTGTGAGTAGATATAAACACTGCTTTTGTGTTTTTATGTTGTTATTTTGTGGTGTTCTATTGCTACTTGCTTGCGCATTGGCTCTAATTTCTTCATTATCTTGCTCCTTACATTCGGGTGGAGTTTTATTTGTTGTTCACCTGAAATGCAATTCATTACAACTATATTAAGGGTTTATTTTGAACCAAAAGTTAAAAATAACCGATATTTGGGCCCTAGGCTTCATGTTGTTTGCGTTCTTTTTAGGGGCTGGCAATATCATTTTTCCACCACTTGCTGGTCAATTAGCTGGCGAATCAGTGTTTTCTACTATGCTAGGTTTTCTTAGCACTGCGGTAGGCTTGCCTTTACTTGGAATTATTGCCATTGCGCTAGTTGGTGGCGGTTGGGATAAATTGACCCAAGACTTACCTAAAAAAGCGGCGACAATTGTTGCTGTACTTTTCTTCATTATCATCGGTCCAGCTTTTGCTGCACCTCGTACTGGTCTTGTGGCATATGAAATGGGGTTGAAGCCATTTATCTCTGAGCCATCGCAAATACATCTCACTATTTTTTCTATCGTCTTTTTTGCTATTGCGATGGGTTTTGCTTGGTCACAAGGTAAGCTATTAGATGTAATTGGAAAAGTGCTTACTCCCGTTCTTTTTTTAGGATTAATCATTCTTTCAGTGATGGTATTTATTAATCCTCAAGGCGATATTGTGGCTGCGCAAGGTCGCTATGCAACACATGCATTTAGTACGGGTTTCCTTGATGGTTATAACACTATGGATACCTTTGCTTCGCTGATGTTTGGTACTTTGATCATTGAAGCTTTACGTAGCAAAAAGATTACCGATAAACGCGCGGTGACTCGTTACGTTACTTATGCAGCGTTTATTGCAGCTGGCGGTTTAGCACTGGTTTACATTTCATTGTTCTATCTTGGTGCGACCAGTAACAGTATTGCCGCCGGCCTTGATAATGGCGGTGCAATTCTAAGTGTTTATGTACAGGCTCTATTTGGTACTGAAGGTCAGTTTGTTCTCACAACAATCGTATTACTGGCTTGTCTAACTACTTCAATAGGTTTGATTTCAGCTTGTGCTGATTACTTTAGTTCATTAACACCAATTAGCTATAAAGCATGGGTTATTGTTGTTGGTTCAGTATGTGCATTGGTAGCAAATGTTGGTTTGACTCAATTAATTGCGTTATCTGTGCCGGTATTATTTGCCTTGTATCCAGTGGCGATTGCGATTGTGTTCTTAACGCTCGTTCGTTCTCGTTTGCCAAATCGTGCTTTGGCATATCGTTTTGTAGTTTGTTTATCTTTATTGTTTGCTTTGATTGATGCAGCAAAAGCTGTGGGGATTGATATGTCAGCATTAAACTTCCTACCGCTGTTTGATTACGGTATGGCGTGGATGCTACCAACATTGGCCGCGGTTGTGGTGATGATGTTTGTCCCAAAATGCGAGCAACAAGCAAATGAAATGGCTGAGTTAAGCGAAGATATGGCTTAATTCTTTAATAAGCGAATAAGAAAAGGCTTAGTGAGTTGAGTACACTAAGCCTTTTTTGTATTTGGAGGTTTTCGATAGTTGATGTTAGGGCGTGTTTAACGTTCAAGATTAAATTTTGTTTGAGACAAAAGATAATTAGTACGATTGGTATAAATATGCTCTATAAACTGTCGTGATACTCAACAAGGATTTGCTCGCACCACTGCTCGATACGCTCATCACTGAGTTCATACTGAGAGTCTTCATCAAGCGCTAAACCAACAAAATGTGTTTTATCTTCAGTAAGCGCTTTAGATTGTTCAAACTCATAGCCTTGGTTAGGCCAATAGCCTAAAAATTTAACTCCGGTTACTATCAGCTCGTCGTGCAGCATCCCCATCGCATCGAGAAACCATTCGCCATAGCCTTCTTGATCGCCGAGACCGAATAATGCCACGTACTTGCCGTTTAGAGATAGCCCATCGAGTTGCTGCCATACCGCGCTCCAATCTTCTTGTATCTCACCAAAATCCCAAGTGGAAATGCCTAAAATAAGAAAGTCATAATCTTGAAGTGTTGCGACTGGAGTATCTTTAATATTGTAGATATCGACCAGATCTTCGCCAATAATCGCGCGGATTTTTTCCGATGCCATTTCGGTATAACAGGTGCTTGAACCGTAGAATAATCCAATCTTCATAAGTATTTTTAAACGTTTGATGAATTTGTGGTTAATTCTAACGGTAATAAGCAGAGCTTTACATGCTTTCAGTAAAATTAGTGGCAATTATGAGTGAGCTACCGTAGTCTCAGTATGGGTATTAGGTATAAAGTGAGTATAGGTGATGCAGTCTGAGTTATCTCTGGTAGAACGTTTTCTTGATTCAATCTGGTTAGAGAAAGGCTTGTCAGAAAATACCTTGCAGTCTTATCGACATGATCTTGATAAGTTGGTGGGATGGCTAAGTAAACAATCAATGAGCTTGTTAACCGTGACAACTTATGACTTACAAGCCTACCAAGCTTGGTTATTGGAACAAAATTACAAACAAACCTCTCGAGCACGTATGTTGTCTGCTATACGTCGACTATTCCAATACTTTACTCGTGAAAAGCTGCGCAGCGATGATCCTAGTGCGTTATTAATTGCCCCTAAGTTGCCAAAACGCTTACCGAAAGATTTGTCAGAACAACAAATTGAAGCCTTACTTGATGCGCCAATCGTTGAAGATCCTTTAGAGTTACGTGATAAAGCTATGCTAGAGCTACTTTATGCGACAGGCTTACGTGTAACGGAACTGGTGAGTTTGACCATGGAAAATATGAGTCTTCGTCAAGGAGTCGTACGGGTGATGGGTAAAGGTGGTAAAGAGCGTCTAGTGCCTATGGGAGAAAATGCCATTGAATGGATTGAAACTTACTTAGAGCAAGGTCGTCCGGCATTACTTGGTGAGAAAAGCTCTGATGTGGTGTTTCCCAGTAAGCGGGCCCGCCAAATGACACGTCAAACTTTTTGGCATCGTATTAAATTCTATGCTCAACATGCAGGAATTGATTCTGAAGCACTCTCTCCACACGTATTACGCCATGCTTTTGCGACGCATTTGTTGAATCATGGCGCCGATTTGAGAGTAGTGCAAATGCTGCTTGGACATAGTGACTTATCGACCACACAAATTTATACTCATGTGGCAACGGAGAGATTAAAACAAATTCACCAACAACATCACCCGAGAGCGTAAGGGGTCGTTGTTTGATAACTTTTATCCACATTTTAGGTGTTCTATGCATTTTGCTTCTTTATTTGATTCAATTAACGTTAAGTCTGTTTGTGCTAAAGGAGCATTGGCTTTTTCCGCATTGATTTTTTCAGTATTGAGTTTACCCAGTTACGCTAGTACAGAAGGCAATCAAGCTGAAATCAGTGCGCGGTTTGTTAATCTTGGTATTAAAGTGACTGAGGTTGTGCCATCACCGATCGATGGTTTATATGAAGTGACAACGAATCAAGGCATTTTCTTCTCGAGTGCGACAGGTGACTTTTTTATTCAAGGCAAGATGTATAGCCTAGATAAACAAGGTAACTTCAGTGATTTGATGGCGAAAAAATACGCTAAGCAAGTTGAAAAGTTTGCTGATGACATGATCGTATACAAAGCTAAAGAGCAAAAATATGTGGTGACGGTATTTACCGATATTACTTGTGGTTACTGTGTAAAACTGCATAAAGAAATGCAAAAATATAACGATCTAGGTATTACGGTACGCTATATGGCTTATCCTCGCCAAGGACCGACCGGAGATGTCGCTCAGACGATGGCTAAAGTATGGTGTGCGGACGATCGTAAGCAAGCTTTAGATGATGTGAAGATCAATCGCCGATTTGATTTTGATAGTAAAAACTTACCTAAGTGCCAACAAATGATCACTGATCAATATGCTTTTGGCGCACAATTAGGCATTAGTGGTACGCCTGCCATTTTACTTTCTAATGGTCGAATAGTGGGAGGGTACTTACCAGCTAACGATTTACTCGAAGCATTAGAAGCCGAAGGTTTATAGTGGCTATATTAAACACTCCAACTGAAATGACATTTTTTGCTCGCTTTGAAGATGATATTCTAGCGGGCAAAAAGACCATTACGATTCGTGATGAAGCAGAAAGTCATTATGTTCCTGGTAGCATAGTGACAGTTTCGACCTTAGAGCAAGGGAGAGTATTCTGCCAACTGAAAATATTATCCGTCACGCCAGTGCATTTATCACAACTTAATGAGTTTCATGCCGAGCAAGAGAATATGAGCTTGCCGCAACTGAAAAGCGTTATTCAAGAGATTTACCCCGGTTTAGAACAATTATTTGTGATTGATTATCAGATTTATTCTTCAAATGTTTAAACCATCCTTAACCTATTAAGAGTATTATGACGACTATTTCTCGCCGACCTGATGTTGATCTTTCTATCCTACCTGAGTCGATTTCTCCCTTATTACGTCGCATTTATATTAATCGTCAGATCCAGAATGTTAGTCAATTAGAAAAGGGTGCTAAAGGGCTTCACTCTTATCAAGCTTTGCATGGTATTGAGCTTGCAGTGTCATTATTGTTTCAAGCGATTAAACAACAACAACGTATTATCGTGGTGGGGGATTTTGATGCTGATGGGGCGACGAGTTCGGCTTTGTCTGTACTGGCTATTCGTATGCTAGGCAGTAGTAATGTCGATTACCTAGTGCCCAACCGTTTTGAAGATGGTTATGGTTTGAGCCCTGAAGTCGTTGATCAAGCGATTGAGCGTGGTGCGCAAGTGATCATGACGGTGGATAATGGCGTATCTTCTATTGAAGGCGTGCGTTATGCCAAAGCGCAAGGTTTAATTGTGATCGTAACCGACCATCACTTACCTGGCCACGAATTGCCGAATGCCGATGCGATGGTTAACCCTAACCTGCAACAATGTTCTTTTCCTTCAAAAGCATTAGCAGGAGTAGGCGTGGCGTTTTACCTCATGTTGGCTCTACGTGCTGAAATGCGAACTCAACAGTGGTTTGTTC
This sequence comes from Vibrio algivorus, assembly GCF_030161215.1. Classification (NCBI taxonomy): domain Bacteria; kingdom Pseudomonadati; phylum Pseudomonadota; class Gammaproteobacteria; order Vibrionales; family Vibrionaceae; genus Vibrio; species Vibrio algivorus. Next base: position 132,767 of record NZ_BSPV01000010.1, read on the forward strand.
AACAAAATATCCCCGAGCCAAACTTAGCTGAATTATTAGATATTGTGGCATTAGGAACGGTAGCTGATGTGGTACCACTAGATGAAAATAACCGAATTTTAGTTCATCAAGGATTGCAACGGATCCGAGCAGGTAAAGCACGCCCGGGCATTCAGGCGTTAATCGAAGTGTCAAAACGCGATGCTAAACGTCTTGTGGCAGCTGATTTTGGTTTTGCTTTAGGGCCGAGGATTAATGCGGCTGGACGTCTTGAAGATATGTCGTTTGGGGTTGAGTTATTACTTAGTAATAATATTCATGCTGCTCGTCGTATGGCCAGTGAACTTGATGGCTTAAATCATATGCGTCGTGAAATTGAACAAGGCATGAAACAAGAAGCCATGGCATTTTGTGAGCGCCTACTGAACGCAAAAGGTGGCCTAGAGGATAAGTCTAGTCTGCCGTATGGCTTAACCTTGTTTCAAGCGGATTGGCATCAAGGGGTAATAGGGATTTTAGCATCACGGATTAAAGATGAATTTCATCGTCCAGTGATCGCATTTGCTGATGGTGGTGAGTTGCCGAATGGAGAGTCTTCTTTAAAAGGTTCATGTCGCTCGATTCCTGGTCTTCATATGCGAGATGTTTTAGATAAGATCGACACCCAACACCCTGGGATTATTGTGAAATTTGGTGGTCATGCGATGGCCGCGGGTTTAACGATCTACCAAAATAGATTCGAACAATTCTCTCGCTTGTTTGATTTAGCTGTACGTGAAGAGCTAGATGAATCAGCGTTAGAGGGGATAATTTTATCTGATGGAGAATTAAAACCAGAAGAGTTCTCGATGCATACAGCAGAAGAGTTACGTGCTGGTGGTCCTTGGGGACAAGCTTTTCCTGAACCTATTTTTGATGGCGAATTCAAATTGCTGCATCAAAAACTAGTAGGTGAAAAGCATTTAAAAATGATGTTAGAACCTCTGTTTAAAGGTCACCCAACAGGCATCATGATTGATGCAATTGCTTTTAACGTAGATTTACGTCGTTGGCCAGATGCGTCGGTGAAAACGGTTCATTTAGCTTATAAGCTCGATATTAATGAATTTCGCGGTAATCAATCATTGCAATTGATGGTTGACCATCTAGAAGCAAAATGAAACGAGTAAAATCCCTGTATATTCATTAGCAATTTAGGTAGAATTCTGCGCCTATCTATGCTTTGAAAATAGCATAGAAAGTGAATTTATTTCTCAACTAAGTGATAAGCCAACATGTTTGAAATCAATCCGATTAAAAACCGCCTTCAGGACGTTGCCGAGCGCACGAATGTTCTGAGGGGGTATCTTTGACTACGATGCTAAGAAAGAGCGTCTAGAAGAAGTTAATGCCGAACTTGAACAACCTGATGTCTGGAATGAACCTGAGCGCGCACAAGCGTTAGGTAAAGAACGTTCAGCATTAGAAGCAGTAGTTGAAACTATTGATCAACTGGATCAAGGTTGTGATGACGTTGAAGGGCTATTAGAGCTTGCGGTTGAAGAGCAAGATCAAGAAACCTTTGATGAGATCGAGCCTGAACTTGCCGAGCTTGAAGCGAAATTAGAAAAGCTTGAGTTCCGCCGTATGTTCTCTGGTGACCATGACGCATCTGATTGTTATATTGATTTACAGTCAGGCTCTGGCGGTACTGAAGCGCAAGACTGGACTTCGATGATGCTACGTATGTATTTACGTTGGGCGGAAGCTAAAGGATTCAAAACGGAAGTGATTGAAGTATCAGAAGGGGATGTTGCGGGTCTTAAAGGCGCGACAGTTCGCATTTCTGGTGAATATGCTTATGGCTGGCTACGTACCGAAACGGGTGTACATCGCTTAGTTCGTAAATCGCCATTTGATTCAGGTGGTCGCCGTCATACTTCATTTGCATCGGCATTTATCTATCCTGAGATTGATGACAACATCGAAATTGATATTAACCCATCAGATTTACGTATCGATGTATATCGTGCTTCTGGTGCAGGTGGTCAGCACGTAAACACCACCGAATCTGCGGTACGTATTACTCACGTACCAACTAATATTGTGGTTCAATGTCAAAACGATCGTTCTCAGCATAAAAACAAAGATCAAGCGATGAAGCAACTTCGTGCAAAATTGTTTGAGTTTGAATTGCAAAAGCAAAATGCTGAAAAACAAGCCAATGAAGATTCTAAATCCGACATCGGTTGGGGCAGTCAAATTCGCTCTTACGTATTAGATGATTCGCGTATTAAAGATCTACGTACTGGTGTAGAAAACCGCAATACTCAAGCAGTATTAGATGGCGATCTCGATAAGTTTATTGAAGCAAGCTTGAAGTCTGGCTTATAAGCACAGCTATCAACTATGCACACAGGATTCCTCTTCTTTAAGAAGACAACTAATTTATTTATAAGGGCACATGATGACTGAATCAAACAGCCAAAACCAAATCGATGTAGCAGAAGAAAATAAACTGATCGCTGAGCGTCGTTCTAAACTGGATCACATCCGTCAAACCTGTAAAGCGAACGGTCACCCAAATGATTTCCGTCGTGAGCATTTAGCCGCCGATCTTCAAGCTGAGTTTGGTGAAAAATCAAAAGAAGAGTTAGAAGAGTTAAATCATGTGGTGGCGATTGCAGGTCGTGTCATGGCAAAACGTGGTCCATTCTTAGTGATTCAAGAAACTTCAGGCCGTATTCAAGCGTACGCTGCGAAAGATGTGCAAAAAGAATTAAAAGAAAAATACCAAGGTTTGGATATTGGCGACATTGTCGGTGTTAAAGGTGCATTGCATAAATCAGGTAAAGGCGATCTTTACGTGAATATGGAATCATACGAGTTACTAACCAAAGCACTACGTCCGCTTCCAGAAAAATTCCACGGTCTAACCGATCAAGAAATGCGTTACCGTCAGCGTTACGTTGATCTGATTGTAAACGAAGATTCACGTACCGCTTTCATTATTCGCTCTAAGCTTGTCATGGCGATCCGTAACTTCATGGCGAAAAAAGGCTTCCTAGAAGTTGAAACGCCAATGATGCATGTGATCCCTGGTGGTGCGACAGCGCGTCCATTTATTACTCACCACAATGCATTAGATATTGATATGTATCTACGTGTTGCTCCTGAGCTTTATTTGAAGCGTTTGGTTGTCGGTGGTTTTGATCGTGTATTCGAAGTGAACCGTAACTTCCGTAACGAAGGCCTATCACCTCGTCATAATCCAGAATTTACTATGATGGAATTCTACATGGCGTATGCTGATTACAACGATCTAATGGATCTTACAGAAGAGATGCTAAGTACCGTTGCAGTTGAAGTTCTTGGTGATACGTCAATGCCTTATGGTGAAGAGCGTGTAGAATTTGGCGGAAAATATGCACGTATGAGCATGATCGATGCGATTAAGCAATACAATCCAGATCATGCCGATATTGCTAACCTAAACGAAGAAACGGTAAAAGATCGTGACTTTATGGTTAAGATTGCGAAATCAGTACACGTTGAAGTGGAAAGCTTCTGGACTTGTGGTCAACTGCTTGAAGAGATTTTTGGTGAAACCGCTGAACCTCAACTAATTCAACCTACTTTTATCACTGGCTACCCAGCAGATATTTCACCACTGGCACGTCGCAGTGATTCAAATCCGTTCTTTACCGATCGTTTTGAATTCTTTATCGGTGGCCGTGAAGTGGCGAATGGTTTCTCTGAGCTAAATGATGCAGAAGACCAAGATGCACGCTTTAAAGCACAGGTTGATGCTAAAGACGCGGGTGATGATGAAGCGATGTTCTACGATGCTGACTACATTACGGCACTGGAACATGGCCTACCACCAACAGCGGGTCAAGGTATCGGTATTGACCGTTTAGCTATGTTATTTACCAATACTCATACGATTCGTGACGTGATTTTATTCCCAGCGATGCGTCCACAGCAATAATAGGCATTCTTAATTGCATTAAAACCCACCATTTTATTGGTGGGTTTTTTTTACCTGAAATTCGCAAAATACATCCCAAGCGTCTATTTTTATTAAATAAACTGTTCGTCTCAAAAATAAGAAACCCTTTCATAGCTTTAATAATATTGTCCTGTGTATGATGCCTTAACTGGTTAATAAATAATCGAAAGGATACGATATGGAAAAGTATTTCCGAATGGATTCGGTACCTGGTTCACTTTTGGTGATTGGAGGGCGACTCGATACTTGGTATGAAAAGGTAGCACTCGCAGGTTGGAAAGTGGAACGTTGTGGGGATTTAAGACTTGGTCAAAGTATGATCGATCAAATTGGTCCGTGTATTGGGCTGATTGATCTGACCAATGACGATTTCAGTTTAAGTGCGATAGCCTACCTAGTCACTAATAATAAACATGTTCGTTGGATGGCTTACATCAAAGAGCATCAACTTAATCAAGATCCTATTTGCCAGTTCATTGTTAACTTCTGTATCGATTTCTTCACTTCACCTATGCCAGAAAAACTATTACTGAGCAGTATTGGCCATCAGCTAGGAATGCTGAAAATAGAGAAGAAGGTATGGCCAGAAAATATTCTGGATAACCAAGATCTCTTAGTTGGTGACTCTTTACCGACCAAACGTTTACGTGAGCAGATCAAACGTATTGCCAATACTGATGCCAATATTATTATTGCGGGCGAAAGAGGGGTTGGGAAACGGCTAGTGGCAAAATCAATCCATGATGCATCATCACGTAGTAAAGCTCCTTTTGTTGTTGTGAATTGTAGTGCTTTATCGGAAAAACGTTTTGAAAGAGAAGTGTTTGGGTTTGAAAGAGCAAGCCAACCACCAGGCTTTCAAACGAAACTTGAAGAGGCAGACCAAGGGACCTTGCTGCTAAAAGACATTACTGCATTACCGAAAAGCCAACAAAATCATTTATTACACTTTATTAATCATCCAGTGATTTCGACTGATAACGGTGAAAAAACGTTAGATATTCGAATTATGGTTTCAACCTATAATGATTTTGAGCAAAAAGTACAAGAATCGGAGTTTTCTGATGAGCTCTTTTATCTATTAAAAATTCTCAAAGTGCATGTTACCCCCCTGAAAGAACGATGTGGTGATATTGCGAGTATTGTGAATTATTATATTCAGCAATTTAGCCGAGAATATAACACTCAAGCGCGCAGCCTTTCTTCTCAAGCACTCAAAGTTTTGACGCAATATCATTGGCCAGGCAATGTTAGAGAGTTGCTTAATCAAGTTAAACGAGCCGTATTGGTTTCTGATGGAATCGTGATTGAATTAGAGCATTTTGATTTACCATCTCAAAGCCAAAAAACACGCACCTTAAAAATGATAAGAGAAGATTCTGAAAAAGAGGCACTAGTGAAAGTATTAGAGGCTCATGATGGGCAAGTATCGCTCGCAGCGAAAGAGCTGAAGATATCGCGAGCAACCATGTATCGATTGCTTGGTAAACATAAACTGGTTTCAGAAGTGTGAAATGAGAACGGTCAAGGATGCATTGGAACCATCAATAATATGGTAATAGATTAGCGCTGATTGATTTTTGAGCGATAATTAACTGATTTTTAGGTTGTGTCTAGGTTAATTGGTTGTTTTTATTTTGTTGCGCAAATAAGGGTTGAACAAATTTCTTAGCTGGTTAAAATTTAATCGTGAATTGAATTTCACTTTATATATCAAATGGATTAATTAGTTATTTAGGAGGCACATGATGAAACATTTATATTCTGACATTTTTGTATGTGCCCGACTAAACGCGACTCATTTAGCTTATGCTTTTCATTCCCTTCGAGTAATGTCGATGGGTTCAAGCATGTTATCTGATAAACGAATTAACTAATTATTCCGTAACCTTTTGGCTGCGGAAAGTAAGCAGCCATTAGGATCATTTTGCTTATTCCCTTCTGCGCTGCTGTTTTCCCCATTCATTATTTGGAGAAAATTATGCGTCATTCTATTTATATTCAACTTGCAACATTGCTAATTAAAGCGGATTTAAAACGTGAACAAAATGCTTGGGTTCGTAAAATTCGTCGCTCTCAATACCAACTACCTCTGCATAGTGATCACTTACTACGAGATATAGGCTTAGATACTACAGGTCGACCTCTTGGTGAATCATTACCAGTTGTGGTTAATAGAGCTGAGCGCCGTGTTATTTTAATACGGCGAATATTTAGGACTCGACTGAGTACATAACCGAATGCTGGTGGTTATAGATCGCCAGCGTACAGAAAAGGGAAGTGATCACTCACTTCCCATTATACCCAAGTGACTTCAAGATGCAGAATTCAGAGCTATCATCCTTGCCTAAAGCTTGTTTTATTCTTGCTGAAACTCACATCTTGAAGTTACTTGGGTATATATTTTGAAAGTATGAGTTATGGACAAGGATTAGGGTATTGCACACCTATTGAATAAAGATCTTGCAGTAGCTCTTCAGATAACTGGGTATCGATACTATCAATGTTAGCTTTTAGCTGTTCCATTGTGGTTGCTCCGATAATATTCGACGCAACAAATGGACGTTGATTAACAAATGCTAATGCCATTTGTACAGGGTCAATACCGTGCTTTTTAGCAATATCAATGTAGGCTTGTGTTGCGGCCTCACCTTGTGGCGTAAAGTAACGAACAAAGCGTTCAAATAAACTACAACGAGCTCCATCTGGTCGAGAGCCATTGAGATATTTCCCGCTTAATACCCCAAATGCTAATGGCGAATAAGCCAATAATTCTACACCTTCATGATGGCTAATTTCTGATAGACCAATTTCAAAGCTACGGTTGAGTAGGTTGTATGGATTTTGAATCGATATAATCCTTGGTAAATCATGTTTTTCTGCTAAACGTAGTAGCGTCATTACTCCCCATGGGGTTTCATTGGATACACCGATATAACGAGTTTTACCCGCTTTCACCAATTCAGCTAATGCCTCTAATGTTTCGATAAGAGTGACTTCTTGCTGTTCATCTAAATGAGGGTAGTTGAGTTGTCCAAAGCGGTTGTTATTACGTTGAGGCCAATGTATTTGGTACAAGTCAACATAGTCGGTTTTGAGGCGTTGTAAGCTACTATCCATTGCAAGGTGAATATTACGACGATCGAGACTCATATTTTCACGAATATGAGACATACGGCCAGGACCAGCTACTTTGGTCGCCAAAATGACTTTTTCGCGTTTACCTGATTTTTCTAACCAATTACCAATATACTCCTCAGTGGATCCTTGGGTATTAGGTTTGGGGGGAACAGGGTACATCTCTGCGGTATCGATGAGGTTTATTCCTCGTTCGATCGAATAATCTAATTGTTCGTAAGCTTCTTTTTGAGAGTTTTGTTCACCATAGGTCATTGTACCTAAAGCAATTTTACTGACTTCTAAATTAGAGTGCGGGATTTTGTGATATTTCATTGCACATCCTTGGCTGATCGTTGAAAAATCATATAAAAGGTTTACTCAATATATAGCAAAAAAGCTTGAGTAGTAAGTCAGTTAGCTAAGGTTCATTTTTTGTCCTAGACTAAAAATGTAGCCAAGTAATTTATACTTTGAAGCCACTAGGGGATTTGAACGTACATCATTGATTGTGTGAGTGTGTGGTTGGAGGTAAAGATGAGAAAACAGCAATTGGATCATTGGTTGCAAGCAAGTAAAAAAGAGGAGTGTGAACCTCCTAAAGTATTTGTGGTGAGTTGCGCTGATCTTTCTCATTATTCACTTGCTGTTGAATATAAACATCGACTTGAGCCGATAATGGATAAAGATCAGCTAGCCTACTTTAACTCTTTAGAGTCGGTAAAAGATGAGCTTAAAAAATTAGGTTTATCTAGTGCTTACTTGAGATTGCACAATGCTTATGATGAGTTTGGCGCAGAGGGGCTTGATCTTTTTCAGGATATTGAATTACACCTTGCTTCTTAATTGATAAGTATGAAAGATGCTTATGACGATCTTTGTAAGTGATTTAACAGAATATTTGCTGTGAATTGTTTACGTAAATAAAAGCCTCTTGGTAAGGTCTTGATAGGTTGTCCATTGGCACTATAGGCCTCTGTAACCACTTTGCTATTTGCAGCTTTAGGGCGTAATTGCATGACTTCTCCATGCTTAGCTGTAATTTGTTCTATTTTTCCTAGCACGATAAATTCCATCAACTCTTCCCAATCTTGTTTGAGTTGATACTCTTCTTCTTCGTTTGGCGACCATAAGATCGGACGTCCAACTCGGCGTTCAGCAAGAGGGATCTCTCGTTCCCCTTCAACTGGGATCCACAATACTTTTGCGAGTTTGTGCTTAACATGGCTATTTTGCCAGGTTAGTCCATTTACTCCGGTTAAAGGCGCAACAGACACAAATGTGGTTTCCAAAGGTTGGCCATTAAAGCCAATCGGAATCGTTTTTAATTCAATGCCTAAATGCTCAAAATCTGGTTGAGCTTTGCTGCCAGATTCAGCACCTAAATGCCATTCAAGTAGTTGTCCTACCCAACCTTTTTCTCGTTTGAGGTTTTCAGGAACGGTAATGCCTGCTTTATGCGCTAAAGAAGCAAAAGAACAAGCGACGATCTTTTCGGCTCGCTGCATCAATTCTTGTTCTGTCTTAGGTGGTAAGGGCATGGCAAATGATCTGATTAAAAAACAAGATCTCTATAGTACATGATTTTTTATGAGGATCTTATTTGTATCGTTCTTATTATATTGTTAAGTAAACTTATCCACAGCTTTTGTTCTGAATGGTAAAAATAAAGGTGATGGTGATCACTTTATTCACATAAGTAGCAATAAAAGAACATGTCTGAGTCCTTTTTAAGCGCTTTTGTATGATCTGATGTGGATAGTATAAATCATGGTGGATCTTTGACCGATCTGTGTTTATAAAAGATCCTAAAGATCCTTTAGTTGTCCTTAATTGCTTTTACTGTTTTTATCATATTGTTTTTAAATTGTTTTATTTGTTTTTGGTATAAAAGATCAACACTTGTATTTGAGTGTTAAACAAGCCATTTAATTGTTTTATCGTTTTCTTCACACATTTATTCACAGAAATAGTGAATAAATGTCACAGTAACTCAAGTATTGTGTTGATAACTTATGATTTGGGTTCTGTTTATTAAAAAGTGGGTGTTAAGTAATAAAAAACACGATATTGTGCACTTGAAATTTGCCCCTTTTGTGGATATGTGAAAAAATCACTGGTAACAGAGATTTATATTAGAGGTTAGCCGTGATAGATGGCGATGGTTACCGCTTAAATGTGGGAATTGTAATATGTAACAACCATGGTCAGGTATTCTGGGCAAAACGATACGGGCAGCATTCTTGGCAATTTCCACAAGGTGGGATTGATGACGGTGAGACGCCGGAACAAGCACTATTTCGTGAATTGTATGAAGAAGTTGGGCTAACAAAGAAAGATGTGAAGATCATTGGGGTCAGTCGTCATTGGTTAAAATATAAATTACCAAAACGTCTGGTGAGATGGGATTCCAAGCCTGTGTGTATTGGCCAAAAACAGAAATGGTTTTTACTGCGGTTAGAGTGTGATGAATCAAACATCAATATGAATCGTGGACGAACCCCTGAATTTGATGGTTGGCGTTGGGTGAGTTTTTGGTACCCAGTCAGACAAGTGGTTTCTTTTAAAAGGGATGTATATCGACGAGCAATGAAAGAGTTTGCTTCGATTGCGATGCCTTTTCGAGAGCCTAAAATTAAAGGTAAGAGAAAAGTGCGTCGATAATCCTTATCCGGTTAGTCGCTAGGTAAGGGATCATAAAGGTGGATGTGAATGCTTATTCAACTAAGGGACATCGTTGAACAAGTATCTAAAGCAGACGATCTTCGTCACGCATTAGATATTTTGGTAAAGGATACTTGTAAAGCGATGCAAACAGAATGTTGCACCGTTTATTTAGCCAATAACGAGCAAAATCGTTTGGAGCTAATGGCCACTCAAGGGCTGAAGTTTTCTGGTCAAACTATTCACATTCCTTTTGAAGAAGGTTTAGTCGGGTTGGTTCGTCGTAGTGCCGAACCTCTTAACCTTGCTTATGCACAAAAACATCCCAATTTTAAATACTTCCCTGAGCTTGGGGAAAATGTTTACCAATCTTTTTTAGGCACCCCGATTATTCATCGCCGCCAGATTCTGGGCGTATTGGTCATTCAGCAACGATCGCCAAGATCATTCAGTGAAGTAGAAGAATCCTTCCTTGTGACACTAGCTGCTCAGTTGGCGGTGATTCTTGCTCATTCTCAAGCCCAAGGTCAGTGGCAACTCAATGAAAATCAAGTTCACTCTTATAAAGGTATCGCGGCTTCGTCGGGCATTGCGATTGGTCAAATTTGGTGGGATGACACTCATCCAGATCTTTCCCAAATCGCACCGGCTTCTTGTTTAGATATTAGCCAAGAGCAAGAATGGTTGGCACTTGCGATTGAAAGTGCGATTGCAGATTTTCGCCGGATGCGTAAGCGTTTTGATAGTGAATTAAATAAAGATACTTTAGCGATTTTTGAGCTATTTGTTCACTTATTGCATGATCCTATGCTGCGTGCTGATCTGAATAAACAAATTGAGCAAGGCGATCGAGCGGATTGGGCTTTAAGGCAAGTTGTTGAGCTTTATGCTGAGCGCTTTGCCAGCATGAGTGACTCTTATTTGCGAGAGCGAGCCAACGATATTAAAGAGCTTGGACAGCGGTTATTGTATTTCTTACACAATAGTGAAGTTCGTGCTCCTAGTTTTAAAAACCCGGTCATTTTAGTCGTTAGAGAGCTGACTGCCTCAATATTAGCCGCTATTCCTAAGGATAAGCTGCTTGCTGTTATCTCATTGGAAGGTGCCGCCAATTCACATGCGGCGATTTTATCTCGTGCGCTTGGTATTCCGGCCATCATGGGGGCGCAACTTAAACCAGAATCGGTATCGGGTAAGTTCGGTATTGTAGATGGTTACAGTGGCGACATCTTTGTTGAACCTGCTGCCCAACTGCTTGCTGAATATCAATCGTTAGCCAATGAAGAAGAAGAACTGTCTGATCTTGTTGCTCAGGAATTATCGCAACCAGCAGCTACCCAAGATGGCAAGCGAGTTGAGCTTATGCTCAATGCAGGTCTTAGTGCCGATACCAATATTGCGGTTAACCAAGGCGTTGATGGGGTTGGGCTGTACCGTACTGAAATTTCTTTTTTATTGCATAATCGCTTTCCTTCCGAAGAAGAACAAACCCAACAATACCGCACTATTTTAGCTACTTATCCCGATAAACGTGTGGTAATGCGAACCTTAGATATCGGTGGTGATAAAGCGCTACCTTACTTTCCAATTGAAGAAGACAACCCTTTCCTTGGGTGGCGTGGCATCCGCTTTACCTTAGATCATCCTGACATCTTTTTAATTCAATTACGCTCTATGTTAAAAGCAAGTACAGGACTAGGTAATTTAAATATTATGCTGCCTATGATTTCGGGATGCCAAGAGATAGATGAATCGCTGGTCTTGATAGAACGTGCTTATCAAGAAGTGTCGCAGTTGGATCCTAATATTCAGCGACCACAAATCGGTATTATGCTCGAAGTGCCTTCTATGTTGTATTTATTACCGTTAGTGGCGCATAAAGTGGACTTTGTATCAGTTGGTACCAATGATTTAACTCAATATTTACTGGCGGTTGATCGAAATAATTCTCGGGTATCGGATGTATACGAACACGTCCATCCTTCGGTCGTGATGGCGCTCAAACATATTTATGATATGTGCCAACAATATAAACTTCCGGTGTGTATTTGTGGTGAGTTAGCAGGGGATCCAGTTGGAGCCTTGTTGCTTATTGGTATGGGGTATCGTTCGTTGAGTATGAATACCTCCAATGTTGCTCGAATTAAATATATTCTACGTAAATCTGACTCTATAGAATTACAGCAATTAGTTAATACTGCGATGCTACAAGCCTATGGTACTGATATCTATAACCTGGTGTTTCAATACCTAGAGCAGAAAGGTTTAGCTGGGTTCATACGTGCAGGTAAGAAATAATAGTTTTTTACACAATTTCTAACCAGCTAATTAATTTGGTTGGTAGTACTGCATCTGTTAAGCGATTACTTTATTATACTCGTCAATAAATTATCTTTTTATGGTTGATGGCACTAAAGACGTTAACCTTGGTCAGATAGTATCTACCTTCTATTATTTTTTAACTTTAAAGCAGAGAGACTTTTATGAGTCAGGGATTTTTAGTCTTCCCACAGATTGATCCAATCATTTTCTCTATCGGACCAATTGGGGTGCGTTGGTATGGATTGATGTATTTACTAGGGTTCGCTTTTGCAATGTATGTTGCTAACAAGCGAGCTGATAAGCCAGGAAGTGGTTGGACGCGTGAGCAAGTTTCTGATCTACTATTTGCTGGTTTTCTTGGGGTAGTACTTGGTGGTCGTATTGGCTATGTGCTGTTTTATGGTTTTGACTACTGGATGGAAGATCCATTATATCTCTTTAAAGTCTGGACGGGGGGGATGTCATTCCACGGTGGTCTACTAGGTGTGATTACTGCCATGCTATGGTATGCACGTAAAAACCAACGAACTTTCTTTGGTGTGGCAGACTTCATTGCTCCGCTAGTTCCGTTTGGTTTAGGTGCTGGCCGTATTGGTAACTTTATTAATGGGGAATTATGGGGCCGGGTGACTGACGTGCCATGGGCGATGATTTTCCCAACCGGTGGCCCATATCCACGCCATCCATCCCAACTGTATGAGTTCTTACTTGAAGGTGTCGTGCTCTTCTTTATTCTTAATTGGTTTATCCGTAAGCCTAGACCTGCTGGTGCTGTATCGGGGCTATTCTTGATGGGATATGGAGTCTTCCGCTTTTCGGTGGAGTTTGTTCGTCAGCCTGATGCACAACTTGGCTTATTTGATAACTTTATCTCTATGGGACAAATTTTATCGGCCCCTATGATTATTATCGGAGCTTTGATTATGGTTTGGTCTTATAAAACTCAGCAGCCAACTACCTATCCAAATGAAAAAGCCACTAAACCAGCCAAAGGGAAGTAAGTTGTGAAACAGTATTTAGAACTTTGCCAGCGTATTATTGATGAAGGCCAATGGGTTGAAAATGAACGTACCGGTAAACGCTGCCTGACGATTATTAATGCCGATCTAACCTATGATGTTGGCAACAATCAATTCCCTTTAGTGACCACACGTAAGAGCTTTTGGAAGTCTGCCGTTGCTGAGTTGTTAGGTTATATTCGTGGCTATGATAATGCAGAAGATTTCCGTAAGTTGGGCACCAAAACATGGGATGCTAATGCCAACTTAAATCAGGCTTGGCTCGATAATCCTTACCGTAAAGGTGAAGATGATATGGGGCGAGTTTATGGCGTTCAAGGAAGAAGCTGGGCAAAACCGGATGGCGGACATATCGACCAATTACGTAAAATTGTCGATGATTTAACCCGTGGTGTTGATGATCGTGGTGAAATTTTAAATTTTTATAACCCAGGTGAGTTTCATATGGGGTGTTTGCGTCCATGCATGTACAGCCATCATTTTTCTCTACTTGGTGATACGCTATATTTAAACAGCACTCAGCGTTCATGTGATGTGCCGCTAGGCCTTAATTTTAATATGGTTCAAGTGTATGTGTTCTTAGCTATTATGGCGCAAATTACCGGAAAAAAAGCTGGCGTTGCTTATCATAAGATCGTTAATGGTCATATTTATGAAGACCAACTCGCACCAATGCGTGATATCCAATTGAAGCGCACGCCATTTGAAGCGCCTAAATTCCATATCAATCCTAAGATTAAAACGTTAGAAGATTTGGAAACTTGGGTAACGTTGGATGATTTTGAAGTGACAGATTATCAATGTCATGATGCGATTAAATATCCTTTCTCCGTTTAAATCGCGTTAAATACATTAATCATAAATTTAAGCCCTTATTTAGTATTGTATGACTAAATAAGGGCTTTTTAATAGCTCGGAAAAAACATATTATAAAAGTCTAATTTATGGTTTTTTCGAGGCAATAAATGTCACATTTGAATTATAACCATCTGTATTACTTTTGGATGGTATGTAAACAAGGGTCGGTGGCAAAAGCCGCAGAAGCTTTGTTCTTAACGCCTCAAACGGTGACCGGACAAATTAAAGCGTTTGAAGAGCGTATGAATGGCAAGTTGATGAAGCGCAGTGGCCGCAGTGTTGAGCCTACCGAGCTTGGTCAATTGGTATTTAAGTATGCCGATAAAATGTTTGGCCTTAGCTATGAAATGCTGGATATCGTTAATTACTCTCAGCAAGAAAATGTATTGTTTGATGTTGGGGTAGCGGATGCGTTATCAAAAAGGCTTGTCAGCAAAATTCTGTTAAATACAGTACCTGAAGATGACAGCATTCACTTACGCTGTTTTGAGTCCACTCATGAATTGCTATTAGAGCAACTTTCTCAACATAAGTTAGATATGATTCTATCAGACTGTCCGGTCGATTCGAGTCAAAGTCCAGGGTTGTATAGTAAGAAGCTAGGGGAATGCAAAATGAGCTTTTATTCTTCTCTGCCGATTGAGGAACATGATTTTCCAGCAGCATTGTCTCAAAGAAAATTGCTGATTCCTGGAAGAAGAACATCAATGGGGCGTAATGTCATGCATTGGTTTGAAAGATTGGGGATTACGCCTAATATCTTAGGGGAGTTTGATGATTCTGCATTAATGAAAGCCTTTGCTCGTTATCATACTGATGCCATTTTTCTTGCGCCTAACTTATACTTGTCAGAAGTCGAAGATGAATTTCCTTTGCATTTGATTGCAGAGGTCGAAGATTTGAAAGAAGAATATTATGTTATTTTTGCAGAAAGGATGATCCAGCACCCCTCTGTAAAGAATGTATGTGATGCGGATTTTAGTGGGTTATTTCAACCTTTGTGAGCATTCCCCTTATCAATAGTGAGGCAGTTAGATGGATTTGAAAGATATGGAAAGCAATCTTTCTCAAGCTGTGGTTCTTCTGAAAGCCATGGCCAATGAAAATCGATTACAGATATTATGTATTTTGCATCAAAATGAATTATCAGTTGGGCAGTTGTGTGAAAAGTTACCTTTAAGCCAATCAGCATTATCTCAGCATTTGGCGTGGTTACGCCGAGATGGACTTGTCATTACTCGTAAAGAGTCACAAACGGTGTATTACTCGTTGCAAAGTGATGAAGTAAAAGCCTTGATTAACCAGTTGCATCATTTGTATTGCGATAAGTAATTTCTTCGAAAAATAAAATTTAGATATAAAAAAACCGACCCTAAGGTCGGTTTTTAGCAATTAAACAACTTTAAAATTAAAGTGCTTTGATCGCTGCAGCAAAACGAGACTTGTGACGAGCAGCTTTATTCTTATGAATAAGGCCCTTAGTCGCCATGCGGTCTAGTAATGGTGTAACTTCAACTAGTGCAGCAGTTGCAGCTTCTTTATCGCCAGCTTCAATAGCAGCGATAGTTTTTTTCATGTAAGTGCGCATCATAGAACGACGGCTAGCGTTGTGCTGGCGACGTTTCTCAGCTTGGATAGCGCGCTTCTTAGCAGATTTACTGTTTGCCAAGGGTCTAACTCCCAAAAAACTTTAGTTCGGTGACAATTTAAGGGCGAGGACTATGCCTTTTTCCAAAAAAAATGTCAACAGATTTGTGCAAGAACCAATCTTTACCAAACAAAATTTTGGTGAAGTATGGCTATCGCGGTTAAGATGGCGTGGATTCTATCAGCATTTGAATACCAATGCTATACCCAAGTAACTTCAGGGTGTAAGTTTCAGCAAGAATAAAACAAGCTTTAGGTAAGACAAATTGAATATGATCATAGTGATTCTATCTCTGTTCAATTTAACGCAACATAAAGCTTGTTTTAACTTGCCCTTCGGGAGCTTCATCCAAATCTTTATGCTGCGTCAGATTGATTTGAAAGATACCTACATTCCTTCGCCAATCTTCCTTGCCTAAAGGTCTGGATGATAGCTCTGAATTCTGCATCTTGGAGTCGCTTGGGTATATATTATCTCATTACAAAGTCACTCATTGATGGCAAATTTATGCTCAACTAGAGATAAATTGGCCGCTGAGGGCTTATTGTCGTTTATGACTATTTTTTTATCGAGGCACACGTGAGTCGAAAACTATTACGATCAGGGCTAATCGTTAGCGCCATGACATTTGTTTCTAGGGTATTGGGGCTGGTACGTGATGTTGTAGTGGCAAATTTAATGGGGGCAGGTGCGGCTGCCGATGTATTCTTTTTTGCCAATCGAATTCCTAACTTCCTACGTCGTTTATTTGCTGAAGGTGCATTCTCTCAAGCCTTTGTTCCTGTATTAACGGAATATCATGCCTCTGGCGATATGGATAAGACTCGTCAGTTAATCGCTAAAGTTTCAGGAACTCTTGGCGTTTTAGTCACCATAGTTACTTTACTTGGGGTGCTGGGTTCTGGTGTGGTTACTGCCATTTTTGGTGCCGGTTGGTTTATGGATTGGTTGCATGATGGCCCGAAAGCTGAGAAGTTTGTTTTGGCAAGTTTCTTGTTGAAGATAACTTTTCCTTACCTGTGGTTTGTGACGTTTGTTGCTTTATCTGGGGCGATTTTAAATACCTTAGGTAAATTTGCTGTTTCATCGTTTACCCCGGTGTTTTTAAACATCATGATGATTTTAGCCGCCTTATATATTTCGCCGAATCTAGAGCAGCCAGAAGTGGGGCTTGCTATTGGGGTATTTCTGGGTGGCTTAGCTCAGTTCTTGTTTCAAATTCCATTTTTATTAAAGCAAAAAGTGATCGTTCGTCCGCAGTGGGGATGGAATGACCCGGGTGTAAAAAAGATTCGTACATTGATGATCCCTGCACTATTTGGGGTCTCTGTTAGCCAGATTAATTTATTGTTTGATTCTGCGGTTGCCAGTTTTCTTGCAACCGGTTCAATCAGTTATCTTTATTATTCGGACCGTTTATTAGAATTCCCGTTAGGTTTGTTTGGGATAGCCATTGCAACAGTGATTTTACCTGCATTGTCACGTAAGCATGTTGATGCAGAAAGCGATGGGTTCTCCAAGACAATGGATTGGGGGGTTCGCATGGTGTTATTACTTGGTGTGCCTGCAATGTGTGGTTTGATCGTGCTGGCTAAGCCCATGTTAATGGTGCTGTTTATGCGCGGCGAATTTTCATCAACAGATGTTCAGAATGCTTCTTTGTCTTTGTTTGCTTATGCCACGGGCTTACTGAACTTCATGTTAATTAAAGTATTAGCACCAGGTTACTACTCAAGACAAGATACAAAAACCCCGGTTCGTTACGGCATAATTGCCATGTTAACGAATATTGTATTCAATGCCATTTTTGCTTACTTCTTTGGTTATGTAGGCTTGGCGCTAGCAACTTCTCTTTCTGCTTTAGTTAATATGGGGCTACTATATCGTGGTTTACATATTGCCAACGTATATCGATTATCAAAAGAAACCATTGTTTTTGCAGTGAAAATTTCTCTGGCAGGGGGCTTGATGGTTGCAGTGATTAATTGGCAAATGGCTGACTTTGCTACTTGGTTAACTTGGTCGATTTCTCAACGAACCATGTGGTTAGGAGGTTTGATTGGTTTAGGTGCGGCGGTTTATCTGGTTTCTGCCACGTTATTTGGTGTCCGCTTGAAACATCTGAAAGCCGATTAATTGGCAATAACAAGGGTGCGTGACGCTCGCATATTAAGGGCATTACGTATATAATTCGCCGGTTTAACGCGAAGCAAAAATTTGGTAAATAGAAACCGTATGGAATTGATTCGAGGCATTCACAATATTAAGGCACATCATTCAGGGTGTGTTCTCAGCATTGGTAATTTTGATGGGGTCCATTTAGGACATCAAAAAGTATTAAAGCAACTTTGTGAACAAGCTGAGACTCTAGGGTTGCCTTCGGTTGTGATGACGTTTGAGCCTCAGCCAATGGAGTTTTTTGCTAAGCAAGCTGCGCCTGCAAGGCTAACTCGACTACGTGATAAGTTTGCCCAACTATCTAAATGTAAAATTGACCGCTTATTATGTGTTAATTTTAATCAAAAGTTTGCCAATTTAAGCCCTGAAGATTTTATTAGTGAATTGCTAATTAAGAAACTTGGGGTTAAGTTTTTAGTGGTTGGTGATGACTTTTGTTTTGGGAAAAATCGCCAGGGTAGTTTTTCTGACTTACAAAAAGCAGCGGATAAATATGGCTTTCAAGTCGTCAATACACAAAGCTTTTGCATGCCAGCACGAATTGCCCAACAAACTGACTCTGCAGTTCGAGTGAGTAGTACCGCGATTCGCCAAGCATTAGCGAGTGATGATTTGGCGTCTGCTAAGACTATGCTAGGCCGTGATTACAGTATTAATGGCCGCGTATCGCATGGCCGTAAGTTAGGTCGAACCATTGGCTTTCCAACCGCGAATATTCCATTAAAACGTAATGTGTCGCCAGTTTCTGGTGTTTTTGTGGTGAAAGTGGTCGGTGCCGATGGCAATGCTGTGCTTGGTGGCGTTGCTAATGTCGGTAACAGGCCGACGGTCAATGGTATACGCCAACAACTTGAAGTACATTTATTCGACTTCAAACAGAATTTATATGGCAAGCAATTAGAAGTTGTGTTGCTACATAAAATTCGAGATGAACAAAAATTTGATTCATTCGAATTGCTAAAACAGCAAATAGAATTAGATGCGCAAGTAGCAAGGGTGTGGTTACTTGAACACAATATGTTTTCAGAGACGCTCGATTAATTGAGTATCACTGCGAATTTTTTAATTAATGTCGCCCAAATGTAACGGAATTAAGAATCGATGACTGACTATAAAGATACTCTGAATCTACCTGAAACAGGGTTTCCAATGCGCGGAAATCTGGCCAATCGTGAGCCAGAAATGCTTAAGCGTTGGTACAAAGAAGATCTTTACAGCGCAATCCGTGCTGCAAAGAAAGGTAAAAAATCCTTCGTATTACACGATGGCCCTCCTTATGCCAACGGTGATATTCATATTGGTCACGCTCTAAACAAGATTCTTAAAGATATTATTATTAAGTCAAAGACCTTATCTGGCTTTGATGCGCCGTACGTTCCAGGTTGGGACTGCCACGGTCTACCGATTGAATTGATGGTAGAGAAGAAAAAAGGCAAACCTGGTCAAAAAATCTCTGCGGCTGAATTCCGTGAAGAATGTCGTAAATACGCGGCTGGTCAAGTTGAAGGCCAAAAAGAAAGCTTTAAGCGTTTAGGTATCATGGGCGAGTGGGATAAACCTTACCGCACTATGGATTTTGATACTGAAGCGAACATTATCCGTGCACTCGGTAAGATTGCCGATCAAGGTCACTTATTAAAAGGTTTTAAACCGGTTCACTGGTGTACTGATTGTGGTTCAGCGTTGGCAGAAGCGGAAGTGGAATACAAAGATAAAGTGTCCCCTTCAATTGACGTACGCTTTAAAGCTGCAGATGAAGCGGCAGTCGTGGCTAAGTTTGATTGCAAAGACGGTCATCAAGGCCAAGGTGATGTGTCTATCGTTATTTGGACAACGACTCCTTGGACTCTACCGGCGAACCGCGCAGTTTGTTTACGTGACGATCTTGAGTACGTATTGATTCAAGTTGAAGCTCATGGCGACCAACCTGCTGAGCGTATCATTGTTGCTTCTGAACTGGCGAAATCAGTGATGGATCGTGCTGGAATTGAGCACTTCCACAACCTAGGTTTTGCAACCGGTAAAGATTTAGAGCTGGCTCGTTTTAATCACCCATTCTACGATTTTGACGTGCCTGCTATTTTAGGCGATCACGTGACAACTGATTCAGGTACGGGTGTGGTTCACACGGCTCCTGGCCACGGTCAAGAAGACTTCGTGGTTGGTAAACACTACGATCTAGAAGTCGCTAACCCAGTCGGTTCAAACGGTGTTTACTTACCAGATACTGAGCTATTTGCAGGTCAACATGTATTTAAAGCCAACGATTCTGTACTTGAAGTATTGAAAGAAAAAGGCGCTTTACTGCATCATCACGCTTATGAGCACAGCTACCCACACTGCTGGCGTCACAAGACTCCGATCATCTTCCGTGCAACCCCACAATGGTTTGTATCGATGGATCAAGCGGGTCTACGTGCGAAAGCGTTAAGCGAAATTAAAAATGTTCAGTGGATGCCTGAATGGGGTCAAAGTCGTATTGAAGGCATGATCGAAGGTCGCCCTGAATGGTGTATCTCTCGTCAACGTACTTGGGGCGTGCCAATTGCTTTATTTGTACATAAAGAAACCGCTGAACTGCACCCTAATACGCCTGAATTGATTGAAAAAGTTGCCAAATTAGTGGAAAAAAAAGGCATTCAAGCTTGGTGGGATGTTGAAATCGCCGACCTTATGGGCGAAGCGGATGCGGCGAATTACGAAAAAGTTCTTGATACTCTAGACGTATGGTTCGACTCTGGCGCTACTCACTTTGCGGTGGTAGATAGCCGTGAGGAATTCAATGGCAACAGCGCTGATCTTTACCTAGAAGGTTCGGATCAACACCGCGGTTGGTTCCAATCATCGTTGATTACCTCTGTTGCGATCAAAGATAAAGCACCATACAAACAAGTATTAACTCACGGTTTCGTGGTGGATGGTAATGGCCGTAAGATGTCGAAATCTATCGGTAATGTGGTTGCGCCAAAAGATGTTACTAACAAGCTTGGCGCTGACATCCTGCGCCTATGGGTGGCTTCAACCGATTACACTGGTGAAGTTGCGGTTTCTGATGAAATCCTAAAGCGCAGCGCAGATGCGTACCGACGAATTCGTAACACGGCACGTTTCTTCCTAGCAAACTTAAATGGTTTCAACCCAGCAACCGATATGGTGGCACCGGAAGATATGGTGGCACTAGATCGTTGGGCGGTAGCTCGTGCACAAGCAGCGCAAACCGAAATCGTTAAAGCGTATGAAGAATACAACACCCACGGCGTTACTCAGCGCTTAATGCAGTTCTGTTCAATTGAAATGGGCTCATTTTACCTTGATGTAATTAAAGACCGTCAGTACACAGCAAAACGTGGTGGTCATGCACAACGTAGCTGTCAAACTGCGCTTTACTACATCGTAGAAGCATTGGTTCGTTGGATGGCTCCTATCATGTCATTTACTGCCGATGAAATCTGGAATGAAATGCCAGCTAAACTGCCAAACGGTGAGGCTCGTGATAAGTTCGTGTTTACTGGTGAATGGTTCGATGGTCTGTTTGGTCTAGTAGAAGGTGAAGAACTAAACAACGAATTCTGGACTCAAATCCAAACGGTTCGTGCTTCAATTAACAAATTGTTAGAAGCGGCTCGTAACGACAAAACGATTGGTGGTTCACTACAAGCGGAAGTGACTCTGTTCGCAGAGGATGCGTTAGCCGCAACCATCAATAAACTTGAAGATGAATTGCGCTTCGTACTATTAACTTCTAAAGCACAAGTGAAACCACTTAGCGAGAAAACGGACTCAGCCAAAGAAACCGACGTTGAAGGTTTATTTGTAGAAGTTGCGGCTTCAGAAGCTGAGAAGTGTGATCGTTGTTGGCACCATGTGGCCGATGTTGGCACTATTGCTGGTCATGAAACCGTATGTGGTCGTTGTGTGACTAACGTTGATGGTGACGGCGAAGTTCGTAAATTCGCATAACTATGAGTTCGCTTAATATGAGTAATCTCATTAAACAAACAGGGCTTCGCTGGCTATGGCTAGCGGCTCTGGTATTTTGCTTAGACATTGGCATTAAGTTAATTGTCATGGATAACATGGGATATGGTTGGGCAAACCGTATTGAAGTGTTGCCATTTTTTAACCTACTTTATGTTCATAATTTAGGGGCAGCATTTAGCTTCTTAAGTGATCAAGAAGGCTGGCAACGTTGGTTATTCTCAGGCATTGCATTTGCTGTGACTGGCGTGTTGATGTGGTGGATGCGTAAGTTACCTGCTACAGAACGTTGGAACAATGTTGCTTATGCTTTAGTGATTGGTGGCGCACTCGGCAATGTATTTGACCGAATTGTGCATGGTTTTGTGGTGGATTATCTCGATTTCTTTTGGGGCAATTATCACTGGCCAGCCTTTAACTTAGCAGATTCAGCCATTTGTATTGGTGCCGTTATGATTGTGCTTGACGGTTTTCGCTCTAAAAAAGAGCAACCAGAGAATTAATTTTGGTATTTAGCTTCAATTTACAAGCGCCGTCGGTTTTTCCAGCGGCGCTTTTTTATATAATCCGTTAACGTTTCTCGTGTAAAGCTGATTTTAAAGAATAAGGATTTTTCGTGTCGATAATTACAGAAAAGAGTACGGTCACTTTGCATTTCACCATTAAGCTAAAAGATGGCTCGGTGGCTGATAGTACCCACAATATGGGAAAAGCGGCTAAATTCACCATGGGGGATGGCAGTTTAAGCCCTAACTTTGAAACCTGCCTTATTGGTTTAACTACCGGAGAAAGCAAAGCGATAGAGCTTGAAGCTAAAGATGCTTTTGGAGAACCTAACCCAGATTTTATTCAATATATGGATAAAAACCGTTTTAATGGTCAAGAGTTAGAGGTCGGCACCATCATGGCTTTTAATGGCCGAGATGGTATGGAGATTCCGGGTATTATTTCTGAGGTTACCGGTGAGTCGGTAAAGGTTGACTTTAATCATCCTCTTGTTGGTCAAGACGTCGTTTTTGATGTGGAAATCTTAGCAGTAGAATAGCTGGCATTTAGGGATAATGGTTGCCTGTAAAAACGTTATCGGTAGAATAGCGCCATTCATTGCCGCTTAAGTGATCAGAGATATGACCCAAGACATGAAAATTTTGTTAGCCAACCCACGTGGCTTCTGCGCTGGTGTAGACCGTGCGATCAGTATTGTTGAACGTGCATTAGAAATGTATCAGCCACCAATTTATGTTCGTCATGAAGTGGTACACAATCGTTTTGTGGTTGAAGGCTTAAAGCAGCGTGGCGCGGTGTTTGTTGAAGAACTCTCAGAAGTGCCAGATGACAATATTGTTATCTTCTCAGCACACGGTGTCTCTCAAGCGGTTCGTCAAGAAGCCAAAGAACGTCAGTTAACGGTTTTTGATGCCACTTGTCCTCTCGTAACCAAAGTTCATATGGAAGTTGCTCGTGCGAGTCGCCGCAATATGGAAGTGGTTCTGATAGGTCATGCAGGGCACCCAGAAGTCGAAGGTACTATGGGGCAATACGCTAGCGAAACCGGTGGTATGTATCTGGTTGAGCGTCCAGAAGATGTTGAAAAACTAGTGGTAAAAGATCCTACTCACTTACATTATGTTAGCCAAACTACCTTATCGGTTGATGAAACCTCTGATGTGATTGATGCCTTACGTAAAACTTTCCCTGAAATTCAAGGGCCGCGCAAAGATGACATTTGTTATGCGACTCAGAACCGTCAAGATGCGGTACGTATTTTGGCTGGTAGCGTTGATGTGATGGTCGTAGTTGGCTCGAAAAACTCATCAAACTCAACACGACTAAAAGAGCTATCAGAAAAACTAGGCACTCCAGGCTATTTGACCGATTGTTCTGAAGATATTAATCCTGCTTGGTTTGATGGTAAAACTAAAGTTGGTGTTACAGCAGGCGCATCGGCTCCTGAAGAGCTGGTCAATCAAATCATTGAGCGTATTAAAGAGCTAGGCGGACGTGATGTAGAAGAAGTACTAGGCCGTGAAGAAAATATGTTTTTTGAAGTGCCAAAAGAGCTGCAAATTAAGAATGTGGAGTAGCGGGGCTCGGTAAAGACGTTACTCGTGGCTCGGAAAAGATGGCTTGAGACAAATTTAAACAAGGTCGCTAGGTGAAAATCTAGCGGCCTTTTTGTTTTTTAGCCAAGTCATACTCTAGGCTTTGAGTATGCTAAAACCTGTCATTCCGGAAATGAGGGACGAATTATCCGGAATCTCTCACACCAATGAAACTTACGTGAAAGTGAGATCCCGCATCTTCTTCGCTTAGGCTCATGTGCGGGATGACTGGGTCGGAGTTATTCATGTTTGTTAAATTCTGTTCTATAGCTATCCTCTTTATCATGAGTTTGCTTTGGTGAACTATACGGATTATTTCCGCATTTTATGCTGAGTGAATATGAGATAAGTTCTACTTTAGGAATAAATTTAGTTATTTAGCTTGCTGTCACAAAAAGTGACTGGGAAGATAGAGGGAAGACTATACGGATTTTTTCCGTCTATTAAATTGTTAGGCTACAAATCATGTTTAGGAGATTCATTTATAAATGAAACAATTGTCCTTTGGTAGTCTCCTATGGGAGAGCACTATAAAAAGCTGGGGAGCGATATTAACCTTTCTAAGCTTTATTGGTGCCCTTCTAGTCTTTTACTTGGTGCCTGAGACCAGCAGTATTGAATTGAAGTATATTTTGCCCGCAATAATTGTGGTTTTTTTTGCAGTGGTTGTTGCGTTGAGAGCTGCATGGACTGCATGCCAAGAATCAGGTTCGAAAATCCCTCGTGTAATGTATGTTAAGGATGCGCCGAGAGCTTACTCAGGAGCTTGTGCTTTGTTTTTAGTGGAACCTACGCCACTTTTATCACATGATGCCATTATTTCTGTTTACTACTTGGAAGATGATTTAGAAAGGCTTGTAGGGGTAGGTAAAGTAATAAACGTACAGAATGATAAAAAAGTCCAAATAGTCATTACGGATAATTATGACTTTGGTGAAAAGCTCAGCCAAATCATGGCTAACTCTAAAGATGAGTTGAAAAAATTAATTGTTAAAGCATCTGTGCCGAGCTTTATCTTAGAGGATATTTCAAATGGCAGATAACATACAAAAATCAAATTACCCAGCGCTAGTTGCAAAGGTAAATGATGAATACACCCTTGTAATTAATCGTGGCTCAGAGCATGGCGTGACAAAAGGCGATCACTTTTTAGTTTATTATGTTGACCCAGATGAATTGACTGATCCTGAAACAGGAGAAAGTTTGGGTAATTTGGAAATAATTAGAGGTACAGGAACAGCAACCCATGTTCAGCCCAAAATGACCACAATAAAATCTAATCGCGTAGTTTCAAGAGGCCGTGTAATTCGTCGTCAAACAGGGATTCTAGCCTCATTGAGTAGCGAGGTTGTTGAGGAGCCGGAGAAAGAAGCTATGCCTTTTGATGATCCTAATGTTGGTGATAAGGTCAAGCCTGTGTAGCCTAACAAGTTGCTGTATTCGGAAAAATTCCCCGCTGCGCTCCTAATTTTCCGGTGAGCAAGGCGTTAGCCATTAAATTGAGTTAATTGAATTGAATGGATTACTATAAAGAACTATTTAATAAAGCAGGGTGGTTTGTTCCACCTTATGTTCACATGGAGTATTTAGTTGAAATTGCAGGGGATATTTCCCAAAATAATGATTCCAATTTAGAATCACGACTTAGCCTTATTTATACCCACGACCATTTGGCTGCAATGGTAAAGCATCGGTATCCTATTGTTCCCTATATCTCTGATTATAAGCTCATCATCGCTGAAGCAATTGTAGGGTTACACCATGTTGCTGTATCTGGTCTTATTCCCGTAATTGAAGGAGTGGGTCGGAAAATACTAGAATCTAAAGGCATATCAGAAAAGTATGTTAAAAATGTTTTTGTTTCATTAGCTGAATACTCTAAAGAAAACGTAATTGCAAACCAACTTGGTGCAGTGGATGAAATCGTAGCAATGTTAGATTCATTTGTTCACTTTACTAATAATAATCTTTACGTTAATTCAGCGCGATATTCTCATCGTGATAAAACTAATCGCCATGGCATATTACACGGAGCATTTTCTGATTCTGACTATGGTGCACCTATTAATTTTTACAAAGCTAAAGGTTCAATTGAGTTTTTGTGCTTCGTTGTTTCAATAAGAGAGCCTATTTCTTTCTTTGCTCCTAATTCAAGTGAAGCTTCCTTTAAACTAGCTAAGCAATATGCTTTATTTCAAATAATGAATGATTGGCGAAAACATGGCTAACAAATATTTAAGGCGTCAAGTTACTCCACCTAGTCTGATAGAAATGGTTTAGTTCAATAATCCTAAGTCGTCTATGCTCAAAAATGAATTACGTCATTAAACCCAATCAACCAAAAACCATTAATCCCAACAGCTTTACCCCGTCCTTTATACACAAAAAAACCGATAGTCTCTCACTATCGGTTTCTATCTTTTTCGAGAAGCAACGCGCCCTAGTCACAAGCTTCCGAGTAACGCTGCCTTACACCGTCTCTGGCTTCGCGTTTAATTTCTCTTCTTCCGCTTCATCTAAAGCAGGGTCGCCTTTACCTTTAGAGATTTTAATCACGTAACCTGTGATGATAAGCATCGCAACAACACCAATGATAGTTGATAGTTGCATTGGTAGCCCAAAGCCTAATGTGCTGTTATTTAAGATAAAGGTAATACATACCGTCGTCATAAACATGGCAGGAACTGTGGTGATCCAATGGAATTTGTTAAAGCGCAGTAGGTAAGCCGATGCAGTCCAAAGCATCATCACTGCAGTCGTTTGGTTAGCAAAACCGAAGTAGCGCCAGATGATGCCGAAATCGACTTGAGTCAAAATGCCACCGATAACGAATAATGGAAGTGCCATTAGTAAGCGGCTTTTTAGTGTCTTTTGTTCCATGTTGAAGTATTCAGCAAGAATCAAACGACTAGAACGGAATGCGGTATCGCCTGAAGTGATAGGTAGAATCACCACACCTAGGAAGGCAATCACACCACCGAATACACCAAGTAAACCAAATGATGATGAGTAAACTACATTACCAGGACCACCGTGTTTCACTGCTTCGCCTAGTGCATCCATCGAACCAAAGAATGACAATGCAATCGCACACCAAATAAGTGCAATCACACCTTCACCAATCATCGCACCAAAGAATACGAAACGACCGTTCTTTTCATTTTCTAAGCAGCGAGCCATTAGAGGTGACTGTGTAGCGTGGAAGCCTGAAATCGCACCACAAGCAATCGTAATAAATAGTGCAGGCCATAGAGGTAGATCATGTGGGTTCATGTTGGTGAACATGTCGCTAAATTTATAACCAGCAAGAATCGCTTGGTCGCTTGAGAATGCGATTGCGCTGATTAGGCCAACAGACATGAAAATGAGTAAGAAGCCGAATAATGGGTAAAAACGACCAATAATTTTATCGATTGGAACGATGGTCGCTACAATATAGTAGCCAAAGATAATCGCAACCATAGTCCCCATCGAAATGGTCGCACTGGTTTGTTCGTTTACTAGGTTGCTGATCATGCCTGCTGGTGCGGAAACAAATACTACGCCTACTAGCATTAATAACACAATCGCAAAGACGTTCATGAAGTGTTTCGCGCCTTTACCTAGGTAGCGGCCAGTAATGGATGGAACTGAAGCGCCACCGTTACGAATAGAAAGCATACCAGAGAAGTAATCGTGAACCGCACCTGCAAAAATACAGCCTAAAACAATCCAAAGCATTGCAGCTGGGCCGTAAAGGGCACCCATGATTGGGCCGAAAATTGGGCCGACACCAGCAATATTTAATAGTTGAACTAAGTACACTTTCTTATTTGACATTGGTACGTAGTCCACACCATCTTGCTTTGAGTAAGCCGGCGTGGTGCGATTTTCTTTAATACCAAAAACTTTTTCAACGAAAGCTCCGTAGATAAAGTAACCGGCAATCAATGCGGCTACACAAAAAAGGAACATCATCATAATTATTGTCCTGTTCAAAAGGGTTGAGGAGTGCGGTTATACTCAAGAGGGTTTTGCATCTTGAAATCACTTTGGTAGCTATAATAATCCCAGATTTTGTCACAATCATTTAACCTTTTGATGAGTGGTCGCATATAGAATTGAACGGTCATTAATCCTAGTAAGTGGTTTTATTGTTAACTTAGCGGTGCTTTTCTGATTTGTTTTAAATGTGACCTGTGTAATAGTTGTGATAAATATACCCAAGTGACTTCAAGATGCAGAATTCAGAGCTATCATCCAGACCTTTAGGCAAGGATGATTGGTGAAGGAATTTAGCTACCTTTCAAACCAATCTGACGCGGCCTTTCTCTTATAAAAAAGAAGAGGTTTGAATGAAGCTCCCGAAGGGCAAGTTAAAACAAGCTTTATGCTGCGTTAAATTGAACAGAGATAGAATAACTATGATCATATTCAATTTGTCTTGCCTAAAGCTTGTTTTATTCTTGCTGAAACTCGCATCTTGAAGTTGCTTGGGTATATCAATGTGATGAACAATAAGGGAATATCAATGAATCAAGCTCAAGTGAAAAAGTGGGTTAGAAATATCGGTGTAGTTTCAGGGCTGATTTTAGTCACTGCGTGCACGAGCACAGCAGAAGATTACGCTAAATCTGGTGATTGGAATGCGGTTGGTTATTCTGATGGCATTAAAGGTAAGCAGAGTCGTACTGCAGGAGATTTTAAAGACTTTAGCAAAGTAAATATTAATGATTATGCCGATGGTTACTTAAAAGGTATTAATGAATACTGCAACCCTAATCATGCTTATCAAATTGGGTTAAGTGGCAACTATTATGAAGGTGTGTGTGAAGGGACTCCTGATTCGCAAAAATTTCGTATGGAATGGCAACGCGGTTGGAACGATAGTCAGTTGAATAACTAACAAGCTAGATAAGTCATTCATTGAGGCTGTTGGTTATGCTCGTTAGCAAAGAATGCTGATTAGTAAAAATGATAGTCTCAATAATCTATTCCTCAATTTATAATGTATTCACCAATAGGTATCATGTTCGATGCTCACTGAAGATCTAGGTTTAATGCTTGCCGCAGTTGGATTAGTTGGATTAGGCTGCCAATGGCTTGCATGGCGAATGAAGTTGCCTGCGATTTTATTTCTATTAATTGCTGGTTTTATTATTGGTCCGATTACGCATATCTTTCAGCCGAATGAAATGTTCGGCGATCTGCTTTTCCCCCTTATTTCCCTAGCCGTTGCGGTGATCTTATTTGAAGGTAGCTTGACGCTGAATTTAAAAGAGATCCGCGAAGTAAACCGAACCGTGATCAACATTGTCACTATTGGGGCATTAATTACTTGGGCGATTACCAGTGTCTTCACCTTTTATTTACTCGACTTTAGTTGGCCGTTGGCGCTGTTATTCGGTAGTTTAACGGTGGTGACAGGCCCAACGGTAGTCGTGCCACTATTACGTACGGTAAGACCAAAATCCAAACTTGCCAATATATTGCGCTGGGAGGGGATTCTAATCGATCCAATTGGCGCGTTATTTATTGTGATTGTGTATGAGTTTATTGTTTCTAGTAGCAAGATGCACAGTTTGCATGTATTTGGTTTGATCTTATTGATCGGCATCGTACTGGGTGGTTTAGCGGGTATGTTGTTGGCGCAGATATTAAGACGCCGTTTATTACCTGAGTATTTGCAACCATTTGCAGTGTTAACCTTAGTACTCGGCGTGTTTGCAGTTTCTAATGCTTTGGAATCAGAATCGGGCTTATTGGCGGTCACCGTGATGGGCATGTGGCTTGCTAATGCCAAAGGCGTCAATATCCAGAATATTCTGCACTTTAAAGAAAACCTGACCATCCTATTGATTTCTGGCTTGTTTTTAATGCTTTCCGCTCGAATGGAATTAGCGGATTTTGCTACGTTAGGTGTTGCCTCGGCGGTACTGTTTGCCGCAATACAGTTGTTGTCACGTCCAATTGCGATCTTTATTGCCACTATCGGCAGCAGCCTTAACTTTAAAGAGAAATTCTTTATCGCTTGGGTGGCTCCGCGAGGCATTGTGGCGGCGTCTATTTCTTCATTATTTGCGATTAAGTTAGTTGATGCAGGCGTAGAAGGTGCGAGCTTACTGGTGCCATTAACCTTTATGGTGATTGTGGGAACTGTGGTACTTCAAAGTATTACTGCGCGACCATTAGCCAATGCGTTGAGCTTATCTGAACCTTCGCCAAGAGGTTTCTTGATAGTGGGGGCAAACGATGTTGGTCGAACCTTCGCAACGGCTTTACAAAAATATGGTTATCGAATCGTCATCACAGACTCTAACTGGGAATACATCCGTAAAGCACGCATGCAAGGTTTTGAAACCTATTACGGCAACCCGATTTCAAGTCATGCCGAAGAATATTTGGATTTAATAGGCATTGGTAACTTGATCGCGGTGACGCCAGATAAGCACTTTAATGTGGTTGCTGCTAAATACTTTATGGCGGAATTTAGCGAACGTCGAGTATTTTTCTTAAATGGAAAAAGTAAAGAAAACCAACATGAAAAGCATCGGTTAGCAGAAGAAAAACATGGGCGAACTTTGCTAGGTGATGACGTGAGTTATAAGAAATTAGCAAGCCTCATTAACCAAGGTGCTGAGGTTAAACACACCAAATTAACCGCTGAATTTAACTGGCAAGATTATGTGATGAAATATGTCGATGGCCATCGCCTATCACTGTTTACTGTCGATCCTAAAGGCAATATACATATTCTTTCTAACGATAGTACCCATACGACTGAAGCGGGTTGGACAGTGGTGAGTTTGATTAAGGAATAGATGAGAGCGGGTTTCTAGTCCCTAGTTTCTAGAAAGAGCATCGGTGAACTTTGCTCTTTCTAGTAGCGAAGCGAAACTAGGAACTCGTGACTAGGAACTTACTACTACACACGCGGTGTGTTTTTGTTTACCAAACCCAATAATCTGCCCTAGGCTTGCTTTGCTGACGGGAATCGACGCTGAAGAGGCGACATCATTCTCTCGGTCGCTGTGTGGATCATGAATAAAGAAAAACTGCTCATTCATGCCAGACAAAATAATCCAGTGTGGTTCTTTGTAGCCATTAAAGCGATAAGTGCTGATCAGCAGTAATACGCATTTGCCTTGCTCAATCCATTGTTCAATTTGCTCTGTATTCGGTGGTGCACTGATGGGCACTATACCGAGAGCTTCCGCTTGTTGGCAGAAATCTTGATGCACAATTTCAATCACTTCTTTTTTGTTGCTATCGCGCACGCTATCAATAAAGGGCGTCGATTGTGATTGTGTCCAAAGTTCGACATCAAAACCACGTTTTTTAGCCGCAAGAGCTAAACCGTGCCCACTGCAACCTCCGTGACCTCCTGCCATAAAAATGGTGGTGGCCTCACGCCACAGTTGTAGCTCTTCTTTTCGTCCGAGTTCAAATTGCTTATCTAAGGTTGAAAAGGCCATCAATAAACAAGCTGCGCCACAAGTGAAAGGTGTGGTTTGAATATACAGAGGCATCGACAATAAAGTTTTAGGTTGGCTAGCGGTTAAGCGTTTTTGCATCCGTAAACCATCAGCCAAATCGTCGTAATAGTGGATCAGAACTTTTAATGGTTTATAGCCTAATTTTTGATACAAATTCTTAGCTGCAATATTGTCATTTCTGACTTCTAGGCGTAATGTGGTAGAACCGTGTTCTAGTGCTGCTTGTTCACATTTATCCATCAGTTGTTGCGCAATTTTTTGTCCACGAAACAGTGGGTTAACTGCAATTGAATACAGACGAGACAATTGTGTTCCTTGATGGAAAAGAAGCAATGCATACCCTGCGATCTGCTGTTCAGACTGTACTATCCATATTTGGCTATACGGGGAGTTTAAAAAGCGTTTCATTTGTCTCGCAGTAATCATATCGCTGCTAAATGCGCTGTTTTCTAACTCAATTAATGCGGGTAAATCTTGTGGAGTTGCTCGGCGAAGTTCCATCTTAATATCCACCATAAAATGCCGATAAAGGTCTTTGTGTCACTGCTATGTGAGTACAACAGAGACATAATAATTAGATACGACAAAGTGTTTTTTTGCTAGAGGAAAATGGATTTATGGCAAATTTTGTTATTGTGACAGATAAAGACAGCGACTGGCGTCAGTACTTCCCTTCTGACCAAGTTGTAACAGTCGATCAATATCTTCAACCTAGCTTTTTATCGGACAAATCAGAAAAGCATAAAAGTGTACAAGTGCTTAATTTATGCCGTGATTATGGCTATATGAGCAATGGCTATTATTGTTCATTATTGGCAGAAGCGCGTGGGCATCGGGTTATACCGAGAGTAATGGCAATTAATGATGTTAATCAGCCATTTGTGATTTCACTTCCTGAACAAGACTTAAATAAACATTTTGCTGATGCTGAGCAAGTAGCCGGCAAAGTGTATTTTGGCCGTACTAATATCAAAGGATTAGAAAAAGTCGCTCGTCGTTTATTTGAGCATTTTATGATCCCAGTTTTAGATATCGAACTGAAAAAACATGGTAAGCAGTGGCAACTGGCTAAGGTTGAGCCTTTTCCATTTCAAGATTTAAACAATGAAGAGCAAGATGTGTTTGCTCAGTCTTTAGAGCTGTTCTCTAATAAAGTTTGGCGCAGTTCACCAAAACCAAGTAAACAATATCGCTATGACATTGCGATGCTGGTGGATCCAGAAGAAAAAATGCCACCGTCGGATTCAGTAGCGCTTAATCGCTTTAAGAAAGCCGCCAACCGATTAGGTATGAGTTTACAAACCATTACCGCAGATGACTTTTCGCGTTTGAGTGAGTTTGATGGTTTATTTATTCGCGCTACGACTAATATTAGTAACTTTACTTATCGTTTTGCTAAGCGAGCGGAAAAGCTCGGGTTAGTGGTGATGGATGATCCAGAATCGATCATGAAGTGTACCAATAAAGTTTTCCTCACCGAGTTACTCGATAGGCACAATGTGCCAGCGCCGAAGTCGATGATTTTGCGTAGCTTTGATCCTAATTGGAAGCAGAGTTTGCTAGAGCACATGTCTTTACCTTTAGTGCTGAAAATTCCAGATGGGGCATTCTCAGTGGGTGTGGTCAAAGTGACCGATGAATCAACGTTAGAAGCTAAAGCGGCGGAATTGTTTGATAAGAGTGCGTTGATTTTAGCACAAGCCTTTATGCCTACTGATTTTGATTGGCGAATTGGAGTGATGAACCGACAAGCGATTTATGCTTGCCGTTATCACATGAGTCGTGGTCACTGGCAGATTTATCAGCATCACAACAGTGGGCGTACAACCTCCGGTGGCTTTGATACTTTAGACTTGAAACAAGTACCGAAGAATGTGGTGGATACTG
The DNA here is from genome assembly GCF_030161215.1 of Vibrio algivorus. Taxonomy (NCBI): domain Bacteria; kingdom Pseudomonadati; phylum Pseudomonadota; class Gammaproteobacteria; order Vibrionales; family Vibrionaceae; genus Vibrio; species Vibrio algivorus. The sequence goes on from NZ_BSPV01000010.1 coordinate 165,985, forward strand.
CAGTGAAAGCCGCGAACTTAATTGGGTCGGGCTTATATGGCGTCGATCTAAAAGAAATTGATGGTCACGTGTATGTGATTGAAGTGAACGACAACCCTAGTATCGATAATAAAGTCGAAGATCTGTGGTTAGGCGATCTTCTATACGATCGTATTATGACGGAATTCTTGCGCCGAATTCAGTTGAGAGGGTTCTAAAAGATAAGGTTCCTAGTCCCTAGTTTATAGTCCCTAGAAAGAGCGGCGGTGAGTTTTGCTCTTTCTAGCAGCGAAGCGAATCTAGGAACTTGTGACTAGGAACCTGTATTTACACTATCCCCAACTCTTCTTTCAGTGGTTTCAAATAGCGTCGGCTAATTGGAACCACCTGTCCACTTTGGGTGATCACTTCCCCTAAACCATTATCGAGAAGTTTTATTTCTTTGATCTTTTTCGTATTGATCAAATACTGTCGATGACAGCGTAGTAATTCAGTTTTCTCTTCTAATGTTTTGAGTGTTAATTGGCTGGTAGCCGTTTGCTGAGCAGTTTGGATATGAACACCTGAAAGATCACTAAATGCTGATTCAATGTCTTGCAGTGGAATGATCATGATCCGGTTGTGTCCCATACACGGCACTTGTTGTAAGCGTTTTGGTGTTAGGGCTTCGATTTGCGCTTGAGTGTGCAGTGCTTCTTTATTTTGTCCGGCTTTGAGCAAACGTTGAATCGTTTTATTCAGTCGCTTAGGGTCGACGGGTTTTAGTAGGTAGTCAAAGGCATTGTCTTCAAACGCTTGAATGGCGTATTGGTCAAATGCGGTGACAAAAATAACGTTCGGCATGGTATCGGGATCAAGCATACTGAGCAATTCAATGCCACTAATTTGCGGCATTTGAATATCAACGAAGACGGCTTCAGGTTTTAAACTATTGATTTGCTTTAAGCCTTCAATCGCATTACTGGCTTGAGCGATCACTTCTACTTGACCGGTTTCTTGTAATAATTCGGTGAGTTCTTCACGCGCGAATAGTTCATCATCAATGACGATTGCAGTTAGCATTGGTTATCCTTTATTGACCAATTTTTTCGTAAGGGATCAAAAAACTCATGCGAGTAAAGTGATCTTTATGGCAATGGGTTTGCAGTGCGGCAGTCGGGCCAAAATGGTTGGTCAAACGCTTATCAACAATTTCCATTCCTAAACCTTCATGACCGGGTTGAGGGGGGATGAAGTTACCTGCATTATCTTCTACTACGATCTGATAACCGAGCGAGTTTCGTTGGCTAATAATGCGGATCTTACCACCTTCTAGTTTATTCGAAATACCGTGTTTAATCGCATTTTCAACTAAAGGTTGTAAAGTGAAACTTGGAAGTGATTTTTCGAGTAATCCATCATCAATATTAACTTCTACCTCTAACCTATCGGTAAAGCGGGCTTTTTCTATGGTGAGGTAAGCATTCACATGGGCCAGTTCTTCTTTAAAGGTAACGGTTTCTATATTCTGTTTTAAATTACTTCTAAAGAAATGCGAAAGATGTTGAATCAGTTCGCGAGCTTTATTAGGGTCACGACGAATAATCGCACTGATGGTATTTAGTGCATTAAATAAAAAGTGCGGGTTTACTTGAGCTTGTAATAACTTTATTTCAGCCTGGCTCAGTAAGGCTTGTTGACGCTGAAAATCGTTATACAGAATTTGGCTTGATAGTAGTTGAGCAATCCCTTCACCCATTGAACGGTTAATATTAGAGAGCAGTTTACGTTTCGGCTCATAAAGCTTAATTGTTCCGATCACTTCTTTACCCGCTCTTAGTGGAATAACTAAAACAGAGCCTAGTTTACAGCTTGGTGATAGCGAGCATTGGTAAGGAGTTTCACGCCCATCGAGATACATCACGCGGTTTTGTTCCATCGCTTGTATGGTGCACTCGGAAGAGATCTGTGTATTCGGTTTGTGGTGATCATCACCGAGGCCAATAAAGGCTAAGATTTTATCTTTATCAGTAATTGCCACCGCACCTACATTGGTTTCTTCATAAATAATACGAACAATTTTTTCAGCATTTGTTGAGTTAAAGCCTGAATTCCAAATCCCGACACTACGCTCTGCAATGGTTAATGCTCGGCGAGAAAAGGTTGCGGAATACTTTTCATAGATGGTTTTTCGATCCTGCAAAATACTGACAAACAATGCTGCACCGACGCAATTAGCAATGATCATTGGTGCGGCAATATTGGAAACAAGAGCATAAGCTTGATCAAACGGTTTGGCGACGGAAATGATGATCAGCATTTGAGCGGTTTCGGCAACAAAAGTTACCGCTAATACGATGATAGGGTTAAATAATTGCTCAGTTTTATCTTTTTTCACTAAATAGAGGTGTAATAGCCCACCAATTAACCCTTCTGCGGTGGTTGAAATAGCACAAGCCACATCGGTGAATCCGCCTAGACTGTATCTATGCATTCCACCTGTAAAGCCGACCGCAAAGCCAACAATCGGGCCACCGAAGAGTCCGCCCATTACCGCACCAATGGCTCGGGTGTTTGCTATCGCATCATTGATGTGTAAACCAAAGTAGGTCCCCATAATACAAAACAATGAAAAGAGAACATAACAGCTGAACTTATGGGATAAGCGAGAAGAAATATTCAGCAGAGGTAAAAAAATAGGCGTTTTACTGAGCATGTAAGCCAGTACTAGGTAGACACACATTTGTTGAAGCAGAGAAAGTATTAAATCCATAGTACCTAGTTCATTGTTTAAAGTTGATGATATCGCTATTTGTACACTTTAAGGTACATGTGTTTATTTTAATTTACACTGTTGAGTGTTATCACTTTCAGGTTGGTGGTGCTTGCAAACTTTATTAATACTGTTAATTTGGATTCATCAAGCGCTGAGAGTTGACTCAGATATCAGGTGTATTAAAAAATTTACAGGTAATGTTATGTACAAAAGCGAATTAAGCAATATCAACATCAGCGATGAACAAGTCATCATCACGCCGAATGAATTGAAAAAGAAAATTCCATTAAGTGACCAAGCTCGTCAGTTTATCCAATCGTCACGCCAAACCATTTCTGACATTATACATAAGAAAGATCACCGTTTGCTGGTTGTTTGTGGTCCATGTTCGATTCATGACATCGATGCTGCAAAAGAGTACGCAAAACGCCTTAAAGAATTATCGGCTCAATTGGATGATCAAATCTACCTAGTGATGCGCGTTTACTTTGAAAAGCCACGAACTACAGTAGGTTGGAAAGGGTTGATTAACGATCCGCATTTGGATAACTCCTTCGATATTGAACAAGGCTTGCATATTGCTCGTCAGTTATTAGTCGATTTAGCTGAAATGGAAATCCCATTGGCAACTGAAGCATTGGATCCAATTAGTCCACAATACCTTGGTGATACTTTTAGTTGGGCAGCAATTGGTGCACGAACTACAGAATCTCAAACTCACCGTGAAATGGCTAGTGGCTTATCGGTTCCAGTTGGCTTTAAAAATGGTACCGATGGCAGTTTAGGTACAGCTATTAATGCGATGCAAGCCGCTTCTTCTAGCCACCGTTTTATGGGGATTGATAGTGATGGACAAGTTGCACTACTAACTACCCAAGGTAATGGGAATGGTCATGTAATTTTACGTGGCGGAAAACAAACTAATTACGATTCAGTATCGGTTAATGAGTGTGAACAAGAGATGGCGAAACATGGATTAGACGCCGCGTTGATGGTCGATTGTAGTCATGCCAACTCACGTAAAGATTACCGTCGTCAGCCATTAGTTGCAGAAGATGTGATTCACCAAATTCGCGAGGGAAATAAGTCGATTATTGGCCTAATGATTGAGAGCCATATTAATGAAGGTAATCAAGGTTCAGATATCCCACTCTCTGAAATGCAGTATGGAGTATCGATTACCGATGCTTGTATTAGCTGGGATACAACTGAAACCTTGCTACGTCATGCACATAAAGAGTTAGTTCCATTTTTACAAAACCGTTTAAAAGGGTAGAGTAAGACGATTGCGTTTTAGTAGGAAATAAAATGGCTGTTGAATTAAATGAATTAAGAGATCAAATCGACGCCGTGGACAAACAAATCGTTGAGCTTCTAGCTCAACGTTTGTCTTTGGTTGAAAAGGTAGGCGAAGTAAAAAGCAAACATGGTTTACCTATTTACGCACCGGATCGTGAAGCGGCGATGTTGGCATCTCGTCGTGCAGAAGCTGAAAAACGAGGTGTTCCACCGCAACTTATTGAAGACATTCTACGTCGTACTATGCGTGAATCTTATGCCAGTGAAAAAGATTCCGGCTTTAAGTGCTTAAATCCAGAGTTACGTTCCATTGTTATTGTGGGAGGTAATGGTCAACTCGGTGGTTTATTTAAGCGTATGTTTGAACTTTCAGGCTATCAGGTGAAAATCTTAGGTAGTCAAGACTGGGCTAACGCACAAGAAATCGTTAAGGATGCAGGAATGGTTGTGGTCAGCGTGCCGATTCACTTAACCGATTCTGTGATTAAAAAGCTGCCAGCATTACCTAATGATTGCATTTTATGTGACTTAACCTCGATTAAAGCGGAACCACTCGCAGCTATGCTCGAAGCGCATGCTGGTCCTGTTGTTGGTTTACACCCAATGTTTGGCCCGGATATTCCAAGCATGGCAAAACAGGTCATTATTTGTAGTGAGGGTCGCCAACCTGAAGCTTACCAATGGTTACTCAAGCAATTTGAAATTTGGGGCGCGAGTATTTGTGACATTGGTGCAGAAGAGCATGATAACGGCATGACTTTGATTCAAGCGCTGCGTCACTTTACTTCATTTGCTTATGGCTCGCATTTATCTAAAGAGAACCCAAATCTCGATACTTTAGTGCAGTTAAGCTCTCCGATTTATCGCTTAGAGTTGGCGATGGTGGGGCGTCTGTTTGCGCAGGATCCTGATTTGTACGGTGATATTATTATGTCGTCACAACGTAATATCGATATGATAAAACGCTTCCATCAACGTTTTGGCGAAGCAATTGAAATTTTAGAACATCGCAACAAAGCAGAATTTGTGAGGCAGTTTAATTCGGTATCAGAATGGTATGGAGACTACTCTCAGCAATTTATGCGTGAAAGCCAAAACTTGTTAAAGCAAGCTAATGATGCAATGCATCGCGGCAAATAATTATCCCTGTCGTATTTGAAGCTGCATTATTTGTCACTTTGCAGCAATTTCAGTTACTTTAAGGGGCATTTTTACAAATACTACTGAGCCTTTTTTATTGATAGAAAAGGCTCATTATTCTTCTACTGTCACCCATCCACCTTCTTCTATACCAAAATCTTGTAAACTTTCTTTTTTCTTTATTTTATTTTGTTGGGTGAGTTTTCTTGATTGGTTCACTATATCATTTATTGGCTGTTTGCTACTCATTGCTAATAATAGTTGTAAGTTCACTGTTCGATTAAGCTGCTTAACTAAGTTTGGCCAAGGTACGTATGATTGCTTGTTAAATAGCTGTTCAATATTTTCGGGCTGCCATTGCATAAAGTCTTGTGGATCTAACGTTTTGCCAATAAAACGAACTTCGTAGTGCAAATGTGAGCCTGTTGAATTACCACTATTGCCACAAAATCCGATTCGGTCACCTTTCTCGACAAACTGCCCTGGCTTGACTGCAAATTGGTTTAGATGAGCGTAGAGAGTTGCAAAGCCCAAGCCATGACGAATCTTCAATAAGTTGCCGTAACCTTGGTTGCTGGCGCGAGTCATTTCAATGACACCATCGGCAGTTGCAAAAATAGGTGTGCCAAGTGGGCAGGTTAAATCCGTCCCTAGATGTCGTTTCCATTTACCACTAATTGGGTGTAATCGCTCTCCGTAAGGTGAGGAGATTCGTCGGTACTCGACAGGGATATCATTAGGGATCATGCGAAACAAGCTGGCTTCAATCGCTGGCGGAAGAGGGAAGGTGATTTGCTCTGAGTTGTCTATTGTGGCAAGAGCTTGCTCGAAATTTATTGCAGGGAGCACGATTGAGTCATCGTCTAGGTTATCAATTTGATCATGGTCTTGTTCCTGCAAAGCGTCTTGCAGGTTTTGATTGGTGGCAAGTTGTAGTTGGTACTGCTCTTTATAGAATTGTAATTGGTGATTGAGAATATCGAGTTGATCTCGGCTAGTTTGCCACTGGGCGATAGCTAACCATATTGTTGAAACTAAAAAAAGAATACAAGTAATGGAGAGTACTTTAAATAGCTTTTGGCCTACCATGTGCTTAAAGATCATCATAGGCCAAATACTCTGTTTACTCTTTGCGGTAATTTGAGAATGTAGGGTGTTAGGTAGTGTGGAGTCTAAATCAGGCATAAAGCACACAAGGTTAAAAATCTGGATAGCTTATGGTCTACAGCAATTTATAAGGAGGGAAAAGGTTGAGCTAAATTAAGCGATAAAATTTACAGCGCTGTTCTCATTTTGAGGCAAGGAAACCTTTCTACGGATTTTGATTGATATAAACAGAAAAATCAGCAGAAAAAATAAAGCCATCACATAGGGCAATGGCTTTGGTGGTTGGGTATCAGTCTAGGTAGGACAATAGATGACTACCTAAATCATAACTACTTAGTTACGCGCTTATACTTGATGCGGTGAGGTTCAGCAGCCGCTGCACCTAAAGTTTGTTTCAACCACTCGCTGTATTCTGTGTAGTTACCTTCGTAGAAGTTTACTTGCCCTTCATCGCGGTAATCAAGAATGTGCGTGGCAATACGGTCGAGGAACCAACGGTCATGCGAGATAACCATGGCACAACCTGGGAACTCAAGTAACGCTTCTTCAAGTGCACGAAGCGTTTCAACGTCCAAGTCATTGGTCGGTTCATCGAGTAGTAATACGTTACCGCCCGCTTTAAGTAATTTCGCTAGGTGAACACGGTTACGTTCACCACCAGAAAGTTCGCCAATGCGTTTTTGCTGATCAACACCACGGAAGTTAAAGCGAGAACAGTAAGCTCGAGCTGGAATTTCGAAGTTGTTGATCTTGATGATATCCGCACCTTCCGAGATTTCTTGGAAAACCGTGTTGCTATCATTCATGCTGTCACGGAACTGATCCACTGAGGCCAGTTTTACGGTTTCGCCCAGTTCAATAGTGCCTGAATCTGGTTGCTCAGTACCACTTAGCATTTTGAATAGGGTTGATTTACCTGCGCCGTTGGCACCGACGATACCGACGATAGCCCCTTTAGGCATGCTGAAAGATAGGTTATCAATCAAAACACGATCGCCAAATGACTTGGTTAGGTTGTTAACTTCAAGAACCTTGTCGCCTAAACGCTCACCTGGCGGAATAAACAGCTCATTGGTTTCGTTACGTTTTTGGTGATCAGATTTGTTCAGTTCTTCAAAGCGCGCCATACGAGCTTTTGATTTCGCTTGACGGCCTTTCGGGTTTTGACGAACCCACTCTAGCTCTTTCTCAATTGTTTTCTTGCGAGCATTTTCAGATGAAGCTTCTTGCGCCAAACGCTCATCTTTTTGCTCTAGCCATGAGGTGTAGTTCCCTTCCCATGGAATACCTTCACCACGGTCAAGTTCCAGGATCCAGCCAGCTGCATTATCTAAGAAGTAACGGTCGTGGGTAATTGCCACAACAGTACCGCTGTAATCAACTAGGAAGTGCTCAAGCCAAGCCACAGATTCCGCATCTAAGTGGTTGGTTGGCTCATCAAGTAGCAACATGTCTGGCTTTTCAAGTAGTAGACGGCAAATGGCGACACGGCGACGTTCACCACCAGAAAGGTGTTCAATTTTGGCATCCCACTCAGGAAGGCGAAGCGCATCTGCCGCACGTTCTAGGGCATTCTCTAGATTATGGCCATCTTTAGCTTGAATTAATGCTTCAAGCTCGCCTTGTTCTTTGGCCAACGCATCAAAATCAGCATCAGGTTCGGCATAAGCGGCATAAACTGCATCAATTCGTTTTAATGCATCCGCGACATCGGCGACCGCTTCTTCTACAATTTCACGTACGGTTTTTGATTCATCCAGTACTGGTTCTTGAGGAAGGTAGCCAACATTAAGACCAGGTTGAGGACGTGCTTCACCATCAATATCGGTATCAATACCAGCCATGATGCGTAGTAGGGTTGATTTACCTGCACCGTTTAGGCCGAGAACACCAATTTTGGCACCAGGAAAAAAGCTTAGTGAGATATCTTTCAATATTTGACGTTTCGGTGGCACAATTTTGCTCACACGAGACATGGTATAGACGTATTCAGCCATAGCTGCTCGGATCCTATTCTTTAGAATAAATTGAAAACCTTAGTTTACTCTTTCTCACATAAGATTCACACTAGATGAGTGTAAACAAGGGTATTATGCTTATCGAGTAGGTTTGCTTTTGTTAAATATAACAATGAGCACAACTTATTAAAATTTATCAATATTTATCACTTCACGCTATTTGTGAATTCATCATCAGGGAAGTTTCAAATTCATGCTGAATTGTAAAAAGACTTTATTTCTCTGTGTGGTATCGGTGAGTGCTACGTTATCAGCCGCTTACTCTACTGCTCAGTCTATTAGTGCTACTCACGTGAAAGAGTCTAAAATTACTGATTCAACAGAGAAAAAATTATCACCACTTGAGCTTCAAAGACAGATTTATGAGCAAGCTCAAGACCTACTAGATAAAGACGATGTGCAGGCGTATCAAGAGCTTCGCCCTCAAATTGCTAATTACCCCTTAACACCTTATGTGGATTACCGAGTTTTTCTAACCGATATCGAGCATCGAACGCCTAAAGAAGTAAATGGCTTTACTGAAAAGTACCAATCTTTTCCTTTTTCAGCTCGTGTAAGAGCGAATTATCTTGATGCGTTAGCTAAAACCAATCAATGGAAATTACTGACGGAATATCAAACCGAAGAGCCTAGAGACCAAAGATATCGTTGCCACTATTATTTTGCTAAGTGGACTCAGGGTGAAAAAGAACAGGCTTACAAAGGTGCGCAAGAGTTATGGTTAACCGGAAGTAGTGTATCTTCGGCTTGTGATCCATTGTTTGACGAATGGACGAAAGCTGGATTGCGTGATGATGAGATTATTTTGCAGCGTATGTTACTCGGCTTTCAATCTAGTAATTCACGCTTATTCAAATATCTAGATAATATGCTGACTAGCGATCAAGCTAAACGTCAATCAAAACAACTACAAGCGTTATATGCTGATCCTAGTAAGGTATTAGAATTCAGTAAAAATTCGAAAATTACGCCATTTAATCAACAGTTAACCGAATATGCCTTTAGACAGTTAATTCGTAAAAATACGGCTAAAGCGGCGGAAGATTACGATCAGGTAATAAAAGGGCAAAAACTCCCTCAATCTGTACAAGTTGAATTATCGAACTACGCCAGTGCTTGGCTCATGAATACCTCTTCAAGTAATTTAGCCAAATGGCGTGATCAAATGTTGACTAAGCAAGGGCTAACCAATCGGATTGAACGACGTGCTCGTATTGCTATCCAAAATGGTGACTGGAATGATTTATCTCACTGGGTCAGTAAACTGCCGAAAGAAAACCAAGAAAGCTTGCGTTGGCAGTATTGGTTAGCGCGGGTAGAGTTTGCTCAAGGTAAAGATAAACAAGCGACCGAGCGTTTAAAGAAAATGTTAGGTCAGCGTAACTTTTATAGTGCAGCGGCAGCGGAGTTATTGGGTGAACCGATCCGTTATCAAAGTAAAATCTTGAATGAAAAATTGCCTGATATTTCGAAAAATCAGGCAGCGCTTGATCGCATTGCTGAAATGATCGCAGTTGATAAAATTTATGCTGCGAAAAGTGAATGGCGTTGGCTGTTATGGCACAGTACCCAAAGTGAAAAGAAAGCATTAGTGAAATATGCTGCTAATAAGCGTTGGCATAATTTTACGGTCGTAGCGACAATTGAAGCGAAGATGTGGGACTACACGAGCCTGCGATTTCCAATTGCTCATCGCTGGTGGTTTAACTTCTATTCAAAACAAAATAATGTGCCACTCATTACTTTGATGTCTTTAGCGCGTCAGGAAAGTGCCTTGGATGTTGAAGCTCGTTCTCCAGTTGGAGCGAGAGGGATTATGCAAATTATGCCGACAACCGCTCAGCATACTGCCGATGTGTATGACTTAGAATATAGTGGTGCTGATGAACTGTATGATATTCAAAAGAACATTGAGATAGGCAGTTCTTATCTTGGTGGGTTACTGGATGACTTTAATCACAATAGAATTTTTGCTTTTGCAGCTTATAATGCAGGGCCGCACCGCGTGAAGCAGTGGCGTGCACGTACTAATCAAAATATTGATGCTTACTCATTTATTGAAGCGATTCCTTTTGATGAAACACGTGGTTATGTGCAAAATATTCTAATGTTTGAAACCTATTATCGAAACTTGCTTGGTCAGGATGGAGCATTTTTAACTCCTCAAGAAGTAAAGGAAAAATATTAATCTGATGGATAAATCAAAGCAGCAAATCCATAATGATGAAGTGGAACCTGAATTTACTAATTGGCAAGATGTATTGACGCTATTTGGGCATTCATGTCAGCAAGAGCAGTTGGATTTTTTACTGTCGATGTTATTGACCTATGATGAGCGAGAAGCTTTATTGGCTCGTATGAATATCTTGCATGAGTTAATTAAAGGTGAGCATTCTCAGCGTCAAATTAGTCAAATGTTAGGGGTTGGTGTGGCGACAATTACTCGTGGTTCCTCTGAGCTGAAAAAGCTGCAGCCAGAACAAAAGCAGCAACTGCAAGCGATGTTGCAAGCTGCTGCGGATAAGGCTTAATTATCGAGATAGTTTAAAGAGGGAAGTGTTCGGCATTTAAAAATGGAATTAATGCCAACACTAACGCTTGATGATAAACCGAACTTCTAGTCAATTGGTGGTGTGTTAGCAAGCCTATCGCACCACCTTTTTGTTTGATGTTGTCGGTCATAAAAACTTCATCCATGACATGACCAAGCTCTTTACCTTGTTTGACTTTCTCAAGCACAATTGGTGGTAGCATTAAGCAAGCCGAGCGTGATTCACCGCGTTGTACCTTTCCTACTCTAGGGTTACTCTCGATAATCATCCAAGCGTAAGTAAAGGATTCTGCAATGCCAGCTTCTAACCCAACATAAAAATCGCCATCAGAGATTGCTGTTTGAGCATTGTGCACTCGGTTTAGCGCACCTTGTTTAGTTTCCACATCATTCATTGGTTGATCTGGCACTTCACTGGCTACCGACACCCCTTCAAATAGAAATCTAGTCTCAGGAAAACTGGCAGTAAAAGCACTTTCTACTGCTTTTATCTTAGCTGGATTTAACGAGGCAACCACCACCTTTTTACTACTTTTCATTATCCTTCCAACTTAACTTGAGTAGGCTTGATGTTTTCGATTGGATAACAACCTAGTACTTTTAGGTGGCGAGTGATTTTAGTTAATTCACTGATCGATTGTTGCATTTCGACTGAATCTAAATGTGCCTCTAAGTCGACATAAAACATTTCTTCCCAAGGGTTCCCCATAATTGGGCGTGACTCTAGTTTGGTCATATTGATGCCGTAACGCTGCAGTACCAATAAGGTTTGTACTAACGAGCCAGCTTCTTGGGAGGTTGACATGATCAATGTGGTTTTCGCTGGGATTTGAGTCGATACCTCAACTGGTTTGCGAGCCACGATAATAAAGCGTGTATGATTTTCGGTTTGATTGGCAATGTTTTCTTTTACTACTTGTAAGCCATAAAGTTTACCTGTCGTTGAGTTACCAATTGCTGCGACATCTGTGCGGTTAAGTTCTTTAACTTTTTGCATCGCATCAGCGGTACTAACACACGATTCTAATGAAACATCATCTAAGCGACTTAAAAACTCACTGCATTGTTGGTGTGGCTGAGGGTGAGAATAAAGCGTTTTGATATCTTCGAGACGGATCTCTTGTGGCGCTAATAAACAATGTTCAATTGGCAAAGTCATCTCACCAACAATGTATAAGGTTGTGTGTTGTAACAGATCATACACTTCATTGATGGAACCTGAGCTGGTGTTTTCAATTGGCAGAACACCGAAATCTGCATGTCCAGACTCAACCGTTGAAGTCACTTCTTTAAAGTGTTTACAATTAAGCTCAATTAGTTCGGTGTTTTTACGGCTGAAATACTCAAGACTAGCAAGGTGTGAGTAAGATCCTTTAGAACCTAAGAAGGCCACGCGAGCTAACGGTTTACGGCTTTCTTGTGGATTAACTAGGTTTTGCAAGTAGGCTTGCTGCAGTAGCACGGAATCTTCAATAATGGTGTGAAAAATCTTAGTGATATAAGGCGCATCGAGTTGATATTTGTCTTTACCATTATTGATAAGTTTGACTAATAATTCTTGTTCACGTTGCGCGTCACGAACAGGCTTAGCAGTTTCAACTTTGCTTTTGGCAACATCTAGGCTTAATGCTCGGCGCTCTGATAAGATCTTTAGCAGTTGATCATCAAGTTCATTTAAGCGAAGTCGAATCGTCTCTAAAGGTCGGTTAAGTTGAGAATTACTGGTACTCAGTGAAGAAGAATTGTGCTGCTTGGTCATGTGTATTTCCTATAAAAAAGCCCCCCAGAGTGGGAGGCTTTCTGTCCGTTTTTGGCTTATTTTTAAAACGACATCTAGCCCCATCTATTAGGATGGAAAAAAGAAGCCAAAAAAGAACAGAGTAGATGAATGCATAGTATTAATTTCCTTGGGTGAAACAGTACCATAAGCAAGCACAAGGAAAGCGTCAAGCAAAAAAATGGCGCTCAATTGAGCGCCATAATATTTGCATCGTTTTTATTTTAAATTTCTTCGAGCTCTTCTTCTAATTCTGGTTTTTCGGCCTGAGCGCGTTTGGCTTCAGGTTTATGGCTGAGCTTATTAAGTTGTCGTTCGAGTTTTTGCTCTACCTCATTAATCGCTTTGTATAAATCTTCATTGGATGCGGACGCAACCAGTTGTCCTTTTGGCACACTAATTGTGGCTTCAATTTTCTGTTGTTTACCAGGCTCTGTACTGATGGTGGCGTGGCAACCAATCAGATCAATTTGCCATTTTTCTAGTTTTTTAAACTTAGCCTCAATATGCTCACGGATGGAAGAGGTCACTTCAATATTCTTACCAGTAATGTTTAGTTTCATAGGCTATTTATCCTCTTGTCCTTGATTCGTTAACTTCAGATTACTGTTTTGTGCTGAAATAAATGTGATCAAGATCAGGTTTTATAATGGATTTATGACTTGATGAAGTAAATGTGATCGTAGACAAAAGCTGGTGATATTAGAGGTTAAAAAGGCTTGTTATTTGTCTGGATTTAAGTAGATTGAATGGAATGGCTACTAGAGATTCACGTTTTTAGGGACGTTGTTTGAGCCTGAAATTAGGGCGCTTATTTTATCTACAAATCTTTTCCGTATTGCTGCTGTATAAACTCTCATTTCTCACTTTTTTAAAAACAAAAAAAGCAACCGAAGCTGCTTTTTTCGTCGTTTCTCTATTTGATTACGCTTTCAGTATTCGACTACTTCTTTTTGTTAAGCTCGATAAGTTGTTCGGTGCGTTTAACCGCATCATCTAATCCAAGTTCTTTATATGCTTCTAGTTGGATCTTTAATGAATCTCGTGCTGCGATGGTATCCGGGTAGGTTTTTTGGATTTCTTGACAGCGGTTGATCGCTGCAACCCAAGCTTCGCGGCGTAAATAAAAATCGGCAGAGGATAGATCATATTCCGCTAAACGGTTTTTTAATGAATTTAAACGAGCACGTGAATCTGCTGCGTATAGGCTATCAGGGTAACGCTCTAATAAACGTTTGAAGTCAATAAAGGCCGCTTTTACTGGCTCAGGATCTCTATCGTGACGATCCATGTTAAATAGCGAGTGCATAAAGTTTGAATCTTGCGCCATGTGGGTTAGGCCACGCATATATAATACCCAGTCAGAGCGTTCATGAGTCGGGTTTAAACGGGTAAATCGCTCAATCGTAGCTAAAGTTAACGGGTAGTCACCGTTTTTGTAGTAGGCGAAAATTAAATCCAACTGTACTTGATCTGAATACGGACCAAATGGGTAGCGAGAATCTAATGCTTCTAACTTTTTAATTGATTCAGCCCAACTGCCAGCTTGAAGTTCTTGCTGAGCTTGGGTGTAAAGATCCGATGGCGGAATGTCTGGTACTGCGTCTTTGTTGTCAGCACAGCCAGCAAGAAAGAGTAGGGAAATAAGTCCCAAAAGGTATTGGTGTTTCATCGTGAGGAGAAAATTCCTTGAATTAAATTTATCGCGTCCGTTACTTCTTACAACTTAACAGATACAATGGTGAATAACACTATTTTACCAATAACGGTGAATAGCCCTATTTTATCCATATTAATGGATATTAGTCTCATGGTTTTTTAAAAAGTTCGATATGGCTCAGCAGATAACACGCACCGATACAGTTAAAGATTCTCAATTAGGCCAACGTTTAGATCAAGCGATTGCCGAATTATTTTCAGAATTCTCACGTTCACGTTTAAAAGAATGGTTGCTTGAAGGCAAGGTTCAAGTGAATGGTGAAGTCATCACTAAACCTCGTATCCGTGTGATGGGTGGGGAAGCGATTACTTTGTTAGCCGAACTTGAAGATGAAGAACGTTGGGAAGCACAAGATATTCCTCTCGATATCGTTTATGAAGACGATCATTTATTAGTGATTAATAAGCCAAGAGATTTTGTTGTTCATCCTGGTGCCGGTACGCCAGATGGCACCGTGCTTAATGCGCTTTTACATCATTATCCTGCGATTGCCGAAGTACCTCGCGCTGGTATTGTGCACCGTTTGGATAAAGATACTACTGGTTTGATGGTGGTAGCGAAAACGGTTCAAACACAAACTCGTTTAGTTCGTGCTTTGCAAAAACGTAGGATCACTCGTGAATATGAAGCGATTATACTTGGCAATATGACTGCTGGTGGCATGGTTGAAAAACCTATTGGTCGCCACTCAACCAAGCGTACCTTAATGGCGGTAAATGAATTAGGTAAGCCTGCGGTGACTCATTATCGTGTGGCAGAGCATTTCCGTGTTCATACGCGTATTCGTTTACGTCTTGAAACTGGTCGTACTCACCAAATTCGTGTGCACATGTCTTATATTCAACACCCATTATTAGGTGATGTAGCTTATGGTGGTCGAGCACGTATACCTAAAGGGGCTTCGAAAGAGCTGACTGATATGATTCGTAGCTTTGATCGTCAAGCGCTACATGCGGTCATGCTGAAGTTTGTTCACCCTGCAACGGGCGAAGAAATGAAGTTTCATGCGCCGATTCCACATGACATGGTGGTGATGACTGAAGCATTGCGCCAAGATGCGAAAGAAAACTTCGAAGAGGAATAAGGTGAGATGAATAATATTGTTCTACCAAATTGGCCTGCGCCTAAAAACGTAAAAGCGTTTGGCTCTACTCGTTTGGGAGGAGCATCAACTGGTGTTTATCAAGGGTTAAATCTTGGTATGCACGTCAATGATGATAACAATATTGTTCAAGCCAATCGTGATGAAATCGTGCAGTTGCATAATATGCCGACCTCACCGGTTTGGTTAAATCAAACACATTCGACCAAAGTGGTTGAACTATTAAAGCCAACACAACAAGTGTTAGATGCGGATGGTTCAATCACTAGTCACAATAAAATTGTGTGTGCTGTGATGACGGCTGATTGCTTACCTGTTCTATTAACCAATACTGATGGCACTCAAGTTGCAGCAGTTCATGCAGGTTGGCGTGGGCTTGCTGATGGTATTTTAGAAAATGCCGTGCAGCAGTTTACTAAGCCGAGCCAAGTGATGGCTTGGTTAGGTCCGGCAATTGGACCTAGTGCATTTGAAGTTGGGGAAGATGTATATCAAACTTTCACCTTGCACGATAGCCATGCCCAAGATGCTTTCATTCAGCATCCATCTCATTCCAACAAGTGGTTGGCTGATATGTCGACTTTGGCAACTCAGCGATTAAACCAAGCCGGAGTAGAGCAAGTATTTGCCAGCCAACGTTGCACTTTCTCTGAGCCAGAAAACTTCTATTCTTATCGCCGTGATGGCGTGACAGGCAGACAAGCGACCTTTATTTGGATTGAGTAATTCATATTTGCTACTTGAAAAGATCCCCCCTCGCATCCATTTATAAGCCAGAACTAATGTATCTCTTTAATTAGAGTGGAGGCTTATTATGCGTTTCGATAAATTTACCAGTAAATTTCAGCTTGCCATTTCTGATGCGCAATCTCTTGCGCTAGGCCGTGATCATCAATTCATCGAGCCTGTGCATCTGATGCAAGCATTGCTAAATCAAGATGGCAGCACCATTCGCCCAATTTTTACCATGCTAGGGGTTGATACCACTCAATTGCGTTCAAAAGTGGCACAAGAACTAGATAAATTACCGAAAGTCACTGGCATTGGTGGCGATGTTCAAGCATCGAAAAGCCTAGGTAACTTACTGAATATTTGTGACAAAATCGCGCAGCAACGTAAAGATGCTTATATTTCATCTGAATTATTTTTGCTTGCCGCAGTAGAAGACAATGGTCCGCTTGGCAAATTGTTTAAAGAGCTTGGCCTGACCAAAGCCAATGTGACCAAAGCGATTGATGAAATTCGTGGTGGTCAAAGCGTGGACGATCCTAATGCGGAAGAAAAACGTCAAGCATTGGAAAAGTACACCATTGATCTTACAGAGCGTGCAGAGCAAGGTAAACTCGATCCTGTGATTGGCCGTGATGATGAAATTCGTCGCACCATTCAGGTCTTGCAACGTCGAACCAAAAATAACCCAGTGTTAATTGGCCAACCGGGGGTGGGTAAAACTGCGATCGTGGAAGGCTTGGCACTGCGTATTGTGAATAACGAAGTACCGGAAGGCTTACGTAATCGTCGCGTACTTTCATTGGATATGGGCGCATTGATTGCTGGTGCGAAATATCGTGGTGAATTTGAAGAACGCCTAAAAGCGGTATTGAATGAACTGGCTCAAGAAGATGGCAACGTAATTTTGTTCATCGATGAATTGCACACCATGGTTGGAGCAGGTAAAGGCGAAGGCTCAATGGATGCCGGTAATATGCTGAAGCCTGCTTTGGCTCGTGGTGAGCTTCACTGTGTTGGTGCGACTACCTTGGATGAATATCGCCAATATGTCGAAAAAGATCCCGCTCTAGAGCGCCGGTTCCAAAAAGTGTTAGTGGATGAACCAACGGTTGAAGATACCATTGCGATTTTACGTGGTTTGAAAGAGCGTTATGAATTGCATCACCATGTTGAGATTACCGATCCAGCGATTGTAGCGGCAGCAAGTTTATCTAACCGTTATGTATCGGATCGTCAATTACCAGATAAAGCGATCGATTTGATTGACGAAGCGGCATCGAGCATTCGTATCCAAATGGACTCTAAACCGGAATCTATGGATCGTTTAGATCGCCGTATTATTCAATTAAAAATCGAGCAGCAAGCTCTGTTAAATGAAAGTGATGCGGCAAGTACTAAGCGTCTTGCGATTCTGAATCAAGAATTGGAAGAAAAAGAACGTGAATACTCAGAACTAGAAGAAGTGTGGAAAACCGAAAAAGCCTCACTTTCTGGTACTCAGCATATTAAAGGTGAGCTAGAACAGGCTCGACTAGATATGGATGTTGCTCGCCGTGCTGGTGACTTACAACGAATGTCTGAGTTGCAATATGGCAAGATTCCAGAGCTAGAAAAGCAATTGGATAATGCTTCACAAGCCGAGAATATTGAGCTGACATTGCTTAAAAATCGAGTGACCGATGCTGAGATAGCTGAAGTGTTATCGCGTCAAACAGGTATTCCAGTATCGAAAATGCTTGAAGCTGAGAAAGCCAAACTACTTTCTATGGAAACAGTGTTACACGAACGTGTCATAGGCCAGAAAGAGGCGGTTGATGTAGTGTCGAATGCGATTCGCCGTAGTCGTGCTGGGTTATCTGATCCGAATAAACCGATAGGTTCTTTCTTATTTTTAGGGCCAACTGGTGTAGGTAAAACCGAGCTATGCAAAACCTTAGCGAACTTTATGTTTGATAGTGAAGATGCCATGGTTCGGATTGATATGTCGGAGTTTATGGAGAAGCACTCGGTGTCTCGTTTAGTCGGCGCCCCTCCAGGCTATGTTGGTTACGAAGAAGGTGGCTACTTAACAGAAGCGGTTCGCCGTAAACCTTACTCGGTGATTTTACTTGATGAGGTAGAAAAAGCACATCCAGATGTATTTAATATTTTACTGCAAGTGTTAGATGATGGACGTTTGACCGATGGACAAGGCCGGACGGTTGATTTTAAAAATACTGTGGTGATCATGACATCTAACCTAGGCTCTGATCGTATTCAAGAAAAGGCGGCAACGTCAGATTATGAATCGATGAAAGCCGAAGTGATGGAGATCGTGAGCCAACACTTTAGACCTGAATTCTTAAACCGAGTGGATGAAAGTGTGGTTTTCCATCCATTAGGACAAGAGCAAATTAAGTCAATTGCTTCGATTCAACTTGATCGCCTACGTCAACGCATGGCTGAAAAAGAATATGAATTGGAGGTGAATGAAGACTTGTTGTCCTTGGTAGCTGCTGTCGGCTTTGATCCGGTTTATGGTGCTCGCCCACTGAAAAGAGCAATTCAACAAATGGTTGAAAACCCATTGGCTCGCTCCATTTTGTCAGGGGAATTAATTCCAGGGAAGAAAGTACATCTAACGGTTAAAAATGATGAGATCGTCGCTCATCAGTCTTAATTAAATCGTCAATGAATCAAAGGGAGCAATTATCTGCTCCCTTTTTTATTTCTTATGATTCCGTTTATTTCGCAAAGTTGGCATTAATTCTCATGTTTAAGTATTCCTCAGCAGTCATTGCCTGATATTTTTTCTCAAGCCCTTGAATTACTATGTCTTTATTTGCCTGACAGAAAAATGCCATACTATAACGTGAGTCTTGGTTTTCTTCAGGGTAGGGCATACGAACGCGATGTAATGTCGATTTCAATTTGTCATCACTCCAACGCATTAACATATCGCCAATATTACAAGTGATCACGCCAGCTTGTGGTTCTACATTGCTCCAGACTTGTTGATGCTGAGAATCTTTTCCAGCGGCAACTTGTAATCCGCCTTGATTAGGTTGTTGGAATACCATGGTTAAACAATCAAAATCGGTATGAGCACCTGCGCGCCAATGTTCTTCGCCTTGTGGTAGTTGCGCCATTGGTAGGTAGTGAAGCAACCTTAATGTACTTTGGTACTGCTCTGTACTGGGTTGGTGGGCTTGAGTGAAAAAGTCGCGTTCAAATCCAAGTTTATCGGCAAAGCAAGATAAAATATTCATACCGAGTTGCCAGGCTTGCGATTCAAAATTAAGCATATCTTGCTGGAAATCGACGAGAGGTGCTTGATTTGGCCATATTCCCTCCATGTGAGGACGTGTGATTTGATAGGATTCTTTCTGATCGGCAGTACCTGTTGAGGGGCGAACCTGTTGTTTGAACTCCCAACCTGCATTTTTCCCAGATTTTAGGCTTAATAACTGTTTTTGTTCTTGAGGAAGAGAGAACAAGTGTTCGGTAAGTTGGAAAGAGTGTTCAATATCATTTAAAGCAATCGAGTGATTTTTAATTTGAAAAAAGCCTACTTGAGTGGCTGCTTGCCATAATGCTTCGGTGATCTCTGCTCGACGAGATTCAAATTGGCTCATATCAATGACAGGAATATTGCTGTGTACTGCATCAATACCTTTGCCACCGATAGTCGTTTCAAATTGCAGTTCATCCAGTGCGTAATCTGTAGTTATCATATTATTTCTCCAATAGTTAAGCGTAGGCTTAGTGATTGGAGCAATGCCCAGCAATGGTTACCCATTACAGACCGCTTCTACTCCTATTTCTATTTTTTATCGTTTACCAAACACCGTCATGTATTTGCGCTGCTTGATCTTCCATCAGTGGGCCAATGATTTCCATCGGTCGTTGGCCCGCTGAAAAAACCGTGCGACAAGGTAAATCTAATGTCGGATTTTCAGGGTGATTACCGGTGATTTGTTTTAGCCGATGTTCACTCAATCCATAGACGACTCGCCCCACTCCAGCCCAATAAATCGCCCCGGCACACATGGCGCAAGGCTCTGCTGAAATATATAAGGTGCAGTCTTTCAAATAATTAGGGCGATACTTTTGGCTTGCTTCTGTCATGATTAATCGCTCAGCATGGCCTGTCATATCTTTATTAGGTAAGTAGCCATTGATTTGTTCAAGCAGCACTTCGCCTTGAGAGTTGACTAAAATGGCCGCAAAAGGATGAATGCCTTGTTGTTTGGCTTTTTCCGCTAAATTGAGACTTTGCTGTAAGTATTTTTTGTCTTGTTCTGGTGTCATGTGATTACTCCTTAATGGCTTTTATCTTGAGGTAAACTCCAAGCGAAGAAACCTTTTTGGATCCAATGAGCGGATTTAAATAGCAGCATACTTACCGCTGATAGAAAGACTAGGGCAGCAAAAGCTTGCGGGATCTTGAAGTATGATGTTGAGAATTGAACAAAGTAGCCTAGGCCTTTTTCCGCGGCGACAAATTCTGAAATAACTGCGCCAATTACTGACAGTGTAATTGCTACTTTGACACCACTAAAAATATGGGGAATGGCATACGGCAGGCGGATTTGCCAAATGGTTTTTGCCCGCGACACGTTAAGTGATTTAGATAACTCTATTAATTCCGATGGGGTAGATAGCATACCGGTAGTCGCAGAAACTACTAATGGGAAAAAGGTAATTAGGCAGGTGATGGCTAAACGTGGTGCATCTCCTGTACCGAGAATCACAATGAGTAATGGTGCAATGGCAACCACTGGCGTTGATTGTACGATTACCAGTAATGGAAAAATTGCTTTAGTTAAAAACTTAGAGCTGACCATTATTATTGCTAAAGGAATACTAACTAACAGTGATAAGCCAAAGCCTAATAATGCAATTCTTAATGTTGCCCATAGATTATCGAACCAGCGTTCGGCTGATACTTGCATAAAGGCTTCAGTGATTGCTGATGGTGCTGGCAGAATAAAGTTAGGGATCTCAAGTGTGCGGCAGAGGATTTCCCATATCGGCAGAATAGCTAGCATCGCCAGTAATGGTAGACTATTTTTATAAAGCTTTTTAATAGACATACTATTTCCTTATAGTGACGTCGTATGAACAAAGGGTATCGCTAGTTGGGTTTAAGTTAAGCGACAGTCCTTATTTGAGATATATTGTTTTCGTTTTTTTGCTGAGTTGAAGGAGGGGCATAAAAATGCGCTCTTATTTTTCCTGTGTATTCAGCAAATAAGCGATGTTGGATGGTCTCGAGTGTTCTGGGTCTCGGTAAGTCGATATTTATTTCTTCGACAACCGTACTTGGACGAGGGCCCATTACTAGTACTTTATCTGATAGTAATACCGCTTCAGATATCGAGTGAGTGATAAATAACACCGTTTTAGGTTTCTCATTCCACAGGCGTAGTAATTCAAACCCCATTTCTTCTCGGGTCAGTGCATCCAGCGCAGAAAATGGTTCATCCATAATTAAAATATCAGGATCAAGTAACAACGCTCGTGCAATGCCTACTCGTTGCTGCATACCACCTGAAAGCTGATCTGGCATGCTGTTATGAAAGTCTTTTAATCCCACTTTATTGATCAACTGCTTAGCAAAATCACGCTCTTTTTTTGTGATATGACTGAACTTATGTTTGAGTGGAAATAACACGTTGTCGAGTACATTCTTCCAGGGTAATAAGGTCGGCTTTTGAAAAACAATTCCGATGTCTTCTCGAGGTTCAGAGACTTGGCGACCAAAGATTTCGACTTGGCCTTCGGTGGATTGCATTAATCCTGAAAGTAATCTCAGCAAGGTGGATTTACCACAACCAGAAGGACCAACGATCGAAATAAATTGGTTCTTATCAACATCAAAATTGACGTTGCTTAATACTTTTATCGAGCCATTTTCACTGTGGTAGGTGTGGCCAACCTGTTTGAAAGAAACAAAAGGGTTCATGATTTACCTCCCGGCATAAAGTCACGAGAAATGGCGTTTTCAGGATCAAATGTATTAATGTCTAGTTGTTGAGCTTCGGCTGTCCACTTCCACGTTTCAGCTAGGCGATCAGGAGTAAATGCACCGATCCCATCTTTATTGCTGACTTCATTAATCACTAAGTCTTTAATCGACATAATGGTATCGGCAGCTTGCTGGGTATCAACTTCTGGCACCATTTTATGAACATCTTGTGCGCTTTGTTGCGGATACTTCCATGTATAGGCAACGGCTTTGGCATAGGCTTTGATAAAGCGTTTCGCAACATCAGGTTTTTCCGCTAGGAAACGATCACTAGCAATAAGCGAAGAAGAATAAAAATCTAATCCTGCATCATGCCAAGGTAGGATCTTCAACTTTTTTCCTACTGCTTCAGCTTGGCTTTGGTTTTTAACGGTATCGGTGACCCAAGAAATCATTACATCAGATTTGCCAGTGATCAGCATTGGGTTCAATGCACCGGGATCAGCTTTAGTAACTTTCACCGTGCTTTCATCAACATGGTTTTTACGCAGTAGCAAGGGTAAGAATACGTTAGCGGAGGTGAAGGGCGAGGTGGCTATATTTCTATTTTCAACATCTTTGACAGAGTTAATGCCAGAGTCTTCTAATACATAAAAAGCATAAGGAGCTTTGCTGAAGACAGAATATACCGCTTTCACTGGCACATCATCATTGGCCTTAGCGACTAGTAACGATACTAAATCAGAAGAACCTATGTCAGCAGTGCCAGTGGCAACTTTGGTGATAGCGTCGGTTGAGCCTTTACCTTGTCGAATCGTGACATCAAGATCTTGTTCGGCAAAAAAGCCTTGTTGGACTGCAACATAAACCGGCGCTTTATCTCCTCCTGGTAACCAGTCGAGTTGGAAGTTGACTTTGTCTGCGGCTAAGACATTGATGCTGGTGGATAGTGCAGCAGTGGCGAGTGTTAAATGGATGCGTTGCTTAATAGAAAGTTTCATTTGGGGTCTCCTTTACTCAATATAATTCCATATTGGCCTTATGATGATTCATGCAGCACTTTGGCAATTTTTGGTAATGGTGAGCAATGTCCCGATGTTTTTCATCTAACCGCTTCTACTCACTGCT
The DNA here is from genome assembly GCF_030161215.1 of Vibrio algivorus. NCBI lineage: Bacteria > Pseudomonadati > Pseudomonadota > Gammaproteobacteria > Vibrionales > Vibrionaceae > Vibrio > Vibrio algivorus. The sequence goes on from NZ_BSPV01000010.1 coordinate 189,243, forward strand.
GTGGTTGTCACGCAGAGTAAATAGAGCAAACGGTATGCCAGTTTCATATAAAACATAGAAAATTGATTTATTATTAGAAATAACATTTATTTAACACATGACTTTTTGTTCTATTTCCTTTTTTAGAGGTAACTTGGGTGCAGTAGGTTGTGTTAAAAAAGTGCATAAAGTTAACTGTGCATTTATTTGGTGCAGAAATTCTGAAGTGGCCAATATAAAGCTATATAAAGAGGGCGATATTTTTGGCTTATTAATTGCTAACTAAGTATTAATATTATGTTAGATGAGTAGAAGCGGTTAGGTGCCTTGGTGCTGGGACATTGCTCATATCATGTCGAAAGATAGTGATGGAGTGACCATGAAATATTTAATTAAAAATGCAAAAGGGATAGTAACGGAACAATCGGCAACGGATATAAGGATAGAGGAGGGAATAATAACTGAAATTGGTTCTGACCTTCTGTTACAAAAAGGTGAGCAGTTGATTGATGCAAGCCAATGTGTAATCTATCCTGGTTTCGTCAATACTCATCACCATTTAGCTCAATCTATATTAAAAGGCGTTCCTGCTGGACTAAACCAACCACTGGGTGATTGGCTTGCTAGTGTGCCTTATCAATATTGGCCTAAGATTACACCGGAAATAATGTATAGCGCAGCATGCCTTGGATTTTATGATTTGATTCGTTCTGGTGTGACAACTTGTGCGGACCATCATTATCTGTATCACACGAATAGTTCACCTGAATTAGAAGCGGCGGTGTGGCAAGCTGCGGAAGATATGGGGATACGTTTGGTACTTTGCCGAGGTGGAGCGACAACAAAAGGAACACATAAAGGGCTCGCCAAAGCAGGAATTATCCCTGAATCTATTGAGCTAATGTTACGACGCCTGGATGATAGTTATAGCCTATATCATCAAAATACCGATATTCCTATGCGGCAGTTAGTCGTGGCTCCGACGAGTTTAATCCACTCTTCTCCAACTGAAGATTTAAAACAGCTATCGTCTTTTGCCCGCCAACGTAACTTAAGACTACACTCTCATTTATTAGAGGTGGAATTTGATCAGCAACAGTCATTAGCTAAGTATGGGAAAAGTGCCGTTGATTATGCTGCAGAATGCGAATGGCTCGGTAGTGACGTTTGGTTTGCACATTTAGTCCAAGCTAACGAGCAAGACATAAACATACTGTCTGAAACGAAAACTGGTATTTCACACTGTCCAACGTCTAATTGCCGGTTGGGTAGTGGAATCGCATCTATTATTGAAATGGAACAAGCTGGTATGAATATCAGCATTGGAGTTGATGGTTCGGCTTCTTCGGAATCGGGGTCTATGCTTCAGGAATTGAATCTAGCTTGGCTATTACATAGATCGACTCATGGTGCAACAAGTACGAGTCTAGAAAATGTTGTTAAGTGGGGAACTCAAAATGGAGCTTCTTTATTAGGTTTAAACAAAGTAGGTAAGATAGAAGTAGGCTTTGCTGCTGACATGGTACTTTATGATTTAAACCAAGTCCGTTACCAAGGGATTCACTCAACTTTATATGCGCCAATCTTATGTGGTGAACCTGCTTATATAAAACTCAGTATGATAAATGGCAATATAGTTTACCAAAATGAAAGCTGTTTAATTGATAGCGAAAGACTCATGGCTAATGCACAGTCTGCATTTCGTGATTTACTCGTTAGAGTGAATAGGTGAAATTACCTTATTACTCACTCTTCTGTGGAAAACCTGTGTGTTTGATTGGTGTAAATATGTATAAATAAGTGTTTGAATGCAAAGTGAGCATTTGGCGCTTATTTTAAATGTTTTTGATGAAAAGTGCTTGCCAAGATGAAACGGTTCTCTATAATGCGACCTCACTGACCCGGAGCACACAGCCTAACGGCAGCAACGAGTTAGAGGTCAAAACTTTCTCAAAAAGGTTTGCGAAAAAAGTTTTAAAAAAGTGTTTGACACTAACTTTTAAATCGCTAAAATGGCCGCCCTGTTCAACGAGACGCGCTAAGCGCTTTCAATAAGAACAACGCTCTTTAACAATTTAAACCTATCAATCTGTGTGGGCACTCGTTGATGATAATCAAAAA
>NZ_BSPV01000011.1:0-521 GCF_030161215.1 Vibrio algivorus
ATTCCAACCGATCCACAATCTGGTCAACCTTCAGGTCAACGTGTTCACAAACCATTCAAATTCACCGTTGCTTTAAACAAAGCGGTTCCGCTGATGTACAACGCATTAACGTCGGGTGAAAAGCTAGATGAAGTGGAACTGAAATGGTACCGCACGTCAATCGAAGGTAAACAAGAGAACTTCTTTACTACCAAGCTTGAAGGCGCAACCATCATTGATATCAACTGTGAAATGCCACATTGCCAAGATCCAGCAATGAAAGACTTCACGCAAAATATCACGGTATCGATGTCTTACCGCAAAATCACTTGGGACCACAATAATGCGGGTACTTCAGGTGGTGATGATTGGCGTAAGCCTATCGAAGCCTAATATACCCTTCGTACTTGAAGTTGCAGCTTTGTTGACGGCGTTCATTCACTTGTCGCCTCACTGCAACTCCAATTACTTTGGCTATAGATTAGGTACTCGAGCTTGGCAGTTTTCTGCCAAGCTTTTTCTGTTTATTTTTCGTTTCAATA
>NZ_BSPV01000012.1:0-691 GCF_030161215.1 Vibrio algivorus
CCAACCTATCAACGTCGTAGTCTCCGACAACCCTTTAGGACGCTTAAAGCGCCAGGGAAGACTCATCTCAGGGCTCGCTTCGTGCTTAGATGCTTTCAGCACTTATCGATTCCGAACTTAGCTACCGGGCAATGCCATTGGCATGACAACCCGAACACCAGAGGTTCGTCCACTCCGGTCCTCTCGTACTAGGAGCAGCCCCCTTCAATCTTCCAACGCCCACGGCAGATAGGGACCGAACTGTCTCACGACGTTCTAAACCCAGCTCGCGTACCACTTTAAATGGCGAACAGCCATACCCTTGGGACCGACTTCAGCCCCAGGATGTGATGAGCCGACATCGAGGTGCCAAACACCGCCGTCGATATGAACTCTTGGGCGGTATCAGCCTGTTATCCCCGGAGTACCTTTTATCCGTTGAGCGATGGCCCTTCCATTCAGAACCACCGGATCACTATGACCTGCTTTCGCACCTGCTCGAATTGTCATTCTCGCAGTCAAGCGGGCTTATGCCATTGCACTAACCACACGATGTCCAACCGTGTTTAGCCCACCTTCGTGCTCCTCCGTTACTCTTTGGGAGGAGACCGCCCCAGTCAAACTACCCACCAGGCACTGTCCTCACCCCAGATAATGGGGCTAAGTTAGAACATCAACACTACAAGGGTGGTATTTCAAGGTTGACTCCACA
>NZ_BSPV01000013.1:0-936 GCF_030161215.1 Vibrio algivorus
TAACGCCGCATAAAGCTTGTTTTAACTTGCCCTTCGGGAGCTTCATCCAAGCCTTTACACTGCGTCAGATTCATTTGAAAGGTGATTACATTCCTGCACGAATCTTTCTTGTTTAAAGACTTGGATGATAGCTCTGAATTCTGCATCTTGAAGTCACTTGGGTATATAGATTATTTCTCCGGAATACTGAGCAATACTAATAATGCGCCATTGCCGCCAAACTCCAATGGTGCTTGGTGGTAAGCCATAACATCTGGGTGTTGTGCCAGCCATAGTGGTACTTTTTGTTTTAAAATATGTTTGCCAATGCCATGCATTACGCTAGCACAATCAATCCCTTCCTTTACACAATGGGCGATCATAGCGCCTAGCTCACGTTTAGCTTCCATTTGCGTCATGCCGTGTAAGTCTAAAAATACATCGGGCACATAGACACCACGACGTAATCGCTTCAACTCATATTTAGATACATCATCACGAGCGTAACGAGTCGGACCATCTTCATTTAATAGTGGTACGAATTCGTCAGAAAAATAAAACTCATTATCCTTCGCTTCACGGAATGTTCGACGAATTTCTTTTTGTTGTAAATTCTTTTTCGGTTGTTGGATTATGGTATCCTGTGACAATCTTTTTACGCCCTTCATTTCTTGTTGAAATAGCGCAAAATCGTCATCACTATTGGTGTCTTTTTCGCTCATGACAAGTCCTTTACTGTAAGGGGCGGTATTGTATACCCAAGTAACTTCAAGATGCGAGTTTCAGCAAGAATAAAACAAGCTTTAGGCAAGGCAAATGGAATATGATGATCTATCTCTGTTCAATTTAACGCAGCATAAAGCTTGTTTTAACTTGCCCTTCGGGAGCTTCATCCAAATCTCTTCTTTTTTATAAGAGATAGGCTGCGTCAGATTGGTTTGAAAGGTGTCTACATTC
>NZ_BSPV01000014.1:0-1045 GCF_030161215.1 Vibrio algivorus
ATTAAGCGATGATTTTCGCTACAACACCAGCACCAACTGTACGGCCACCTTCACGGATAGCGAAACGTAGACCTTCATCCATCGCGATTGGTGCGATTAGAGTAACTGTCATTTGTACGTTATCACCAGGCATTACCATCTCAACACCTTCTGGTAGTTGGATGTCGCCAGTTACGTCAGTTGTACGGAAGTAGAACTGTGGACGGTAACCTTTGAAGAATGGAGTATGACGACCACCTTCATCTTTCGAAAGTACGTATACTTCTGATTCGAAAGTTGTGTGTGGGTTGATTGAACCTTTAGCAGCCAATACTTGACCACGTTCAACGTCATCACGCTTAGTACCACGTAGAAGTGCACCAACGTTCTCACCTGCACGACCTTCGTCAAGCAGTTTACGGAACATTTCAACACCAGTACATGTCGTTACTGTTGTGTCTTTGATACCAACGATTTCTACTTCGTCACCTACACGTAGGATACCACGCTCGATACGACCAGTTACAACCGTACCACGACCTTGAATTGAGAATACGTCTTCAATTGGTAGTAGGAATGGTTGGTCTACTGCACGCTCTGGCTCAGGAATGTAAGAATCTAGTGCTTCTGCAAGCTCAACGATTTTGTCTTCCCACTCTTTCTCGCCGTTTAGAGCGCCAAGAGCTGAACCTTGGATTACTGGTAGATCATCACCTGGGAAGTCGTACTCAGAAAGAAGTTCACGAACTTCCATTTCTACTAGCTCTAGAAGCTCTTCATCATCAACCATGTCACATTTGTTCATGAATACGATGATGTAAGGAATACCAACCTGACGACCAAGTAGGATGTGCTCACGTGTTTGTGGCATTGGACCATCAGTCGCAGCTACTACTAGGATACCGCCGTCCATTTGCGCAGCACCAGTGATCATGTTTTTAACATAATCGGCGTGTCCTGGGCAGTCTACGTGTGCGTAGTGACGTGCTGGAGTATCGTACTCAACGTGAGAAGTTGCGATTGTGATACCACGCTCGCGCTCTTCTGGAGCGTTATCGATAGATGC
>NZ_BSPV01000015.1:0-1130 GCF_030161215.1 Vibrio algivorus
AGTTAATAACTGCGTTGCTTGACGTTAGCAACAGAAGAAGCACCGGCTAACTCCGTGCCAGCAGCCGCGGTAATACGGAGGGTGCGAGCGTTAATCGGAATTACTGGGCGTAAAGCGCATGCAGGTGGTTTGTTAAGTCAGATGTGAAAGCCCGGGGCTCAACCTCGGAAGGTCATTTGAAACTGGCAAACTAGAGTACTGTAGAGGGGGGTAGAATTTCAGGTGTAGCGGTGAAATGCGTAGAGATCTGAAGGAATACCAGTGGCGAAGGCGGCCCCCTGGACAGATACTGACACTCAGATGCGAAAGCGTGGGGAGCAAACAGGATTAGATACCCTGGTAGTCCACGCCGTAAACGATGTCTACTTGGAGGTTGTGGCCTTGAGCCGTGGCTTTCGGAGCTAACGCGTTAAGTAGACCGCCTGGGGAGTACGGTCGCAAGATTAAAACTCAAATGAATTGACGGGGGCCCGCACAAGCGGTGGAGCATGTGGTTTAATTCGATGCAACGCGAAGAACCTTACCTACTCTTGACATCCAGAGAACTTTCCAGAGATGGATTGGTGCCTTCGGGAACTCTGAGACAGGTGCTGCATGGCTGTCGTCAGCTCGTGTTGTGAAATGTTGGGTTAAGTCCCGCAACGAGCGCAACCCTTATCCTTGTTTGCCAGCGAGTAATGTCGGGAACTCCAGGGAGACTGCCGGTGATAAACCGGAGGAAGGTGGGGACGACGTCAAGTCATCATGGCCCTTACGAGTAGGGCTACACACGTGCTACAATGGCGCATACAGAGGGCAGCGAACTTGCGAAAGTAAGCGAATCCCAAAAAGTGCGTCGTAGTCCGGATTGGAGTCTGCAACTCGACTCCATGAAGTCGGAATCGCTAGTAATCGTGGATCAGAATGCCACGGTGAATACGTTCCCGGGCCTTGTACACACCGCCCGTCACACCATGGGAGTGGGCTGCAAAAGAAGTAGGTAGTTTAACCTTCGGGAGGACGCTTACCACTTTGTGGTTCATGACTGGGGTGAAGTCGTAACAAGGTAGCCCTAGGGGAACCTGGGGCTGGATCACCTCCTTATACGAAGATTATTTTTGATGAGTACCCACACAGATTGATTAGGTTTA
>NZ_BSPV01000016.1:0-1302 GCF_030161215.1 Vibrio algivorus
ACAACACACATTCAAGTGTCTTGTATTCAAATCAATTGCTTGCAATTGATTCTATTGAGTCCGGCAAACGTTCATCAAGGATTACCCTCCTTGTGAACAAAACTAAAACCTTATTTAGTTGAACATACATTAAGACCCTTTTGGGTTGTATGGTTAAGTGAATAAGCGTACACGGTGGATGCCTAGGCAGTCAGAGGCGATGAAGGACGTATTAACTTGCGATAAGCGTAGATTAGGCAGTAAAAGCCACTTGAGTCTACGATTTCCGAATGGGGAAACCCACGTGCATAAGCACGTATTATTAACTGAATACATAGGTTAATAAGGCGAACCCGGGGAACTGAAACATCTAAGTACCCGGAGGAAGAGAAATCAACCGAGATTCCGAAAGTAGCGGCGAGCGAAATTGGATTAGCCCTTAAGCTTTATATGATGCAGGTGAAGGCTCTGGAAAGTGCCGCGATACAGGGTGATAGCCCCGTAACCGACACATCATACTAAGTGAAAACGAGTAAGGCGGGACACGTGATATCCTGTCTGAATATGGGGGGACCATCCTCCAAGGCTAAATACTCCTGACTGACCGATAGTGAACCAGTACCGTGAGGGAAAGGCGAAAAGAACCCCTGTGAGGGGAGTGAAATAGAACCTGAAACCGTGTACGTACAAGCAGTAGGAGCACCTTCGTGGTGTGACTGCGTACCTTTTGTATAATGGGTCAGCGACTTATATTTAGTAGCAAGGTTAACCGTATAGGGGAGCCGTAGGGAAACCGAGTCTTAACTGGGCGTCGAGTTGCTAGGTATAGACCCGAAACCAGGTGATCTAGCCATGGGCAGGTTGAAGATTGAGTAACATCAATTGGAGGACCGAACCGACTAATGTTGAAAAATTAGCGGATGACTTGTGGCTAGGGGTGAAAGGCCAATCAAACCTGGAGATAGCTGGTTCTCCCCGAAAGCTATTTAGGTAGCGCCTCGGACGAATACTACTGGGGGTAGAGCACTGTTAAGGCTAGGGGGTCATCCCGACTTACCAACCCTTTGCAAACTCCGAATACCAGTAAGTACTATCCGGGAGACACACGGCGGGTGCTAACGTCCGTCGTGGAGAGGGAAACAACCCAGACCGCCAGCTAAGGTCCCAAAGTATAGCTAAGTGGGAAACGATGTGGGAAGGCTCAGACAGCCAGGATGTTGGCTTAGAAGCAGCCATCATTTAAAGAAAGCGTAATAGCTCACTGGTCGAGTCGGCCTGCGCGGAAGATGTAACGGGGCTAAGCTATACACCGAAGCTGCGGCA
>NZ_BSPV01000017.1:0-2416 GCF_030161215.1 Vibrio algivorus
ACTGACTTCAAGGAGCGTATCCGTCCCATAAACCCCGCATTCTAATTATCTAATGCGGGTCATAAGATCAAACCTCCCACCTAAAGGAGATTTGAAATGACAAAGCAGCGAACTGACCAAGAATGGCAAACTCTTATCAAGCAATCAGAGTCGAGCTCTTTATCAAAAGTGGCTTTTTGCAAACTTAACGACATCAGTATTTCTACATTTTATGCAAAGCGTCAGCGACTCAATGAAACGGTAACATCACAAGGTTTTGTCAAAGCTGAAATCATTGAAAAAACAACAAAATATCAGGCAACTCAGACGCCAATTACACATATGACCTTGCTCATTAATCATGTTGAGCTAAGCATTCCTCAAAGCACACCTGCTGCTTACCTTGCTGAATTAATTGGAGCACTGTCATGAAGAGGATGCTCAGTACTTCTGATATTTACCTCTATCGTGAGAGTGTCGATTTCAGAAAATCCATCAATGGTCTTGCTGCCATTATCGAAGAAGAGACAGATTTACCTCTTGGTAGTGGTGCCCTGTTTCTATTTATTAACAAGCAACGAGACAAAATTAAAGTGCTTTACTGGGATAAAACTGGTTTTGCTCTTTGGTATAAATGTCTTGAAAAAGACAAATATAAATGGCCTTCAAAAGAGAAAAATTCCGTGTTTACCCTCACTCAGTTCGAGCTCGATAGACTGCTTTCTGGCTTCAATATTATTGGCCATAAACCGGTTGAAATACACGATTTTACAATGACTTAATTGATAAAAAAGCCTTATATACCAAGCGTTCACAACCTTGTTTTAGTATAATGAATGTCATGAAAAAGACGCCAGATATTAACCCAAACAGCCAAGATGTTGCCGAGCTTCAAGCGATGGTAAAGTCACTCATGGCATCACAAAAACAGAAAGAATCTCAGTGGCAGCAAGAGCGCCAATCGTTACTTGAGCAACTCAAACTGGCCTTTGACCGTCAGTTTGCCAAACGCTCAGAGGCGTTAAAACCGTATAATGCCTCACAAGGCGACCTGTTTAATGAAGCAGAAGCTGAATGTGAAGTCGATAAAGACGAAGAGATTGAAGTCACAACGACCACGACAACAACAAAGAAAAAGCGAGGTAAGCGTCAACCTCTGCCTAAAACCTTACCGCGTGAGGTGATTGAACTTGATTTGACTGAAGATGAAAAGCAATGTTCATGCTGCAAACATCTTCTGCATAAAATTGGCGAAGACCGTAGTGAGAAATTAGAGTTCACGCCAGCGGTTCTTAAAGTTCTGGAATATGTTCGTCCAAAGTACGCTTGCCGTCAGTGTGAACAAACTCAAGACAACAGCCACATTGTTCAAAAGTCTGCACCACAAAGTATTATTCCTAAAAGTTTTGCCACAGAAAGCCTACTTGCCAATATCATTTTGGGCAAATACCGATATGCGATGCCGCTTTATCGTCAAGAATCCTTATTTTCCCAATCCGGTATTGAGCTATCACGAACGACCATGGCTAGATGGGTGATTCAAGTGAGTGAGAAGTTCACGCCACTTTATGAAGCTTTGAAAGAGCATCTACTCAAACAAGTGGTGGTTCAGGCGGATGAAACCCCACTCAATGTTCTAAAAGAAGATAAAAAGTGCTATATGTGGCTTTATTGCTCAGGGGCAGACTCACCAGAAACGGCTTTAACGGATGTCAAAAACATTGTTTTGTACGACTATCAAAATAGTCGCGCGAGGGCGTGCCCGGAAACATTTTTAGGGAATTACGATGGTTATCTACAAACAGATGGCTATGGCGCTTATGATGGACTTCATCAAGTGACCAATGTGGGTTGCATGGCACATGCTCGCCGTAAATTCATGGATGCAAAAAAGCTGCAAGGCAAAGGTAAATCGGGCAAGGCGGATAAAGCATTAGCTAAAATCCAAAAACTTTATGGGATAGAGTCAGGTCTCAAAGGGGTATCTGTCGATAAAAGAAAAACGGAGCGCCAAAGACAAGCTAAGCCAATATTGGATGACCTTTACGAATGGATGACGAGTCAGCAGGTAATAGACTCTAGCGTACTGGGTAAAGCAATAAAATATACGCTTGGACAATGGCCAAAGTTGATCCGTTATCTTGATGATGGTCATTTATCTATTGATAATAATCGTGCAGAACGAGCAATCAAACCGCTGGTTATTGGAAGAAAGAACTGGTTATTCTCTAACACCCCTAATGGTGCAAATGCGAGTGCCATGCTTTATAGCATCATTGAGACGGCTAAAGCTAATGGCCTTATTCTTTACGACTATATGGTGAAATGCATGAAAGAGTTGGCGAAATCAGAGCCAGATATCGACGCTCTGCTACCATGGAATTTTCAATATTAGTTGATCGCCCCGTGGGTTCATGGGGCGGATACGAAGCAAGCT
>NZ_BSPV01000018.1:0-6270 GCF_030161215.1 Vibrio algivorus
TAACATAATCGGCGTGTCCTGGGCAGTCTACGTGTGCGTAGTGACGTGCTGGAGTATCGTACTCAACGTGAGAAGTTGCGATTGTGATACCACGCTCGCGCTCTTCTGGAGCGTTATCGATAGATGCGAAGTCTTTTGCTACACCGCCGTACACTTTTGCAAGTGTAGTACAGATAGCAGCAGTAAGAGTTGTTTTACCGTGGTCAACGTGGCCGATAGTACCAACGTTTACGTGCGGTTTCGTACGTTCAAATTTTTCTTTAGACATGGATAGTCCCTCTAGGTACGGATTTAGGTGGCTTGAATGACCACGTAACCAAAAAATAATAGTACTTTTTAGTAAAGTAAGTGTATCTCAATCGGAAAATATTGCTTAAAACTGGTGCTGATACCCAGACTCGAACTGGGGACCTCACCCTTACCAAGGGTGCGCTCTACCGGGCTGAGCTATATCAGCACTACATTGTTTTATAAAATACAGAATTGGAGCGTGCGGCGGGAATCGAACCCGCATCATCAGCTTGGAAGGCTGAGGTAATAGCCATTATACGACGCACGCACACGTGTAACTCTGAGCGCTATTTTCACAATTTATTTACATTCATTTTGATTATAAAACAAATGTCAATATGGTGGAGGGGGACGGATTCGAACCATCGAAGGCGGAGCCGGCAGATTTACAGTCTGCTCCCTTTGGCCACTCGGGAACCCCTCCAAATTTTTTGTTGCTTGCCATCTCTATCATATAAAGAGATGGTGCCGACTACCGGAATCGAACTGGTGACCTACTGATTACAAGTCAGTTGCTCTACCTACTGAGCTAAGTCGGCGCAAGTGGGGCGAATTCTATTGAATGTTCCAAAAGCTTGCAAGGGTAAAATGCAAAAAACCATTATTTTCATTAATGGAATAGGAAATTGGGTATAAATAAGGCAAAAAGTTGCTAATTTACTACTAAAGTCACCTAACGCTTATTTGAAATCAACGTCGCTTGGTGTATCTTCGCTCATCCTTTTTGGTTATTTTCGAGTCTTTCTATGAATCCGTATCTTTCATACAACAGAAGTCAGTGGTCTGAATTACGTAATTCTGTACCAATGACACTTACCCCTGAAGACTTGGAAGAACTACAAGGGATTAATGAAAGCTTGTCGATGGAAGAAGTGACAAAAATTTATTTGCCACTATCTCGCCTACTCAATTTATATGTCGAAGCTCGCCAAAGCCGCAATCAAGTACTGCATCAATTCTTTAATAAACAAGAGAAATCGCCGCCCTTTATTATTGGTATTGCAGGAAGTGTCGCGGTTGGAAAAAGTACCACGGCGAGGTTATTAACCGCTTTACTATCTCGCTGGGAGAATCACCCTAAAGTTGAGCTCATTACAACGGACGGTTTTTTACACCCCAATGAAACCTTGCTGAATAATAATTTGATGACCAAAAAGGGTTTCCCTGAGTCTTACGATACTAAGTCATTGGTTGAGTTTTTAAGTGATGTCAAAGCTTGCAAGCGAAACATTCAAGTGCCTGTTTACTCACATATTACTTACGATATTACCGATGAAGTTAAGGTGGTCGATCAGCCCGACGTGTTGATTATTGAGGGGCTGAATGTTCTACAAAGCGGCAGTGATTACCCAGAAAGTCCTTTCAAAGTATTTATCTCTGACTTTTTGGATTTTTCTATTTATGTTGATGCAGATACTCAGCAAATAGAAGAATGGTATGTTTCGCGATTTATGAAGTTACGTAAAGGGGCATTCACTAAGCCCGGTTCGTACTTTAGCCATTACACCAAACTCACTGAGCAAGAATCGATTGATAAAGCTAAGAGTATTTGGAACTCGATCAATGGCATCAACTTACAGCAAAATATTCTACCCACCAAAGATCGAGCACAGCTGATATTACGCAAAGGTGCAGATCATATGGTAGAAGAGGTTCACTTAAGAAAGTAACCTGCTCTGTTACATCGATTAATCTGCTTTTCTTAGGGAGATTTCGCCACCAACATAAGTTTCTAACCCTTGTTCAGTTTCTAGTAAAATACCACCTTGCTGGTTGATACCTTTACCGATGCCGTAAACTTCTTTGTTACCCATTAATAGCTTAATTGGCTTATCTTTAAAGTTATCCAGTTCATTCCAGCGCTTCACAAAAGAGGACATACCTTGTTCCTCATATTGTTCAAGCACCTGTTTCCAAGCTCTGATCAATTCTATTACTAGTTGATTTCTTGATGGTGTATTATCATCGAATACTTGATTTAAATTGGCCCACGACTGATCGATAGCACATGTATCCGCCGTCATATTAATGTTCAGTCCCATTCCTATCACCAGATGAGCAACACCGCCCGTTTGTGCGGACATTTCAACTAAAATACCGGCTAATTTTTTATCTTCGTAATAGAGATCATTCGGCCATTTTAATTTCAGCCCTGTCGCCCCTAAGGTTTCTAGTGCATCAACGATCGCAACACCAATAGCTAGGCTTAGCCCCATTGCGGCCGCAACTCCTGACTCCAACTGCCAATACATTGAAAAGTATAAGTTAGAACCAAAAGGAGATACCCATTGACGCCCCCTTCTTCCTCTACCTTTTGCTTGATACTCTGCCACGCACACCGCACCACTCGGTAAAGAATCAATACTATCTAAAAGGTACTGATTGGTTGAATCAATGACTGGAAATAGCTCAACGGGAACTGATGAAACTGACTGGATGATCTCATAATCTAATAAGTCGATGGCAGAAGAAAGCTGATAGCCTTTTCCTTGGACTCGATAGATATCAATCCCCCATTCTTGAATCCCTTTAATATGTTTACTTATTGCTGCTCGTGAGATACCAAGCAGCTCACCTAAATCTTCTCCTGAATGAAACTCTCCATCCGACAATTGCTTGATAATACGTAGTTTAACGTCATGTAACTTAGGTTTACTATCTGTCATGGAGTACCACCTAATTATTGAAAGCGATCTGCAAAGATAATTTCTAAACTCGTTTCTTGGGTAGCACTAAAAAACCGCACTTCATGCTCCAATTCCACACCATATTTATCCAGCACAGCATGTTTAACATACCAAGCAAGTTCAAGAACATCATTAGAGGTCGCATTATCAACATTAACAATAACCAGAGCTTGCTGAGGATGCACTTGTGCACCACCTATCTGATGACCTTTCAAGCCACAACGATCGATCAACCAGCCTGCTGCGATTTTAACCCCACCTTCGACCTCAAATCCGTTCAGATCTGGGTAAAGAGCTTGTAATTCCATATAATTTTCATGAGTAATTACTGGATTTTTGAAAAAGCTTCCAGCATTGCCTGTAACATTGGGATCGGGCAATTTAGAGCGGCGAATATCACACACATGCTCAAAAACAGCGTAAGGCGTGGTGAGCAAATCTTTTTCCGACTTTAGTGGACCATAGGTAAAATTAGGTTGCCAATTAGAGGGCAGTTTTAAGCCAATAGATGTGATAATAACTTTACCTAATAAATCATTTTTAAATATCGAATCTCGATAACCAAACAAACACTCTTGAGCACTTAAACGAATAATATCCAGTGATTCTAGATCCAGATACTCAACATAATCACATATATCTTTAAATTCAACGCCATAAGCGCCAATATTCTGAATAGGAGCACTACCAGCACAGCCAGGAATTAAGGCTAAGTTTTCTAAACCAGGAATGCCTTGTTCTAACGTCCATTCAACCAAGCTAGGCCAATCTTCACCGCCAGCGATAGTTAAATAAATAAAATCATCACGAGTAGTAACGGTTTTCCCTAATAGCTTATTAATCACGACTACGCCATGAAAGGGTTCTGTGAATAACACATTACTGCCTTTACCTAAAACCAATTTAGGCAACTCTTGCCACTCAGGGCACCGGTAAGCTGAAATTAAGTCATCTACCGTTGCCGCTTCCACGAGAACATCACAAGGCACATCAATGCCAAAAGTATGGAAAGGTTTCATATTTACATTATTATTTACATTCATACATTTGATTACCTAAGCGTGTGTCGTACTATTCTACCTTATACACTTAATAAACACAGTGCCTGTATGATTGAAGTTAATTTTCAACCACTTGAAAGTATTAAAATACCGCTCATTAAGCCTATCTATAAAGCATTTTATCCTTCGGGAAAACCGAAAAAAAATGAACAAATAGTCGTTGGTTACCATCAACAGAAAATTATTTGTATCGTCCGGTTTCGTACTATTGAAAGTTTTTCTCTTCTCACTGGCATGTTAGTTATTCCAGACTATCGGCAGCAAGGCATTGCTAGCCAGTTATTAACATTTTGTCAGGCTCATTGTTTATCTGAAAATTGTTTTTGCTTCGCTTATCAGCACCTTGAATCACTATATCAATCAATAGGGTTTTCTGTAGTGGAAGTTGAACAACTTCCCAATTCACTGCAACAGTTATTTATACGTTACACAAGTACAGGCAAAAAACTTCTACCAATGCGATATCTGCCTACAGTTCTGACATAACTTCTTGTTCATATGTAGGAATAATAGCGATTAATTTGGTAAAATGATAAGCCAAGACATTAGCAGCATGTAAGGTTCATAAAAATATGATAGCTAGTAAGGAATTACTCGAACAGCTACCAACCATAGCTCAAGATCCAAACGCCTTTGAAGTGCTATTTTCAGCACAGCAATTCCGCAACCGGCTATTGTCTGAAATTAAACAAGCTACACAACGTATTTATCTTGTCGCCTTGTATCTCGAAGATGACGACGCAGGGCGTCAAATATTGACTGAGCTCTATGAAGCAAAACAACGCAACCCTAAGCTTGATATTACTGTGTGTGTTGACTGGCATCGAGCGCAACGCGGATTGATTGGCGCAGATCAAAGCGAAGGTAATGCTGCTTTATATAAAAAGTTTGCTCAAAAGTACCAGCATCCAATTTCTATTTTAGGGGTACCTGTTCGTGGAAAAGAAGTCTTTGGTGTATTACATCTAAAAGGCTTTATCATTGATAATACCGTTATATACAGTGGTGCAAGCCTAAATAATATCTATCTACAACATAACGAAAAATATCGTTTTGACCGCTACCATGTAATGGAAAATCCAGCGCTAGCCGATTGTATGGTGCAATATATCCAGCAAAATATAAGCAACAATTCAGCTGTTAATTGTTTATCACAAGTAGATCGCCCAACAACTAAAACGTTAAAGCCTGCGATCAAACAATTTCGTGCTCTTCTTGCCCAATCTCAATACGAGTTCACTCCAGAGATAATTAAACAAGGCCAAGTGGGTATAACACCATTAGTGGGAGTTGGTAAGCGTCGCAATAAGCTTAATCTACATATTAATAACCTTATCGCTTGCGCTGAAAAAGAAATTACGATCTTAACACCTTATTTTAACTTTCCTAAAAGTATCTCTAAAGAGGTCAAAAGAGCAATAAGACGAGGTGTTAAGGTGACCATCATTGTGGGAGATAAAACCGCCAACGATTTTTATATTCCGCCGGAAGAAGACTTTAAAACCATTGCTGGCCTACCTTACCTATATGAGCTCAACTTACGTCATTTTGCCCGTATCAATGAAGGACATATCGCTAGTCGCCAACTATCGATTCACCTTTGGAAGCATGATAATAATAGCTTTCACTTAAAAGGAATGTGGATTGATAAAGAATACATGTTAATCACAGGCAATAACTTCAATCCTAGAGCCTGGAAATTAGATTTAGAAAATGGATTACTGATTAAAGATACCGAGCAATTACTTACCAAGCAGTTTGAAAATGAACTCTCATCTATTCTCGAGCATACCAATTTAATCGGCAGTTATAGGCAGTTAGACACTCTTGAGAATTACCCAGAAGATGTACAAAAGCTCATACGTAAGATAAAAAGAGTCAAAGCAGACCGAATTCTAAAGCAAATTTTATAAAGATTCCCATAGCCCAAGTACATAACTTGGGCTTTTTTGATCAAAAAATCTCAAACCTATCACTTCAAATTTATAGATTTATTTGAAATTAGAGCATGTTAGTTATGAGGTAGAAGTACTACTATCTAATGACTTAGGATACCTAAGGTAACAGCTTACTCGCTGTTCGCTAAAATAAACTAACAAAACAGCCACTTATCAATACCTATTGTTCTAAATTTCATTTTCTACAAACGAAAAAAAACCTGACTCTTTCGAATCAGGTTTCTTACTCTTTATTCAAGATATGTAAGTGGCGGAGTGGACGGGACTCGAACC
>NZ_BSPV01000019.1:0-29206 GCF_030161215.1 Vibrio algivorus
CGATTTAAAAGTTCGTGTCAAACACTTTTTTAAAACTTTTTTCGCAAACCTTTTTGATAAGGTTTTGACCTCTAACTCGTTGCTGCCGTTAGGCTGTGTGCTCCGTGTCAGTGAGGGCGCATTATAGGGAGATCTTTTGGGTTAGCAAGATCTTTTTAGCGTTTTTTTGGTTTTTTTTATTGTTCGATTAAAAAAGGAGCTAAAAGCCCCTTTTTTGTATATAAATCTCTCTAATTGACACTTTTCTTCTATATGAAAGCATACGCATCAGCAAACATACGATTTCTCTGTGCCTGCTTACGATCCACAAATTGATCTCGAGCCGCCCCTGCCATCTCAAATCGTCCTGCGATATAAATATCAAAGTCAGCTAACGACTCAAAATCTTGCTCAATCGCTTGCAGGACATTACCTCGTTTACCTTGCCACTCTTGCTCTTCATTCTCTATTACTGGAACAAAGTGAACATTCTTAGTTTGCTGGGCGATTTGTTTTAACTCTTGCATAGCATATAGCTGACTGCTGTCTTTTCCTCCCCAATATAAATAAATCGGCTGAGTTTTGTTTTGGCTAATACAATGATCTAAAATTGAACGTACATAACTAAAACCAGTTCCACCAGCTATTAGTAAAAGCGAGCGTTCTTGATCTTCTTGTAACCAAGCATCACCATGTGGCGCATCAATTTGAATACTCCCGTCATCCGCATAAGCTTGATTCATTGCCTCTACAACCTCTATAGCATAAGCATTATGTTCTGCAGCACCAATATGTAACTCTAATTCTCCAGAGTGTCGACAAGGGCTATTAGCAATTGAAAACGGTCTCTTATCTTTCTCCCCCATCACTACCATCAGATATTGCCCAGCCTTAAACGACACTGGCGCTTCCGGATGTAATAAGATACGAAATGTGTTACTTGCCAATGGTTCGATGGACTTTACTTTACATTCAATGGTCATGATTTCCTCTTGTCACTCTTCAAATGTCAAAATTAAGTGACTCTTTGCGTATGCTTGGCAAGGGAATATCCAACCTTGCTGTCTTTCTTTATTTGTCAGCATAGGTTCAAGTTGATACTCCACATCACCTTCGATCATTTTACAGATACAAGTCATACATGCTCCGACTTTACATCTAAACGGTAGCATGATGCCTTGCTCTATTGCGGCAGATAATATGGTTTGTCCTGAATCACAGGTAAACTCTACATTGCTAGGTTTGATTATTATCTTATAAGTCATCTGGAGTAATGATGCCAAGATCATTCCAGATGCTGTCTATTCTTTTCACCAATTGAGAATCTTTAATAATTGGAGTTCCCCACTCTCTTGTCACTTCATCAGCAAACTTATTAGTGGCATCAAGTCCCATCATCGATCCGTTCTCGCTATTCAACATTAGCGTATCTCGTGAAGGATCCATACGAGTGGTGATCGCCCATATAACATCATTCCAATCCGAGATATCAACATCGCCATCACAAATAATGACAAATTTAAGATCGATCTTTTCTTGCAACAGATCTTGTAATTTATTGATGAGAGCAAATCCCTGGCCAGTTTGGCTCTTTTCCATTTTGACTATCATCATTTGATGAGAATTATCTTGGATAGGGAAATGTAAATCGGTGATTTCCGGTATCTGTTGATATAGACTCGCTACATCATCTTGAGTTAATTTCAGCGAATCCGTGTTATTTAGTGCGCTATTCGACTTATCAGCTTCAATTTCAGCAGGCCACTTCTTGGTAATATCCATTCCCATTTTTGACCCCAAGCCAACAATTGGCGAAGCAAAATCGAGAGAATCAATCGGTGTATTATCGATAAACAAGGTATCCCTTTGCGGTTGCATATTCTCAACCATCGCTTGCGCAACACACTTCCAATCTCGGGCATTAACGTCTTCATCACACACTAAAACATACTTGGTGTACATAAACTGGCGTAAAAATGACCACACTCCCATCATGACTCTTTTGGCATGGCCAGGGTACTGTTTCTTCATCGTCACCACAGCCATTCGGTATGAACAACCTTCCGGGGGCAAATAAAAATCCATAATTTCGGGGAACTGTTTTTGCAGAATCGGCACAAAAACTTCATTTAATGCCACACCTAATACCGCGGGTTCATCCGGTGGGCGTCCAGTATAAGTACTATGATAAATCGCATCTTCACGCATTGTAATATGAGTAATGGTAAAGACATGATGCTTTTCCGGTTCGTTATAATAGCCAGTATGATCACCGTAAGGACCTTCATCAGCAAATTCTTTCGGGTCGATATAGCCTTCAAGTACCAACTCTGCACTCGCTGGAATATCAAGATCATTAGTCAGTGACTTTATCACCTCTGTTTTGCTACCACGGAGTAATCCTGCGAAAGCATATTCAGACAAAGTATCTGGTACAGGCGTGACCGCACCCAGCACTGTCGCCGGATCGGCACCAAATGCGACCGAGACAGGGAAAGGTTTTCCAGGATATTTTTCCATCCAATCACACAAGTCTAACGCTCCGCCACGGTGAGCAAGCCAACGCATAATAATTTTATTCTTGGCAATTTTTTGCTGGCGATAAATACCTAGATTTTGACGCTTCTTATTCGGACCTTTAGTGATGGTTAAGCCCCAGGTTAATAGCGGCGCAACATCACCAGACCAACAGCTCATTACTGGAATTTTATCGAGATCAACCTGATCGCCCTGCCAGACAACTTTTTGGCAAGCAGCCGTACGTAACCTTTTTACCGGCATATTCAAAACTTGCTTAAATAACGGCAGTTTTGAAAAAGCATCTTTAAAGCCCTTTGGTGGCTCCGGTTCTTTTAAGAAAGCGAGCAATTTACCCACTTCACGTAATTCACTAACTTCTGTTCTTCCCATACCGATTGCCACACGTTCAGCGGTGCCAAACAAGTTAGTCAATACTGGCATGTCGTAACCAATAGGGTTTTCAAATAACAAGGCTGGGCCGCCAGCTCGTAAAGTACGATCACTGATTTCTGTCATTTCATAATGAGGATCAACAGGATGAGAAATTCGCTTGAGTAAGCCATTCGTTTCCAAATACTCAATGAAGTCACGTAAATCTTTAAAACTCATAACCTTTCCACTGGCTGCATGCGATGGCGGACATTATATACACAACAAAGACAATATGCATGAGCTCTCAAAGTAAAATCACAATCATTATCATTAAATTTATGACTATTTTATCGCAGCGATTGATTTAAGTAATGCTTGTGATTGACTCACTTGCCCAGATTCAAGCAACGAGATCAACCAATCATAGTGCTCACTTTCAGATAAAGTTTGTGCCACCAATAAACCATCACCGGAATGATTTAGTCGTTCGATAAGAAAAGTTTGCACACTTTCAGACATTGGCTTGATGCTTGTTAATTGCTTTAACGCGATGGGTTTTATTACCGGGTTTTGCGTAGCATTCATAACTTGTTGCAATGAAAATTGATCCGCTTTCTGGGCTAAGCGTTGAATTTCCTTCAAGCTATGATCATCGCCTTTCATTTTCCAAAGTAAATTATAAAGTCGTTCATCCTTCGTTAATTGAGCCAACTTTATAACAATCGGTGTTGTGGGTAGCCACTTCAGACTATTACCAACCAATTGATTAGATAGAAACTGCAAAGCTTGAGGAGAAAGACTATCGGCTTCGGCAACAAATAGTGCTTCTTTTTTTTTCACTTGATAATCGTCACCTTGCAACCAACTAGAAAGTAACAATTGGTTATTTTCAGCCTCAATAATGAAATCGAGCGTAGTTTGATCTTGCTTCCAATGACTGATTAAACGATTAGCTACCAATGAAGTATTAAAAGCAGAAAGAGTCACACTATAACCTTCACCAGATTCTGAATATTGGTAGTGAGGCTGACGAGTTTGGTGTAATTGAATAAAAATGGCCAAGCGAGGACTAAGTACCAATCGTGTTCTCTCTACTTTTTTTAGAAAGAGATAGCGCACCACTTCTTGCCTAGGCATAGACATTTCATCCAATAGCATTTGGATTTCGGGAACTTTGTCTTGCAAAGCTAATTGATAGAGATGATCTGCTGAAGATTGAGTATTAGGGTTGCTTAGCCACGAAGATACTTCACTTTGAGTCATTTCGTTTGCTTGCACAAAAGGCCCGAACAATACAATAGACAGCAGAAAAATAATCGCAGACAGTCCTTGTCGCATATATTCTTCCTAATACAAAAAACGGAAGCTATTGGCAGCCTCACAAACATGGTGCAAGTAAATTACCTTTGAGACAATAAAAATCACCGCTCAATGTGAGCGGTGATTGTCTTTATTCGCAGATAAACGAAAAACTCAGAATTTACTGACGGCGCATCGCATCGAAAAATTCATTATTGGTTTTGGTCATTGCCAATTTATCAATCAAGAATTCCATTGCATCAGTTTCACTCATAGGGTGAACAATTTTACGCAGGATCCACATTTTCTGTAGTTCATCTGGTTTGGTCAACAATTCCTCACGACGAGTACCAGAACGATTAAAGTCGATAGCTGGGAAGACACGTTTTTCCGCGATTTTGCGATTTAGGTGCAATTCCATATTACCTGTGCCTTTAAATTCTTCGTAGATAACTTCATCCATTTTAGAACCGGTATCCACTAGTGCTGTTGCGATGATCGTTAAACTACCACCTTCTTCAACATTACGCGCCGCACCAAAGAAACGCTTAGGACGATGCAATGCATTGGCATCTACACCACCCGTCAGGATTTTACCTGATGAAGGCACGACCGTATTATAAGCACGTGCTAGACGAGTAATCGAATCAAGCAGAATAATAACGTCTTTTTTATGCTCAACCAGACGCTTCGCTTTTTCAATCACCATTTCAGCTACTTGAACGTGACGAGATGCTGGTTCATCAAAAGTCGAAGCAATCACTTCACCTTTTACTAGGCGTTGCATTTCTGTTACTTCTTCAGGGCGCTCATCGATAAGTAATACCATCAACTCACACTCAGGGTGATTGTGAGCAATACTTTGTGCAATATTTTGCAAAAGCATTGTCTTACCCGCTTTTGGCGGAGCAACAATCAGACCACGTTGACCTTTACCGATAGGAGAAGCTAAATCTAAAACACGAGCAGTAATATCTTCTGTTGAACCATTACCGCGCTCCATCACCATACGTTCATTCGCATGTAGAGGGGTTAAGTTTTCGAAAAGGATTTTGTTGCGGGCGTTATCAGGGCGATCATGGTTAACGGTGTTGACTTTAAGGAGAGCAAAGTAACGTTCACCATCTTTTGGTGGTCGAATCTTTCCTGCTACTGAGTCACCAGTACGTAAGTTAAAACGACGAATTTGACTTGGAGAAACATAAATATCATCAGGACCGGCTAAATATGAGCTGTCTGACGAACGTAGGAAGCCAAAACCGTCTTGTAAAATCTCTAAGACCCCATCGCCAAAAATATCTTCACCACCTTTGGCATGCGCTTTAAGGATGGAAAAAATGATGTCTTGCTTTCGTAAACGGGCTAAGTTTTCCAAACCTAGGCTTTCACCAAGCGCAACAAGCTCAGATACAGGTCTGTTTTTCAGTTCTGTTAGGTTCATAGTGGTGGATGCTTTTTTTGTCAAAATAGGATTCTGTTGGTTGTTTAATAAGATATGTTTGACCTATAGGAACGGCCAAGAAATGAACATTTGTGTATTTAACGTGCGATAAATTATCACTAAAGTAAAGACTAGTCTAGCTTTATAAAATGACAAAACCGCATATAAGCTATTTATATGCGGTTGAGTTTATCATTTTATAGGTGCTTATAGATTCGCATCTAAAAACTCTTTCAATTGAGTCTTTGATAATGCGCCAACTTTCGTTGCAGCAACACCACCATCTTTAAAAAGAAGTAATGTTGGAATACCGCGGATACCAAACTTTGGTGGTGTGCCAGAGTTTTGATCAATGTTCAATTTACCAATTGTGAGCTTGCCTTCATATTCATCAGCAATTTCATCAAGAATTGGGGCGATCATTTTACAAGGACCACACCATTCTGCCCAGAAATCTACTAGAACTGGACCAGCAGCTTTGATTACATCATTTTCGAAACCTTCATCAGAAAGCTGCATAATCTTGTCACTCATCTTCCACTCCAATATATATTTTTATGCTCTGGTTGGATGATAACCAGCAATTAGATTCCCTATTTGAATGGATTTACTTTCGTATTGCAAGCTTAAGCTGATATTCTATAGCAATGAAAAAGACACACATCACAGAGCAAAAATTCGCCGACTTGGATTTATTACCACAAGTCATTGAAGGATTGGAGAAAAAAGGGTTCGAATACTGTACCCCTATCCAAGCCTTGGCGTTGCCGGTACTGCTCACCGGCCAAGACATTGCAGGCCAAGCCCAAACGGGTACAGGTAAAACGCTCGCGTTTCTTACTGCTACTTTTAATCATTTGCTCAAAACAGCCGAACCAGAAGGACGTGCCAAATCACACCCTAGAGCGATTATTATGGCTCCGACACGTGAGCTAGCGATCCAAATCTATAACGATGCTGAAGGTTTAATTGCCAGTACAGGCCTAAAAGCAGGCTTAGCTTACGGTGGTGAAAGCTACGAGAAGCAGCACGCTAAATTACAAGATGGCGTCGATATTTTGATCGGTACTTGTGGCCGAATCATTGATTTCTATAAGCAAAAAGTCTTCAGTTTAAACAGTATTCAAGCTGTCGTACTAGATGAAGCCGATCGTATGTTCGATTTAGGCTTTATTAAAGATATTCGCTTCTTATTCCGTCGCATGCCGGAACCAAGCGATCGTCTCAACATGTTATTTTCTGCCACGCTATCTTACCGAGTACAAGAGTTGGCATTTGAACATATGCACAACCCTGAACATGTCGTCGTCGAAGCCGAACAAAAAACCGGCCATCGTATTGAAGAAGAACTATTCTACCCTTCAAACGAACATAAAATGGCGCTGCTACAGACTCTTATCGAAGAAGATTGGCCAGAACGTGCAATTATTTTTGCCAACACTAAGCATAAATGTGAAGCCGTTTGGGGTAGCTTAGCGGCAGATGGACATCGTGTAGGCTTATTAACCGGTGATGTGCCTCAGAAAAAACGTGAACGCATCCTAGAAGAATTTACTCGCGGTGACGTCGATTTCCTAGTTGCAACCGATGTTGCTGCTCGTGGTTTACATATTCCAGCCGTGACTCACGTGTATAACTTTGATCTACCTGATGATTGTGAAGATTATGTACACCGTATCGGTCGTACTGGTCGTGCAGGCGCAAGCGGCAAGTCAATCAGCTTTGCTTGTGAGCAATATGCGGTAAACCTACCAGGAATTGAAGAATACATTGAACACACAATTCCTATGTCGGAATACGACGCAGAAGCACTATTAACCGATTTACCGCCACCAATACGTTTGCAGCGCCGTCCGCAAACCAACCGTAGAACCAATACCGGTGGCTCTCGTAATTCAAATCGTAATAATGGTTCGCGCAATAATACTCGTCGCCCGCGCCAACCACGTAACCCTAGCTAAGGTATAATTGGTTTATGAGTAATGCAGTTTCATCCCCTTTATATGCTGTCATTGATTTGGGATCTAATAGCTTCCATATGTTAGTCGTTCGCCACATTGATGGCAGCGTTCAAACCATGGCAAAAATCAAACGTAAGGTTCGCTTGGCCAATGGATTAGATCAAAATAATCAATTAAGCCAAGAAGCCATGCAACGAGGATGGGACTGTTTAAGCTTATTTGCTGAGCGTCTGCAAGATATTCCAACCGATAACATTCGTATCGTGGGTACTGCAGCCCTCCGCTCTGCAACCAATGTTGATGTGTTTGTCAAAAAAGCCAACCAAATTCTAGGCCACCATATCGAAATCATCTCTGGTGAAGAAGAAGCGGCAACTATTTATAAAGGCGTTGCTCATACTTCTGGTGGTCTAGGTCATCGTTTGGTGGTCGATATTGGTGGAGCAAGTACTGAGCTAATTATCGGGCGAGAATTTGATGCAAAAGCTTTAGTTAGCCTACCTATGGGTTGCGTTACCTGGCTTGATCACTACTTCCATGATCGTCAATTAACTCAACAAAATTTTGAACAAGCTATTTTGGCTGCAAAGTCGACCCTAGAACCAATTTTACAGAAATATACAACCCTTGGTTGGGATGTCTGTGTTGGTGCTAGTGGTACCGTTCAGGCATTGCAAGAGATCATGTTGGCCCAAGGTATGGATGAGATCATTACCTTAGCTAAATTAAAACGACTACAGAAGCAAGCCATGATGGCTTCTCATTTAGAAGAGCTAGAGATTGATGGCTTAACACTAGAGCGCGCTTTAGTTTTCCCTAGTGGCTTATCGATCTTAATTGCAATATTTGAAAGCTTAAATATTGAATCGATGACATTAGCAGGCGGTGCATTACGCGAAGGCTTAGCTTATGAAATGATCGGTGAAATGCGCCAATCTAATATTCGCCAACGCACTATTTCCAGTGTGCAGCAGCGCTATCAAGTTGATGTTCAATATGGCATTCAGGTGGCGAATGTCGCAATGCAATTATTACAGCAATGTGGTCACCAGCAGTGGATTTCAGAATCTCAAGCGGAATTTTTATTACATTCAGCTGCGGAGTTGCATGAAATCGGTTTGAGTATTGATTTCAAAAAAGGCGGTGAACACGGTGCCTACCTATTACAAAACTTAGATCTACCTGGTTTTACTCGTGCACAAAAACACTTTCTTGCTGAACTAGTAAGACGCTATCGTGATTCTCTATCATCGCTACCAGAACAACACGCGCTATCAGGGCAAAGTAGTAAGCGCTTACTACGATTACTACGCCTATCTGTTTTACTTACACACCGTAGAAATACTCAAATTCAACCTAAATTTTTACTCACCGCTCAAGGTGATAATTTAACTCTAGCAATGGACAGTACCTGGTTAAAAGACAACCCATTAACTCAAGCTGAACTAGAAATTGAAGCTAATCGTCAAACTGATATTGGCTGGCCGTTAACCATAACTGATTTGTAATAACCGATACAAAAAATTCTTTCGATAAAAAATAGGAGCCTATTTCAGGCTCCTATTTTTTA
Organism: Vibrio algivorus; assembly: GCF_030161215.1. Lineage (NCBI taxonomy): Bacteria > Pseudomonadati > Pseudomonadota > Gammaproteobacteria > Vibrionales > Vibrionaceae > Vibrio > Vibrio algivorus. The sequence goes on from NZ_BSPV01000019.1 coordinate 9,143, forward strand.
TTTAATGTTAACGCTCAATACCAAGGCTAGTCTTCTACTTGATCTGCAGAAATATTATCCTGAGCTAACCACTCTGCGACATCTTTAGCAAAGTAAGTCAAAATACCATCGGCGCCAGCGCGTTTAAAGCAAAGTAACGATTCCATCACGGTTTCTTTTTCTTTTAACCAACCATTTTGAATCGCTGCTTTGTGCATCGCATACTCACCTGATACCTGATAAGCAAACGTTGGTACTTGAAGCTCGGTTTTTACTCGGCGAACCACATCCAAATATGGCATGCCAGGTTTCACCATCACCATGTCGGCACCTTCATTAATATCCATCGCCACTTCATGTAGCGCTTCGTCACAATTAGCAGGGTCCATCTGGTAGTTTTTCTTATCCGCTCCTTTCAAGTTACTGCTTGAGCCGACTGCATCACGAAACGGGCCATAATAATTAGAAGCATACTTGGCAGAATACGCCATAATTTGTGTATGAATATGACCGGCTTTTTCTAGCGCTTCACGAATTTTACCAATACGTCCATCCATCATATCCGATGGTGCAACAACATCCGCTCCCGCTTCCGCGTGCGATAATGCCTGCTTAACCAAAACATCTGTGGTTTCTTCATTAAGCACATAACCATCTTTATCGATGATGCCATCTTGACCATGAGTAGTATATGGGTCGAGCGCAACATCAGTGATCACACCAATATCCGGCACATGCTCTTTTAATGCGCGCACCGCACGTTGCACTAAACCTTCAGGGTTATGAGCTTCAGTTGCACATAATGACTTCGCATCCTGATTCACTACAGGAAATAGTGCTATCGCTGGCACACCTAATTTGGCAAGGTAGTCGGCTTCTTCCAATAATAAATCAATTGATAGACGTTCAACACCAGGCATAGATTCTACCGGTTCTCGACGGTTTTTCCCCATCAATACAAACATCGGATAGATCAGGTCATTAACTGATACTTTATTCTCAGCGACTAAACGACGACTGAAATCGTGCTTACGGATACGACGTAAACGACGACCAGGGAATTGACCTTGAATAGATACTGACACCTTTACTCTCCTTACTGATAGGTTTTATAACTTTCACTCTCCCCATCATATCACCCTCGTCATGCCATTAAAGCAAAGAATCACTCAATCTCTCATGAATTCATAATCGGATATGATCTTAGCTACCGAGTCATTTATACTGGATGAGTATTCTCCAACGATGAGTTTTTTATGATAGATAGCCATGCGCACATTTATGCCGAAGAATTTGATCAAGACCGTGATGAAGTCGTTCAACGCGCTAAAGATATTGGAATTAAAAAAATCTTATTGCCAAATATTGATTTGAATTCCATTGAACCAATGCTTTCAACGGAAGCCACTTACCCTGACATTTGTCATTCAATGATGGGTTTACACCCTTGTTACGTAAGTGCCAATATTGAACAAGATTTAGCGACCATTAAAGCATGGTTTGATAAGCATAAGTTTATTGCGGTAGGTGAAATTGGTATTGATTTATATTGGGATAAAACCTTTCAAGCTGAGCAAGAATTTGCCTTTCAAGAACAGCTAAAATGGGCTAAAGAATTAAAATTACCAGTCGTGATCCATACTCGAGATTCCATCGACCAAACCCTGAGTATCTTATCTCAAGAACAAGATGGCACATTATCTGGCGTCTTTCACTGCTTTGGTGGTTCAATCGAACAGGCAAACGCGATTAACGACCTCGGTTTCCACTTAGGTATTGGTGGGGTGTCTACTTTCAAAAATGGAGGCATGGATAAAGTAATACCTGAGCTTAATCTTGATTACCTTCTTTTGGAAACAGACTGCCCTTATTTAGCGCCAACCCCGCATCGTGGTAAGCGAAATGAACCGTCGTTTATGCAGTTAGTGGCGCAACGTATTGCAGACTTGAAAGAGATGCCGCTCTCACAAGTGTGTGAGATTACCGATCATAATACGGAAGCCTTATTCCAATTAAAATAGAAGTCGAATCATCAATTGATGCGATAATGTTTCACATGAAACCATAAAAAACGCAGCCACTTTTGGCTGCGCTTCTCTAATTTAGCGAGAATATTTAGGATCCCATTTCTTCTTCATTGCTATCATCTTGATCTTCTTTAGAGTCTCCTCGCTTGGTATAGAAGCGCGAGAAGAACAAACCGATCTCAAACAAAATACACATAGGTATCGCGAGTAATGTTTGCGATACCATATCCGGTGGCGTTAATAGCATCCCAACTACAAAAGCGACTACGATAATATACGGCCTTTTTTGAGCCAAAGATTTTGCATCGGTCGCCCCAGTCCAACACAACAAAATAATCGCAACAGGAACTTCAAAAGCAATACCAAATGCCATAAATAACGAAAGAACAAAATCTAAATAGCTAGATATATCAGTAGCAAACTCAACGCCACCCAATGAAATCGCAGTAAAAAAACCAAAAATCAGTGGGAACACCACAAAGTAAGCAAATGCAACACCTGCATAGAACAGCAAAGAACTAGAAAATAGTAATGGTGCGATCAAACGACGCTCGTGCTTATACAAACCAGGCGCAACAAACGCCCATATTTGATAAAGCACCAAAGGTACGGCAACGAATACTGAGGCCACTAACGTAAGTTTAAGTGGTGTGAAAAATGGCGAAGCAACGTCGGTTGCAATCATACTTGCACCTTCAGGCAAGCGATCGATTAATGGCGCGGAAACAAATTCATAGATATTGCTAGAGAACCAAACCAGACAAACAAAGACCACTAAAACAGATGCAATCGCTTTTAAGATTCGGTTTCTCAGCTCTATTAGGTGGGTAATTAATGGCTGAGTTTGTTCTTGAGTGGACATGTGAACCTCTTGATAACACGCTAACTCACTGGAAATAACCAGTGAGTCGCAAAGAAAAACAGGGAGTTAAGCTTTTTTGTCGGCAGATGTTTTATTCTCACTGATAGAACCTTCATCTTTCATGATGCGGTTTTCTTCTGGTAGATCTTCATCTGTCGAGCTGGAAGGCGTTGTTGTAGAGGTAGGTTCAGAGTCTTTAGCGTAAGGTCGCTGAACATCTTGAGCTGCTTTTTTTAACTCCTCAATAGAAGATTGCAGCTCTGGAGATAAATCTTTCATCCCCATATTTTCAGCCTTACGTAAATTATCTTGCAGCTCTTGTATTTTTAGCTCTTGAGATAATTCATCTTTCACATTGTTCGCCATCGTTTTTGCAGTGCGAACAAATTTGCTCACACTACGTATCGCGACCGGTAAACGCTCTGGCCCTAAAACAACAAGTGCGACAACCGATATTAATACCAGCTCCCAAAAACCGATATCAAACACCGATTAGCCCTGCTCTTTTTCTTTTTTAGCGTCAGTTTCTACGCTTGCATCCGCTTTATTTTGATCAAGAGATTTTGCTTCAAAATCCGCATCTTTTGATTCAGTTTTCTTCGCAGTATCTTCTTCGCTCATCGCTTTTTTAAAGCCTTTTACAGCAGAGCCTAAATCACCACCAATACCACGTAGTTTTTTAGTACCAAATAACAACACAACAATAACTGCAATAATCAAAAGTTGCCAAATACTGATTCCGCCCATTTGTTTTACCTCGGGTCAAATAAAAAGAAACACATATTAATGTGCCAAGTTTACGATTTAATTACGGTAGGTTCGCCAACTCGCGAGCAAAAATATAGCGCCCGCAATAACACTCCCACCAGACAATAGATGGTGCCAATCCGTTACACTTAATTGCAATATGGCAGAGCATACGACTAATGTCGCTCCAATGCCAAATAAAAACTTACCTGTTGTCTGTTTGCGTTTACTCGCCGAATATAGGGCAAAGTAACGTGCTACATTTTGATCTAAGTCACGCCCACGTTTTAAAGTTTCGTAGAGTAACTCTGGCAACTCAGGTAATTTTTCCGACCATAACGGTGCTTTACCTTTCACCGCATTCCATACGGCTTTCGGTCCGACTTGTTCCATCATCCAGTTTTCTAAAAAAGGTTTAGCGGTTTCCCACAAATCAAGTTGTGGATATAACTGCCGGCCTAACCCTTCAACATAAAGTAATGTTTTTTGCAGCAGCACTAACTGCGGCTGAACTTCCATATTAAAACGGCGAGCTGTATTGAATAAGTTTAGCAGTACGTGACCAAAGGAGATTTCACACAACGGCTTTGCAAAAATAGGTTCGCACACTGTACGAATAGCCGATTCAAAATCGATAATATTAGTATCGGCAGGAACCCAGCCAGAATCGACATGTAATTCAGCTACTCGTCGATAATCTCGGTTAAAGAAGGCTAAGAAGTTTTCCGCCAAATAGCGCTTATCTTCATTATTTAACGTACCGACAATTCCGCAATCCAAACCAATCCACAATGGATCTTCTGGCGTGTTCCAAGAAACAAAAACATTACCAGGATGCATATCGGCATGAAAAAAGCTATCTCTAAACACCTGGGTAAAGAAAACGCTGACGCCTTTCTCTGCAAGCAACTTCATGTTGGTGCCGTTTTTGGCTAATCCATCGAGATCAGAAACTTGGATACCGTAAATTCGCTCCGAGATCATCAAGTGCTCAGAGCTAAAGTCCATTAATACGTCAGGAACATAAAGATCTTTACTATCGGTAAAATTACGGCGGAGCTGCAAGGCATTGGCTGCTTCCATACGTAAATCTAACTCACTGAGTAAGGTTCTTTCGTATTCTTCAACCACTTCAACTGGTTTTAATCGACGTGCATCTGGCATAAAGCGAGCTACGATTCTTGCCATGCGGTACATCAACTTTAAATCAGCTTCAATTACCGGACGAATATCTGGGCGGATCACTTTGAGAACAATCTCTTGACCAGTTTCTTTTACCTTTGCGGTATGAACCTGAGCAATAGATGCCGACGCAAGCGGCGTAATATCAAAATCATCAAACCATTGCTCTAATGGCCCACCCAATGATTTTTCAATCTGTTGTTTCGCCAACTCACCATCAAATGGATTAACTTTATCTTGCAATAAGGCTAAAGGATCAGCGATATAATCTGGAAATAAATCACGGCGAGTCGACATCATCTGGCCAAACTTAATCCAAACAGGACCTAATTCTTGCAACGCTAACCGCAAGCGCTGACCGACTTCTTTATCTTGATGCTTTTTACGGATCCAGAATAAAAGTTTAATAATTCGACGAGGCATTTTTACCAATTGATGTTCAGGTAAAAGTTCGTCTAACCCGTATTCTAATTGAATTTTGATAATGCGATATAAACGTCTTACTTCACTTAACGTCATAACTTCGCCACCAACCTATCTAGACGTTGTTCGATGACAGATACAGAACCTGCTAACTCATCAACTTGATCACAGAAATAAGCGATTTCAAGCGCACTAGGGGTAATTTGCCATTCATGAGTAACCACCGTACTCAATCTTCGTTGTTGGTTCAGTAGTCCTTGTTTAAGCGATTCAGCTTGACTCTTAGTGCCTTGAACTATGGTATGAGCAATAACATCTCCGGTTGCACGAGAGAGCCACTCTTCCGGATCAGGCTTAATATCTGTCATCAGTTGGGAAAATTTTTGTGCTAACTGAATATCACCTTCTAATACTAACTTGTCTTGCTTAATTAAACGCGTGATATTGGATTGATCTTTTAATTCAGGTAGTACCGCTAATTTTAAACTCAAATAACAATCTGGTTCTGCTTCATAATGACTAAGTACATCCACCTGGTGACTAAACACAAAAACAAGCTGGCGATCGAGTTCTTGTAAATGAACCTTAATCACCTTACCTTTTAAACGAGAAACCTGCTTTTGATGTTCAGGCGCGTCGATAATTAAACGGTTTAATGTGGTTTCAATAATCCCTGTCACCAATGGTTCAAATGGCATACTTATTCCTTAAAACTTATATCCGCGGTGCAAGGCAACAATACCGCCAGTCAAATTAAAGTACTTGGTTTGCTCAAAACCCGCGTCTTCCATCATGCTTTTTAATGTGTCTTGATCTGGGTGCATGCGGATTGATTCTGCTAAGTAACGGTAGCTATCAGCATCATTGGCTACAAACTCACCAATTTTAGGTAATAGATGAAAAGAATATAAATCGTATACTTTTGATAATGCTTCAACTTTCGGTTTAGAAAACTCAAGTACTAATAAACGACCACCGGGCTTTAATACTCGGAACATAGAGCGTAGCGCTTTATCTTTATCTGTCACATTACGTAAACCAAAACTAATGGTAATGCAATCAAAGTGATCATCAGGGAAAGGAAGTTCTTCAGCATTTGCCTGAACATAATGAACATTGCCCACAATACCAATATCACGCAGCTTATCGCGACCAACATTCAGCATAGAGTTATTAATATCTGCCAATATAACTTCACCAGTATCACCCACAATACGTGAAAATTTAGCGGTTAGGTCACCAGTGCCACCAGCAAGATCAAGTACCTTATGCCCGGGGCGCACGCCACTACAATCAATTGTAAAGCGCTTCCATAAGCGGTGAATCCCCCCCGACATTAAGTCATTCATGATGTCGTATTTAGCGGCCACCGAATGAAAGACTTCAGCAACTTTTTCAACTTTTTGCTCTTTTGCTACAGTTGAAAATCCAAAGTGCGTTGTTTCACTTTGCGAGTCAGAACTGTCTGCATATACTGGCTTATCTGTCATGTTTTCCATTACTCCAACGTTGACACAGATGTGCGCTTAATTTGAATGCGGTTAGTTTACTTTATCCTCAATCGCTTGTCTGTCTTTGTCAGAATCATTTTGCGCAATTTCACTCACTTCGGAGCTAATCGATTTTTTAACTTCTACCCCTAATGACTTGAAGCTCTCTGCTTGGCGAATTAAATTACCGCGCCCACTCGACAACTTATTCATCGCACCTTGATAACTATTCTGCGCCCGGTTTAGCGCCTGTCCAACCGCTTCCATATCATCGACAAATAAACGCATCTTGTCATATAGCTTGCTGGCTCGCTCTGCGATCAATTGAGCATTTTGATTTTGCCTTTCATTACGCCATAAATTATTGATTGTACGCAGTGCCACTAACAATGTCGTAGGGCTCACGACAATAATATTTTGTTCCATAGCATCTCGAATCAAGCTTGGATCGCGCTCAATAGCAAGTTGGAATGCAGGTTCAATCGGAATAAACATCAAGACATAGTCTAACGAGGTAATACCTTTTAATTGGTGATAATCTTTTTGGCTTAGTAGTTTGATATGGCTTCTCACCGACACCAAATGTTCATTTAAAGCTTTGGCTTTTTGAGCATCATCATCACCATTAAAATAGCGCTCAAATGCCACCAAGGCCATTTTCGAATCGATAATCACTTGTTTATCTTCTGGTAGATTAACGATCACATCTGGTTGATAACGCTTGCCACTAGCGTGGTTTAAGCTAACTTGAGTTTGATATTCATGGCCCTCCCTCAAACCCGAATCTTGCAGTACCTTCGCAAGTACTACCTCACCCCAATTCCCTTGTTGTTTATTATCACCTTTTAGCGCTTGAGTTAAATTGACGGCATCCTGCGCCATTTGTTCATTGAGTTTCTGTAGCTGTTTGATTTCATGTACTAAGGTATGTCGCTCTTTGGATTCGGCGTGATAACTCGCAGTTACTTGCTGCTTAAAGCCATTGAGTTGTTCTTTCAGTGGGTTCAATAAACTTTCTAGGCTCTGTTTATTTTGCTGATCAACACTTTTTACTTTGCTTTCAAATAGCTGATTGGCAAGACTTTCAAACTCAACTTTTAATCTTTGCTCGGCTTTTTCTAATAGTTGTAACTTCTCTTGAGCGGAACGCTTTTCTTCTTCATGCTTAGCTTCTTGCTCTCGCATACTGGCTTTTAGTTCATAATTTTGGTTATTTAATTGCTCATATTTGCCTTCCAGTTGATGCAAGTCGAACTGTATTTGTTCCAGCTGTTTTAATCGTTCATTGGCAACCATTAACTGACCAAAATTCTTTCTCGCTTCGAATTCGGATTTATCGCGCTCAATATCGAGTTGGTCTAATTCCAATTGTTGCTGTTTTATTTGCTGGTGTGCAGCCTGCAAGATTTGTTGTTGATTAGACAATTCAGATTCATGCTGCTGTTTTAACATCTCAATTTGGTGACTATGACGATTTTTAATCCAAAGTTGTGCACCGCCCAACATCATCAAAGCCACAATTATGCAAAGCCAAATGAAATCGCTATGATTAAAAATCCACTGCATAAATACCCTTAGTTTCTTACATTTATTTAATCAAATCATATTAAATACTGGATAAATGTCCAGTTTATACTTTCATTTAACGAACAAGAGGCGAATATGGAAAACCCGGCATCCTCAGAACGCAGCGCTCTTCTTTATGGACTTGCTGCTGTTTTATTATGGTCAACCGTTGCTACTGCCTTTAAACTCACATTACAAGAATTCTCTCCAATTCAAATGCTATTCGTCGCCAGTTTGGTTTCGGTGGCTGTGCTACTGCTTATCTGTACAGTCAAAAGAACTCTCCCTCAATTAGCTTCAACCTTTCTAGCCAACCCTAAATATTTCATCTTACTAGGGTTAGTAAATCCTCTCGCTTATTATTTGATTCTATTTAAGGCTTACGATCTATTACCTGCATCTCAAGCCCAACCTCTGAATTACAGCTGGGCTATTACGTTAACCTTAATGGCTGCATTATTTTTAGGTCAAAAAATTCGTAAGCAAGATTGGTTAGCCTGCGCACTTGGTTACTTAGGTGTGCTGATTATTGCAACTAAAGGGGATGTGTTTGCATTATCTTTTGATAGCCCACTAGGTGTTGGATTAGCGTTATTATCAACCCTGTTGTGGGCAAGTTACTGGATTTTAAATGCAAAAAATAAAGCCGACCCAATATTAGTCGTTTTATTAGGTTTTTTGGTTTCACTGCCGTTTTCAGCATTGCTTGTTTGGTACGAAGGACTAAGCTGGGAAACAATTAGCATGAGGGGCTGGTTGGCGGTTACTTATGTTGGATTATTTGAAATGGGCGTCACTTTTGTATTATGGCTAACAGCACTAAAATGCACGCAAAATACCGCCAAGGTAAGTAACTTAATTTTTCTATCGCCCTTTATTTCATTGATTTTGTTATCTCAAATTATTGGTGAGACAATCTACCCATCAACATTAATTGGGTTAGTTTGTATATTATTAGGCTTAGTCGTTCAACAGATAAAATCAAAAAAACGAAAGATCAATTGTCTAGATAATCGTTAATTAAAGCTATTATTTTGTCTTTTCCATATAACGCTTAAGATCATCAACAGATAGACCCTGGGCCTTTAATTGTTCTGCCAATAATTGTACTTGCTCACCTTTACGAGAATCGGCGATTACTTGAAACTGGTAAATTATATCTCTTAATAACTCTAGTGGTACTTGTTTTGCAGCACTACGAATTCGTTCTTGGCTTTGATTACCAAGTTCCGTTAATAATTTACCAAACATAATTTTTTCTGGGCTTTCTTCCAACTGCTCTAAAATACGAGCCATTTCATACGTTGTTAATGACATAGGTTTATTCATATTCCAATTATTTAATTAAAGATATCTAGAAAGGCAGCTGTAAATATACGCCTGATTGATGGTTAAGCAAAACAAATTTTATACCCCAAGCCACTTTATAAGTATATTTTCTAATTTTGGATTTACATTCAGAGGCTTGTGATTTTTTACAGATTCCCATCAACCACCCATTGAGAAGTTCTATTACTTGGTGTTTCACGTGAAACATTAAAATAATCAATCACATCATCAGATTTTAATCACAAGCGCATTACACATTTAAATGGCAATGGTAATATTAAACCATCATTTTATACCTAAGTGACTTCAATAAGGATGATTCAAATGCACAAAGTAATTGCAGACCGTGTTCAACAACTTCGTCAATGGTTAATTCAACACGATTATGATGCGGTCATTATTCCACATGAAGATGAGTTTTTAGGCGAATACATTCCAGCCCATAATGAGCGTTTAAATTGGATCACAGGCTTTGCTGGTTCAGCTGGTGCCGCGGTAATAACTCAAGAAACGGCTGCGATGTTTGTCGATGGCCGATATACCGTTCAAGTCACTAAACAAGTCCCGAATGACATTTTTAGTTATCATCATTTTATTCAAGAACCGCCAATTAATTGGTTACAACAAAATATGCCAGCTGGTAGCCGTTTAGCAATTGACCTTAAAATGCATTCCGCCACTTGGTATCAAGCCGCACAAAATCAACTCAATGGTCAAATTGAGATGGTTGATGTCGAAAGCAACCCGATTGATATGCTTTGGTCTGATCGCCCTACAACCGTTGAATCACCATTACGATTAATGCCATTAGACATTGTTGGTCAATCTTCACAAGATAAACGTCACAACATCGCACAAGTCATTACTCAACAAAATGCTGATACCGCACTGCTGACTCAAATAGATTCTATTTGTTGGCTACTCAATATTCGTGGCCTCGATGTACCTCGCCTACCTGCCGTGTTATGTCATGCGATTTTACATGCAGATTCAAGTTTAGAGTTATTTATTAATCCTGAACGTATCCCTGCTAATTTTGCACAGCATGTCGGCTCAGGTGTTCGTGTCTCATCACCATCTCAACTTGAAGCATCGCTTAGTTCACTAACGGGCAAAAAAGTTATTGTTGATCCAGCCAGTAGTAATGCCTGGTTTAGCCAAGTATTAAAAAATAGCCATGCGCATATTATTGCAGCCAGTGATCCATGTTTACTACCTAAAGCCCAAAAGAACAAAACTGAATCTCAAGGAATGATTAATTGTCATGTGCGAGATGGTGTGGCAATGGCGAAGTTCTTATGTTGGATTGATTCCGAAGTTGCAGCTGGTCGCTTACATAATGAGGGCACTCTATCTGACCAATTACATAAGTTCCGTAAACAAGATGACTCATTAGCCGATTTAAGCTTTGATACTATTTCAGCGGCAGGAAGTAATGCTGCTATGTGTCATTACAATCACGTCGATCAAATAGAGTTTGGTAAGCTGGAATTAAACTCTCTTTATCTAGTTGATTCAGGCGGCCAGTACCCAGACGGCACGACTGATATCACTCGTACCGTGGCAATTGGTGAACCTTCAGCATTTATGAAACAACAATTCACACTAGTACTAAAAGGCCACATTGCTTTGGCAACTGCGTGTTTTCCAATAGGAACAACCGGAAGTCAACTTGATGTGTTGGCTCGTCAATATTTATGGGCTGAAGGCTATAATTATGATCATGGGACCGGCCATGGTGTGGGTCATTTCCTAAGTGTTCATGAAGGACCACAACGTATTTCCTCTGCTTACAATGGCGTAGCCCTACAAGCAGGTATGGTGCTATCCAATGAACCGGGTTACTACCGTGCTAACGAGTTTGGCATTCGCATTGAAAACCTCGAGTTAGTCACTGAGAAACAAACCCAAGGTGATTTATCTATTCTTGGTTTTGAATCTCTTACGCGTTGTCCAATCGATGTTAGAGCGATTGATCGCACGCTGTTGACCACTAGCGAGATTGAGTGGCTGAATCAGTATCATCAAAAAGTATGGAATGATGTTAGCTCACTAGTTGATGGTGAGGTAAAGCAGTGGTTAAAACAGGCTACTTTAGCTATTTAATTAACGACTTTTCCACTATAAAGAACCTCAGCAGCAGATAACTAGAAGTCACTCAGTAACGCAGTTGGGGGAAAATAAAAACAAAGCCCGTTTCGATATCAACCGAGACGGGCTTTATTGTTTCACGTGAAACCTATTTGAAACTAATTATAGTTGAGAATAACTATGTAACTATAATCTACACAAATCATCCAGAATAAGCGTGATGCCAATCGGTCCACACCGCTTCATAGCCACGTTGTTGTACAGACTTAACCACCTCTTCAACTGAACGCTCATCACTAATCGCAAATTGCTCTAACTCTACTTCTGAATTAGCATAGCCACCCGGCTGGGTTTTTGATGCGGCAGAGATATGGGTAACCCCTAGCGGCAATACATTATCCCTAAAACTCGGCTGTTCCCGGGTCGATAATGACAACTCGACCTCATGATTAAACAAGCGAAAAGCACATATAAGCTGTACGAGTTGTTTATCTGTCATTACCGATTTGGGTTGTAAAGCACCCTCACATGGTCGCAACCTAGGAAAAGAAATCGAATAACGAGACGTCCAATACTGCTTTTCCAAATACTGTAAATGTGCAGCCGTAAACAAACAATCGGTTCGCCAATCCTCTAAGCCAATCAGAGCCCCTATGCCGATTTTATCAACTCCCGCTTTGGCAACACGATCAGGCGTTTCGAGTCGGTAATAGAAATCCTGTTTATTCCCTCTTAAGTGGTGTTTAGCATAAGTACTTGGATGATAGGTTTCTTGATAGACCATCACCGCATCAAGTCCTAGTGTTTTCAGTTCGCGGTAATCATCTTGATCAAGCGGTTGGACTTCCATCGCCAAGTAAGAAAACTGCTGCTTAATCACAGGTAGCATAGTGCGGAAATAGTTCATGCCGACTTTAGTTTCATGCTCACCGGTAACTAATAACACACTATCAAAATTCATCGCTTTGATAGCTTCTACTTCTGCTTCTACCTCAGTTTGATCGAGTGTTCTGCGTTTAATTTTATTCTCCATAGAGAAACCACAGTAAGTACAAGCGTTGGCGCACAAGTTAGAAAGGTACAATGGAATGTAGAAATTAATATTATGACCAAATCTCTGACGAGTCAGAACATAAGAACGTTGTGCCATTTGCTCAACATAAGACTCAGCAGCCGGTGAAATTAACGCCTTAAAATCTTCTAAATTCAATCTGGTTTTAGCTAAAGCTCGTTCAACATCAACAGCTGTTTTGCTGTGAATGGACAAATAAACTTGATCCCAATCTAACGTTTTAAATACATCAATAAAAGTCATCATCACCTACCCTAAAAACGCAGTAAGCGGGCTTGATGCACTTGCTTGCTGGCTTACTCCACCCAACCCTGCTAGATAAGCCTGGCGACCTGACTGGACTGCCAATTTGAATGCCTGTGCCATTGCTACAGGATTAGCCGATGATGCAATCGCGGTGTTCACCAATACAGCATCAGCACCTAATTCCATAGCATAAGCAGCGTGTGAAGGTGCACCGATTCCCGCATCAATCACAACCGGTACGTTCGCTTGCTCGATAATAATTTTGAGAAAGTCTTCCGAAACCAAGCCCTTATTGGAACCAATCGGTGCAGCAAGAGGCATAACTGCGGCACAACCAACTTCCTCTAAGCGCTTACATAACACAGGGTCAGCATGACAATAAGGCAAAACAATGAAACCAAGCTCAACCAATTGTTCAGCAGCTTTTAGTGTTTCGATAGGATCTGGCATAAGATATTTAGGATCGGGATGAATTTCTAATTTCAACCAATTAGTATCTAGGGCTTCTCGCGCCAACTGTGCGGCAAAAATGGCTTCCTTAGCTGTTTTTGCTCCAGAAGTATTCGGTAAAAGTCGTACGTTCGTTTTTAATAATGGCTGTAAGATATCATCAGTTTGACGCTGAAGATCGAGACGTTTAAGTGCTAAAGTGGTGAGTTCTGAGCAGGAATGCAACAATGATTCCAACATAAGGTCAGAATTGGCAAACTTACCTGTTCCTGTAAATAATCTTGAATTGAATATTTGGCCGGCGATAACCAGCGAATCTTGTAAAGAATTCATGGTTAGCCTCCTGCGATCATAGTGAAAACTGAAACATCATCACCATCATTCAGTATCGTTTCGGTCCACTGAGCTTTAGGAATAACATCTTGATTAATCGCAATCGCAATACCTTGTTGATTAAGAGACAATCGAGAAAGTAATTGAATTAGGTTATATTGATTCTTCTCTAAAAAATGTACTTGTTGATTTACCGTGACTTGCATGGTATCTCCTTAGATCCTTCTTTATGGAGACTGATTTGTACCAATCAGCTTCCACAGACAGGGCACTCGGAATCTTTAGCAATATTAAATTTCTGCCAAGATAGCGTTTGCCCATCAAATAAATTAAGAGACGCAGGTTTTAGTTTATTGTTTTGAGTTAGGTATTTGATCGCTTCAAGCGCTTGTAAATTACCTAGCGTGCCGACGACCGGGCCAATGACTCCCGATTCTGAACATTTCAAACCTGCGCTGTTATCTTGATATGGCACAGCACAACGGTAACAAGGTGATGAGTGGTGATTAAAGTCAAAGCTCATTAATTGCCCAATCCAGCCAATCGCTGAACCTGAGATCAGAGGGGTATTTCCATCATGGCAGGCTTTATTAACCGCTTGCCTAGTCGGAAAATTATCACTGCAATCTAGTACAACATCCGCCAGCATTACTTCTAAATTCAACTGAGCATCGGCTAGAAAAGATTTCACACTACGAACTTTGCAATTAGGATTTAGCTGCTTTAATTGTTCGGCAGTCGCTTCCGCTTTATTTCTTCCAATATCAGATTCACGGTATATTACCTGACGCTGTAAATTGGATGAGTCGACTTCATCACCATCAGCAACCACTAATGAACCAATTCCCGCTCCAGCTAGATAAAGCGCAGCTGCTGAGCCTAACCCACCACAGCCAACCAACAACACTTTACTACCAATAAGTTTTTCTTGGCCCACTTCTGATACTTCTGGAACCATAATTTGTCGTTGGTAGCGCTGAAATTGTTGGTCGTTCATTGTTTTCCCTTGTTACTTATTAGAGCTTTAAGCAATGGCCTTATCACTTCGTGGAGAAGCCATAATTTGATAGAAAGAATCTATCGCCAATTGTATATCATTTGCCTGTGTAATAGCACGGACCACAGCTAAGCTACTCACTCCCGTTTGCCAAACTTCTTGTGCGTTATTCAAATTAATGCCTCCTATTGCCACTGTTGGAAAATCATCTCCAATCATTTTTCGATATAGCGCTAACTTATTCAGTCCTTGTGGTTTAGATGGCATTTGTTTAGTCGTGGTAGGAAAAATATGTCCAAGTGCAATATAAGAAGCTTTCAACTGCTTAGCTCGTAAAATTTCATAATAACCATGAGTCGAAATCCCTAATCGTAGGCCTGCTTGATTGATCGTCTGTAAATCTGCGACTTCAATATCTTCCTGCCCGAGGTGAACACCATAAGCTTTATATTTCACAGCGAGTTGCCAGTGATCATTAATAAATAGCTGTGCTTTATATTCTCGGCCAAGTTCTATCGCATGCTTTATATTGGCTTCTAAGTCAGAGTCAATCGGATCTTTCATTCGAAGCTGAAGTGTTTTAACACCTCGCTTAAGCAGGGTTTCGATCCATTCAACGGAATCAACCACTGGGTATAAACCGATATTGTGTGGTACTAGTTTGAATGGAGGACTGATTTGAGGTGTAGCCGCTTGGGTTAATTGCGGGAAGACGTGTGCATCGCTTGGCCATGTTTCACGTGAAACATCCTGGTGTTGTTTCACTGCAGCATTCGCGATAATAGCTGAATCTTCGAGAGTAAAATTTAAGCCTAAAGAAATAACAAACCAACAATAATGACGAATCGTTGATTCATGATTCCAATCTAAATTAAAAGTATATAAATCAACAGAAAATCCATCGGCAAGCCTAACTTTATCAATAAGTACATCACCATCATTGACTGCCACCGAGATTAAACTGACACCGTCTTCAACAGCGAGTGATGCATCAGATCCACTCTGATAACACAAAGTAACATCGCTCCCTTTGATTAGAGTCTCAGCATCAAATGCTGCAGAAACCTCTTTGCAGCCAGATTCTAAATGAATGACTGACGATAAATCGCCTATAGGTGACAACGTTGAAAACTCCACATCAGGTAGCACAAAACCAGCTTGCTTAGCAGCTTTCAAACAAGATTGAACTTGCTGTTTAAATAAAGTTTCACCAAAATAATTAAAAATAAGCTTATTCATTACTTACTCTCCTGCTCTACCAATTTTTTATTCTTTGGCTGCACTACAGGATGATAAAGCTCTGAACCAGTCTCAAGAAATTCACGTGACTTGGCTTTCATCCCTTCTAACGGATCACCTATCATTTTCACCTCAATAGCCTGATCTGCAGAGACTTGCTCACTATCTTTGGCATATTCACGTACCTCTTGAGAGATTTTCATTGAACAGAACTTAGGGCCGCACATTGAGCAAAAATGGGCTACTTTTCCGGACTCTTGAGGAAGGGTTTCATCATGAAAAGCCAACGCTGTTTCAGGATCGAGAGAAAGATTAAATTGGTCATGCCAACGAAACTCAAAACGTGCCTTAGATAAGGCATTATCACGAATTTGTGCTCCGGGATGTCCTTTGGCCAAATCACCGGCATGAGCTGCAAGTTTATAAGTAATAAGTCCCGTCTTAACGTCTTCTTTATTTGGCAAACCTAAGTGCTCTTTTGGTGTGACATAACAAAGCATCGCACAACCAAACCAACCTATCATTGCAGCACCAATACCAGAAGTAATATGATCATAGCCAGGGGCAATATCGGTGGTCAGTGGACCTAATGTATAAAATGGCGCTTCATGGCAATGTTTTAATTGTTCATCCATGTTCTCTTTGATCATATGCATTGGAACATGTCCTGGACCTTCTATCATGACTTGAACATCGTATTCCCAAGCAACCTTAGTTAACTCCCCTAGAGTACGTAGCTCAGAAAATTGCGCCTCATCATTGGCATCAGCAATTGAACCAGGGCGCAAACCATCCCCAAGTGACAGTGCTACATCATACTGAGCACAGATTTCACAGATTTCACGAAAATGTGTATATAGAAAACTTTCTTGATGATGTGCTAAACACCATTTAGCAATAATAGAGCCCCCACGAGAAACAATTCCCGTAACACGCTTAGCTGTCATAGGAACATAACGTAATAAAACACCTGCATGAATAGTAAAGTAATCAACTCCCTGTTCAGCTTGCTCAATCAAAGTATCGCGCATAACTTCCCAATTGAGATTTTCTGCAACACCATTTACTTTTTCTAATGCTTGATACATCGGAACTGTGCCAATTGGAACAGGACTATTACGCAGAATCCATTCACGAGTTTCATGAATATTACGGCCTGTCGAAAGATCCATAACGGTATCGCCACCCCAACGAGTCGACCAAACCAGCTTTTCGACTTCTTCTTCAATCGATGATGAGACAGATGAGTTACCAATATTGGCATTTACTTTAATTAAGAAATTACGACCAATAATCATTGGCTCAGATTCTGGGTGATTGATATTGGATGGAATAATTGCTCGCCCTTCGGCTACTTCACGACGAACAAACTCTGGAGTAATTTCTTTAGGGAGGTGAGCACCAAAATTTTCGCCGGGATGTTGCTGATTGAGTTGTTCATCTGCAAATTTTTGACGTCCCATATTTTCACGTATTGCAATAAACTCCATCTCAGGGGTAATGATTCCCTTACGGGCGTAGTGTAATTGCGTCACACAACAGCCTGATTTTGCTTTACGAATTTTCGGTAAATTTCCATATCTCAGGTCATCTAAAGTGTCATCATCTAACCTTTTCTGGGTAAACTTTGAGCTCACTGAATCTAGAAAAGCCGTATCCGCCCTTTCTTCAATCCAAGACTCCCTCAACTTGGGTAGGCCTTTATATAGATTGATTTGATAATTAGGATCGGTATAAAAACCAGAGGTATCGTAGACGTGAATTGGCTGATTTGGCTCTAAAATAGGGTCATCTTTGGTGCCTCCGACAAAACTATCTGCGAGGTTGATTTCACGCATAGGAACACGTAAATCAGAACGACTTCCTTGAATATAAACTTTTTGCGAATTGGGATAAGGTTGGACAGATAGAGAATTAATAAAATTCTTAGCGTCCATTCTGGCTTGTTTACGACTTGACGACATAGCATTTTCCTTTAACTGTATGAGTTAGAAGTCCCGAGGGGTAAATGCTTGACGGATTTTGATGCACAAGAGCGAATCTGTAAAAACAGATACACAAATAGAGGGGTAATAATGTGAATAGATTACTCTTCTCTCGTTCCCTTCGCAGGTATTAGCCTGATCAGGTTCAACGGATCCCGCATAGCGGTCTCAGCCTTATGGCACTCCGACAAGTAGAAAAAGTATATTAGCTCAATTTATAATCATCAACCGTTATTATTGATAAATGACGACTTATCTCCTATTTATTTCTTAATTTCTTAAGTAGTGATGCAAATAAACTTGATTGGGTTTCACGTAGTTGACCTATTTTCCCATCAAACTTAGGCGTATCTTTTAAATCAAATAGCTTAGGAACAGCAACTCGTTGCGAAGAGTAAATACCTGTATGACCACTAAAGTAATAGGCGGTATAGCAAGCAACAGCGAAGTATAAAATGTACTCTGAACCAAATAACTCTACACCCATGATAGTACAGGCTAACGGAGTATTAGTCGCTGCGGCAAATACAGCAATAAAGCCTAGGGCAGCAAACAATTCAGGTGGCGCACCTAAAGCCCAAGCTAAAGTATTACCTAGCGTTGCACCGATGAAAAATAATGGCGTAACTTCCCCACCTTTAAATCCAACCGATAAAGTGAGTGCAGTTAATATTAATTTAAACAACCAACTATACCATTCAGCGCCACCTTGATGGAAAGCTGAAACAATACTCACCCCACCTTCACGGTAACTGTAAACCCCTAAGCCTGTATAGTCATAGTTACCAATCAGCTTAGTAATTAAAATAACCAGAATACCGCCAACAAACACAATCAAATATGGGTTTTTCAAAGTCAATTTAAAAAAATCTTTTAACGAATGTGTGAGCTCACCAAAAAGATAACCCGCTAATCCAAAGCCCACACCTGCCACTAAAATTTTAAGCAATAAAAACGGATCAACTTTCACAACATGGTCGAGTAATTGATATGA
Organism: Vibrio algivorus; assembly: GCF_030161215.1. Lineage (NCBI taxonomy): Bacteria > Pseudomonadati > Pseudomonadota > Gammaproteobacteria > Vibrionales > Vibrionaceae > Vibrio > Vibrio algivorus. Next base: position 28,155 of record NZ_BSPV01000019.1, read on the forward strand.
CTCTAAAAAGTCAATGCGATAATGAGTATGATGTGCTCCTAACGCCGTACAGACCATATCAGCAACGATAGCAGAAAATAAGGCTGGAACTATAGCATCATACTTTAAACGCCCTATAGCGAGCACCTCTAGCGCGAAAATAGCACCAGTCAAAGGTGTACCAAAAATTGCACCAAAGCCCGCAGCAATACCCGAGATAAGCAGTAATCGCCTGTCTGATTCTGATAACTTAAAAATCTTAGCAAAGTAATTAGAAGCTGCCCCTCCAATCTGTACCGCCGTTCCTTCACGGCCCGCAGAGCCACCAAATAAATGGGTGATCACCGTCGTAATTAAAACCAGTGAACCCATGCGAGTAGGAATACCAGCTCCAGGTTGATGTATTTCATCCATGATGAGGTTATTACCACCATCCGAGTTTTTGCCTAACTCTTTATACAAGTAGACAATAACTAGGCCAGAAAAAGGTAATAAATAAAGAAGCCAAGTATTTGCTTCTCGTGCCGCGGTTGCTTCAGACAAAATCCATAAGAAGAAAGCATTAAGCGCACCGATAACAGATGCAACAGGAATAATGATAGCAATCCATCGTAGAATTTGAGCAAATAGCTTTGGATTAGCGTTTAATGGGTGAGACATATATCTACCTAATATAATTAATATTAATGCTAAGGATAGATATATTAAGAGCAATTGGAAACCTGCAGATAGATCTATCCTACCTAGCAGGAGCCATCATCTCAAAAAAAGAATTGAGCGGTTAAAGGTGGAACCCCATCACCCGTGATAAAGATCACAATTTGATTCTATACCAAAAGAATACTTATACAACGGCAAAAGCAAATATTCATTTGATATAAATCAAGTTGCTTTTAAATGTCAAAAGTCATTTCTATAGCCGAAAAAAAACCTGACTCTTTCGAACCAGGTTTCTTACTCTTTATTCAAGATATGTAAGTGGCGGAGTGGACGGGACTCGAACCCGCGACCCCCGGCGTGACAGGCCGGTATTCTAACCAACTGAACTACCACTCCGCAGTGTCTATTCAGCA
>NZ_BSPV01000020.1:0-84915 GCF_030161215.1 Vibrio algivorus
TAAACTTGCTTATCGAATAACGACCCTTTATAAAAGCATCGTTTAAAATATGGTGGCTACGACGGGATTCGAACCTGTGACCCCATCATTATGAGTGATGTGCTCTAACCAACTGAGCTACGTAGCCTAAATTTTGTTGTCCCTGTGTCTCAAGGACGGAGCGCATTATGCGTATCTGGGCCGCAAGCGTCAACAGTTTTTTTTAATAAATTGGCATTCTTGAATTGTTCGACTTTTTTTTAAACAAAAAGCGTTGTTTGTGAGCAAATACTAGTGCTTAAAGAGAACTTTTCTCAAAAGAACCGTCTTTCAAAGACTTAATTCAAATAATAAAAAAGCCAGCAAATGGCTGGCTTTATACAAACTTAAAAAAAAAGAATGTTTGCTATTTATACGTTAAAGCGGAAATGAACAACATCGCCATCTTTTACGATGTAATCTTTACCTTCTAAACGCCATTTACCGGCTTCTTTAGCGCCACTTTCACCTTTAAACTGGATAAAATCTTCATAGCCAACGACTTCGGCACGGATAAATCCTTTTTCAAAATCAGTATGGATTTTACCAGCAGCTTGTGGAGCAGTTGCACCAACAGGAATCGTCCAAGCGCGAACTTCTTGTACGCCAGCAGTGAAGTAGGTTTGTAAGTCTAGTAATTCATAACCTGAGCGGATTACACGGTTTAAACCTGGTTCTTCAATACCCAAATCAGCCAAAAACTCGTTACGGTCTTCTTCGTCTAACTCTGACATTTCAGATTCAATCGCTGCACAGACCGGTACTACAACTGCATTTTCGCCTTTTGCGTATTCACGCACTTGATCTAAGAATGGATTATTTTCAAAACCATCTTCGTTGACGTTAGCAATGTACATGGTTGGCTTTAACGTAAGGAAGTTTAAGTAACCTACCGCAGCAAGCTCTTCTTTACTTAATTCTACAGAGCGAGCCATGCCACCTTCAGTGAATACTGGAAGTAATTTCTCTAGTACTGTGATTTCATATTTAGCGTCTTTATCTCCACCTTTTGCTTTTTTAGCTTGGCGTTGAATTGCACGCTCACAACTATCTAAATCAGCTAGAGCAAGTTCAAGGTTAATAATTTCGATATCTTCAATTGGTGAGATGCGACCTGCAACGTGAACGATGTTTTCGTTCTCAAAGCAGCGAACAACGTGACCAATCGCATCAGTTTCACGGATGTTAGCTAGGAATTTGTTACCTAAACCTTCACCTTTTGATGCACCCGCAACTAAACCTGCGATATCAACAAATTCCATAGTCGTTGGAAGAATTCGTTTAGGGTTAACAATTTCAGCTAACGCATCTAGACGTAGATCTGGCACAGGTACGACACCCGTATTCGGCTCAATCGTACAGAAAGGGAAGTTAGCCGCTTCAATGCCAGCTTTGGTTAGTGCATTAAATAGAGTTGATTTACCTACGTTTGGTAAACCGACGATTCCACATTTGAAACCCATGATATTAACCTTCTTTCATTCGGCATCGTTAGCCGACTTATGTTGTAATTTGATGATTCGTAAAATGACTTATTCAGCTTTAAAAGTATGTAATCTATTTTGAGCTTTTGCTAAGCCGTCTTTGAGTAGGATGTCTAAGCTCCTTACTGACTCATCGACCACTGCATCGAGTAACTCTTGCTCTTTGGTTGGGGCTTTACCGAGAACATAACCTGCCACGCGGTCTTTATGTCCTGGGTGGCCAATACCTATCCTAAGACGGTAAAAATCTTTGTTGTTAGCTTGCTTGGCAATAATATCTTTTAAGCCGTTATGGCCGCCATGCCCGCCACCTTTTTTGAATTTAGCAACACCCGGAGGAAGGTCTAGCTCATCATGAGCAACCATGATTTCCTCAGGTTTTATTTGGTAAAATTTAGCGAGAGCAGAAACGGATTTACCAGACAGATTCATGAAGGTCGTTGGTATCAGTAATCGCAGATCTTGGCCATTGACCAGAATGCGTCCGGTGTAACCATAAAACTTACTTTCATCTTTTAGCGTGACGTTATGGACGCGAGCTAATTCTTCAACCACCCATGCACCTGCATTATGGCGTGTTTTTGCATATTCAGGCCCAGGATTCGCCAGACCAACAAGTAATTTGATAGGTTGAATCAAAGTCTAGTTCTCTTTTCAAATTTAAAAAGCGCGGCATGATAACACACTTTATGACGTGATGTCGTAGGTGTAATGGCTTTTCGTTGAGGACTTTGGGAGTTTTTTAAATATGCCATATTGTGATGGGTTCGATGGTTAATATGCTATATGGTGCTAGATTAAAAGATAGTTAATAAAAGTAAGGGAACTTTATGATCTCAGAAAAAGAAAAACTAGCTGCACGACTTGAAGCCAAGAAAAAAGAATTTGAAGCAGATTTAGCTAAAGCCAAGGCTGACTCTTTGGAAGACTTTAGCCAAAAATCAAAAGAGTTAGAAGAAAAAATAAAGAAAACCAAAGCGCACTTGAAAGATGTTACTCATAATTTTACGGAAGATGTAGCTAAAAGAGTTAATGATTGGTTGAAGTAAACTAAATAAAAAAAGCCACTTTACCTCGAAGTAAAGTGGCTTTTTATCTAAGTATTTGCCAATCTTTAGTTAAACATCGCAGAAATAGATTCTTCGTTGCTAATACGACGAATGGCTTCAGCAAGCATGCTTGAAAGCGTTAATTGAGTAACTTTACCCGTTGCTTTCATCTCTTCTGATAACTTAATTGAGTCAGTAATGATTACTTGGTCAAGTACAGAGTTTTTGATGTTTTCAGCAGCTTTTCCTGAGAATACGGCGTGAGTGGCATAAGCAAATACACGCTTAGCTCCGCGCTCTTTAAGAGCTTCCGCTGCTTTACATAGTGTGCCACCGGTATCGATCATATCATCAACGATCACACAGTCACGACCTTTAACATCACCAATTAAGTTCATAACTTCAGAAACGTTAGCACGAGGGCGACGCTTATCAACGATAGCGATGTCAGTATCATCTAACATTTTTGCTGTTGCACGAGCACGTACAACACCGCCTAGGTCAGGAGATACAACAACAGGATCTTCAAGGTTACGAGACTTCATATCTTCCATTAGTACTGGCGTACCGAAGATATTATCAACAGGAACATCGAAGAAGCCTTGAATTTGCTCTGCGTGTAGGTCGATAGTTAGAACGCGGTCTACACCAACGTTAGAAAGGAAGTCTGCAACAACTTTTGCAGTGATTGGAACACGAGCTGAACGGACACGACGGTCTTGGCGTGCGTAACCAAAGTAAGGAATTACCGCTGTAATACGACCCGCAGAAGCGCGGCGCATTGCATCGATCATTACGACTAATTCCATTAAGTTGTCGTTGGTTGGGGCACAGGTAGATTGGATGATGAATACATCACTACCACGAACATTTTCATTGATTTGTACAGCGACTTCGCCGTCGGAAAAACGGTTAACAGTTGCGTCACCAAGGGAAATGTAAAGACGATCTGCAATACGTTGGGCTAGTTCAGGTGTGGCGTTACCAGCAAATAGCTTCATATCAGGCACGGTGGAAACCTCGGGTTGCGTCCAGTTTTAAATTGAGTTGTGGTTGGCTTGTTTGTAGTCAGCCAAAGTCTTATGAAGTGGTGAAGTATTCACCCCTTTGGCAATAAAGCCGAAGACACTATTTGATTCTGTTTGGTTGTGGAGCTTTTCAAGAACACTTTCAGCTTCATCTTGAGTATCAAACTCAGCGAAAAGACATGAACCCGTTCCGGTTAATCTCGACGGCGCGTATTGTAGCAGCCATGAAAGTTGCTTAGCAACCTCCGGATAGAGCAAAGTGACGATTTTTTCGCAATCGTTTCCGTAAGGTTGCTGTAAAAGCGTTGTAAGATCTTGCTTTGGCGTATTTCTCGTTAAATTTGGGTGAGTGAAAATATCTGCTGTTGCAATATTTTCTTCAGGCTTGATCACAAGGTACCATTTCTCATTGGGTGTCGCTGTGGTGAGCTTTTCTCCTACACCTTCTGCAAATGCCGCTTGACCTCGTACAAAAACCGGTACATCAGCGCCTAGTTTAAGGCCGAGTTCAGCGAGTTTGTCGAGTGAAAAATTCAAGTTCCATGCAGTATTTAATACCACTAAGGTAGTTGCTGCATTTGAGGAGCCGCCGCCTAATCCTCCACCCATTGGCAGTACTTTATGTAGATGAATGTCGGCACCTAAAGTTTTCGCATTCGGTATGCCTTGTAATTTCGCTTCATCTTTCAGTGCTTGTGCCGCTTTCCAAATTAAATTGCTTTCTAGTGGCACTCCTGAAATTTCAGGGCTAATGGTGATGTTTCCAAGTAGGTTAGTAGAGAATTTTAAGGTGTCACCAAAATCAATAAATTGAAATAAAGTCTGTAATTCATGGTAGCCATTATCGAGGCGACCTGTGATATATAAAAATAAATTCAGCTTTGCAGGTGAAGGCCATTCAATCTGAGTAAGCGTTGAGTGTTGGGACATTATAGAATCCATTTACTGATCAAGATTTTAATTTCGGTGTCGCTTTGGTGTAATAGCATTTGTTTTGGCAAAGTGATGTTTTGTTGTTTATTCATCACGCTTTGATAATTTAAGTAAGACAGTGTCCAATCGCGGCCATCGATCATCTTATTTAAACTTTCAACTGTATTCGATTGATTGAATGTGACGTTATCCGCTTGGGTCGGAAGACCTTTAATCCAGTCGGGTAATTGACTCACTGGAATGGCTAAGCCAGTTAAGTTTTGAATCAAAGCATTAGCTTGTTGCGCTGTTTGAACTTTACCATCGGAATTAGTCACCATTGCGCCAGTTGGCGTCATCTGAACAGTGAGGACGGTTTGTCCAAAAACCGATAATAGCTTGAGTTCACTAAAAGAATTGGAATGTTTGAGAATGAAGTTCAGAGATTGACGGTGCTCTGGATCTTTATAGCCAATCTTACCGGTCGCTTTAAAGGTGTCGAGTTGTTCCAATACCGTTTTCTGATTTTGCCAATCGACAGAGTAGTTTTCTTGTGTGGGCGGTACACTGCTACAACCAGATAAAATAAGTACAAATGTAGCCAATAAAATGGTGGTTAGGTGTTGAATAGGGGAACGAGCACTCAATGTGGTGCGAATAAAAGCGAAATGAGAAAACAAAGCGGCTTCCTTTGGCAGTTCATAGTTGAGCGTTAACTATACCATTCTATTCGTGGTGAGAGCATTAGTAATGGAATATTTAACCTTCAGCTGTAATTTGATAGTCGACAGTGCTGTTATTTCAATCTTTTGTATCACTCTATTTGGGGTTTGATGTTAGAAAAGTACTAATAAAAACTGATGCCTCTTTCATTAATATGTCCCATCAAGTAAAATTGCGTCCCTTTTATAATAAATTTCAGAGTGTCCTCACTAGATGTCCTTGCTTGCTATTGGTATCAATCACAATACAGCGTCGGTTGAGTTGCGAGAAAAAATTGCATTTTCACCGGAAAAACTGTCTGAAGCATTAGCGCAGATAGCGGTTAGTGACACCATAAAAAGCGGTGTGATTGTTTCCACGTGTAATCGAACTGAAATTTATTGTGATGTAAAAAAAGGCACAGCTAAAGGTTATGTTATTGATTGGTTGATGAATTTTCATCAGCTAGATTCCGATGAATTGATGTCAAGTATATATACCTATGAAGAACAAGCTGCTGTGCGTCATTTAATGCGTGTGGCATGTGGCTTAGATTCTTTAGTACTTGGCGAGCCGCAAATTTTAGGTCAAGTAAAGCAAGCGTATGCTGAATCTACCGAGCTTAACGCGGTTAACGGCATGACAGAAAAACTCTTTCATAAAGCATTTTCAGTGGCGAAACGAGTTAGAACGGAAACTGCAATCGGCGGTAGTGCGGTATCTGTTGCTTATGCGGCGTGCATTTTAGCCAAACAAATTTTTGAATCGATGAAAAATGTTACCGTGTTATTGGTTGGTGCGGGTGAGACGATTGAGCTAGTCGCAAAACATATTTCATCAACAGAATGTAAAAAGATTATTGTCGCCAACCGTACGCTTGAACGCGCAAAAACTTTAGCCGATCAATTTGGTGGTGAAACCATTACTTTATCGGAAATCCCAGAACATTTAGCTGAAGCTGATATTGTGATCAGCTCAACTGCTAGCCCACTACCGATTATCGGTAAAGGTATGGTTGAATCTGCGTTGAAAAAACGCAAACATCAACCCATGTTATTGGTCGATATTGCCGTTCCTCGTGACATTGAATCCCAAGTCGGCGATTTAAATGACGCTTATTTGTATAGCGTGGATGATTTGCAAGGCATTGTTAATAAGAACATTGAGCAGCGAAAAGTAGAAGCAATTCAAGCTGAAGCCATTGTTTCGGAAGAAAGTGCGGCCTTTATGACTTGGCTGCGTTCATTACAAGCCGTAGATAGCATCCGTGATTATCGCGAACAAGCTAATGGCATTAAAAATGATTTACTGGAAAAAAGCCTCAATGCACTCGCTGCCGGTGGTGATCCCGAAAAAGTATTACGAGAATTAAGTAATAAACTGACTAACCGTTTAATTCATACCCCAACACGAGCAATGCAAGTCGTTGCAGAGCAAGGTGAACCAGAAAAACTTGCCATCATTCGTCAAAGCTTAGGTTTAGAAGAGCATTAGCTATATTAAAGCAATGACTATTAAGTTTTGAATGCGGTTTATTCAACGAAGCTTGTTAACCACAGTAGTTTGTTAACCACAGTTGCTATGAAACGCCCCTTTTATTGAACATTAAAAAAAGAACTAGATTATGAAATCGTCAATTTTGACTAAATTAGAAACACTGGTTGAGCGTTATGAAGAAGTTCAACATTTGCTTGGTGACCCTGATGTCATTGGCGACCAAAATAAATTTCGCACTTTGTCTAAAGAATATTCTCAATTAGAAGAAGTGACTAAATGCTTCCAAGCTTACCAACAAGCGCAAGAAGACTTAATCGCAGCGGAAGAAATGGCGCAAGAAGATGACGCTGAAATGCGTGAAATGGCGCAAGAAGAAATTAAAGAATCAAAAGTGGCGATTGAGCGTCTATCTGACGAACTGCAAATCTTATTGATTCCAAAAGATCCCAATGATGAACGTAACTGTTTCTTAGAAATTCGCGCTGGTGCTGGTGGCGATGAAGCGGGTATTTTTGCCGGTGATTTATTCCGCATGTATAGCCGTTTTGCTGAGAAAAAAGGTTGGCGAATTGAGGTGATCAGCAGCAATGAAGCTGAGCATGGTGGTTACAAAGAAATGATCGCTAAAGTCAATGGCGATGGTGCTTATGGTGTGTTGAAATTCGAATCAGGTGGTCACCGTGTGCAACGTGTTCCTGCGACGGAATCACAAGGTCGCGTACACACTTCAGCTTGTACCGTTGCGGTAATGGCCGAAATCCCAGAAGCTGAAATCCCAGAGATTAAAGCTTCTGATCTGAAAATTGATACCTTCCGTTCATCAGGTGCAGGTGGTCAGCACGTTAACACCACCGATTCTGCTATTCGTATTACCCACTTACCAACGGGTACAGTGGTTGAGTGTCAAGATGAGCGTTCTCAACATAAAAACAAAGCCAAAGCGATGGCGGTTCTTGCTGCCCGTATTATTCAAGCGGAAGAAGCTAAACGTGCGGCAGAAGAGTCTGATACTCGTCGTAATCTATTAGGTTCTGGTGATCGTAGTGACCGTATTCGTACTTATAACTACCCACAAGGCCGCGTGTCTGATCATCGTATTAACTTAACCTTATACCGCTTAAGTGAAGTGATGGAAGGCGATCTACAAAGCTTGGTCGATCCAGTAATTCAAGAATACCAAGCCGATCAATTAGCTGCACTATCCGAGCAATACTAACCTCAATGGCCAGTATTGAAGCTAATCTACAAACGGCGATTGAAGCATTGATCGCCAGTGGTTCAGATACGCCTGCTCTTGATGCCGCGGTACTGCTGTGCCACGCATTGGATAAACCTCGTAGTTATTTGCTTACTTGGCCAGAGCGAGAACTTGAGACTGCCCAACAAGTTCACTTTGATGAACTGTTAGCTAAGCGTATCGAGGGCCAGCCGGTAGCTTATATTGTGGGAGAACGAGAGTTTTGGTCATTACCACTGGAAGTGGCTCCTACTACTTTAATTCCACGAGCTGATACAGAAAGATTGGTAGAATTAGCGTTAGAAAAAATTTCCACAGTTGAAGGGGATATTCTTGACTTAGGTACAGGGACCGGGGCCATTGCTTTAGCGATAGCGTCTGAATTTCCTGAACGTAATGTGATTGGTATCGATTTGCAACCACAAGCACAACAACTTGCTACACGTAATGGACAAAAACTCAACCTAGCTAATGCATCGTTCTTGCAAGGTAGTTGGTTTGAACCATTAGATGATAGGGCTGAATTTGCCTGTATTGTGAGTAACCCACCTTATATTGATAAGATGGATCCGCATCTTGCCCAAGGTGATGTGCGATTTGAACCTTTGACTGCATTGGTCGCTGAAGAGAAAGGGCTTGCTGATCTTGGATATATCGCTACTAATGCGCGTCATTATTTAAAATCGGGTGGTTGGCTTTTGATGGAACATGGCTACGATCAAGGTGCTGATGTGCGCCAAATTCTAATAGATGCTGGTTATCAACAAGTTACGACGGAACAAGATTATGGTCACAATGACCGTGTAACACTGGGTTGTTGGTTGAACGCTTAAAACTATCGACTAAAGATTGAATAAAGACAACGGTTAGCATGATGCTGACTATCAAAGGAAGAGATAAACAATGTTATATACCTCAATGAAGCATGTACATTTATTGGCCATTGCACTCAGTGTTTTATTCTTAACGGTTCGTTATATTTTAATGATGATGGATTCGCCATTACTTCATAAAAAGTTTTTTAAAGTCACGCCGCATATTGTTGATACCGTTTTATTATTATCGGGTATTTCGCTTATTTTTATCACAGGTTTTATGCCGTTTACCGCTGCTGGTGCTTGGTTAACAGAAAAAATCAGCTGCGTTTTAGTGTATATCGCACTAGGCTTTGTTGCTCTGAAGCTTGGTAAGAATAAAGTTATTCGTAGCGTGGCATTCTTTGGTGCTTTAGGCTGGCTGTATTGGGCAGCACATCTTGCCATGACTAAAGTTCCGACGTTATAAACACGGTTTTAACTCGAAATTGATAACTTCAACTCGAAACCGATAGCTTTAACTTGAGTAGTTTGACGTAATGACTGATTTAGAATTATTTGAACAAGAAATTGATGAATGCAGCTTGGTGGAAGGTGCGTTAGCGTTAAATGCGTTAATTTTTCCTGAAACTGATAAGCAATGGGTAAAGCATACATTAAATACCATGTTTGAAGAGCTTGAACATGCGCTAGTGCATGAAACTGATGAAAAGCAAAAGTTCGAATCTTTCTTACGCTTTTTTTACCACGATTGGAATTTTTCCGGTGACAGTGAGCAATTTTTTGATTCCTGTAATGCGCGAGTTGAGTTGGTATTAAAGCGTCGTAAAGGTATTCCGGTTAGTTTAGGTGCACTATTAGTTTATTTTGGTGAGCGTTTAGGTTTTCCGATTGTAGGTGTAAGCTTTCCGAGTCAATTTATTGTTAAAGTGAATTGGCCGCATGAGACGCCACTGTACATTAACCCGTTTAATGGCGAGTATGTGTCTAAGTCTATTTTACGTGCTTGGTTGATTGGTTATGAAGGCCCATTAGCCAAAATAAAGCCGCAAGATCTAGCCGCTTGTGATAATCCTAGTGTATTAGGTCGTTGGTTAGCGGTCATTAAAGGTGCTTTGTTGCGTGAAGATAATTTTGCTCAAGCATTAATGTGTACCGATATTGCGCTAAGCTTTGTACCAGATGATCCTTATGAAATTCGCGATCGCGGTTTTATTTATCAACAGCTAGATTGTCAGCAATTAGCAATGGAAGATTTCCAGTTTTTCATTGATAGCTGTCCGGAAGATCCCTCTTCTGAAATGCTTAAAATTCAGGTGAACGCATTAAGCGGGCATCAAGTTACTATTCATTAATATTAAACATAACTCATTAATTTCAAACAAAACGTTTGAACGACGGAGCGAGCAAATATGCAATCCAAAACAGGGCAACAGAAAACCGTTAATATTGGCAACATCCCAGTTGCTAATGATAAACCTTTTACTCTTTTTGCTGGCATGAACGTACTTGAGTCTCGTGACCTTGCGATGCAAATCTGTGAGCACTATGTAAAAGTCACTGAAAAGCTAGGTATTCCATACGTATTTAAAGCCTCTTTTGATAAAGCTAACCGTTCTTCGGTACATTCTTACCGAGGTCCAGGCTTGGAAGAAGGGATGAAAATCTTCCAAGAGCTGAAAGATACCTTCGGTGTGAAAATCATTACTGACGTACATACTGAAGCACAAGCTCAACCCGTTGCTGATGTGGTGGATGTTATTCAATTGCCAGCTTTCTTAGCTCGTCAAACTGACCTTGTTGAAGCAATGGCAAAAACTGGCGCAGTAATTAACGTGAAGAAACCACAATTTATGAGCCCGAATCAAGTGGGTAATATCGTTGATAAATTCGCAGAATGCGGTAACGATAAAATCATTTTATGTGAGCGTGGTTCATGCATGGGGTATGACAACCTAGTGGTTGATATGCTTGGCTTTGGTGTAATGAAAAATGCATCAAACGGTAGCCCAATCATTTTTGATGTGACGCATTCACTGCAAATGCGTGACCCTTCTGGTGCCGCTTCTGGTGGCCGCCGTGAGCAAACAGTAGAACTGGCTAAAGCGGGTCTAGCAACCGGTATTGCGGGTCTATTCATCGAAGCACATCCAAATCCAGACCAAGCGAAATGTGATGGCCCGTCTGCATTACCACTAGATAAGCTAGAACCATTCTTGAAGCAAATGAAAGAGCTTGATGATTTAATCAAAGGCTTTGAGCATATCGATATTCGATAATACTACTTTCAATCTCTTCTTTAGAAACCAGCTTATAACGGGCTGGTTTTTTTGTTTTTGATATTACTCACTATGTATTTGTGATCGATTTATCATTTTTATGTGTTTCTAATACGTAAGCATATTCAATGAATTAGACTTTTGTCACTTAAAGTTTTCTTTTCACACTCTTAACAGGTATTCATCGATGAAACATTTTGTACTAAAAACGTCAGTCGTTGCGATTGCTTTAGCTTCCGTTGTCGCTTGTTCTAATCAATCAGGGCATGAGTGGCAAGCGGACAAAACCTATAAGCTTACCGTACTGCATACCAATGATAACCATGGTCGCTTCTGGCATAACCAAGATGGTGAATATGGCATGGCGGCACGTAAAACCTTAATTGATAGCATTCGGAAGCAAGTACAATCAGAAGGGGGCAATGTTTTACTGTTCTCTGGTGGTGATATTAATACCGGTGTACCTGAGTCGGACTTGCAAGATGCTGAGCCTGATTTTAAAGGCATGGATAAAATTGGCTACGATGCAATGGCGGTAGGGAATCATGAATTTGATAATCCATTATCGGTACTGATGAAGCAGCGTGATTGGGTTAATTTCCCAATGCTTTCTGCCAATATCTACGATAAAAAAACCGGTGAGCGATTATTCCAGCCTTATAAAATTTTCGATGAACAAGGGATCAAAATTGCGGTCATCGGTTTAACTACCGAAGATACCGCCAAGATTGGTAACCCTGAATATATTGGCGATGTTGAATTTCGAGATCCGAAATCTGAAGCTAAGAAAGTGATTGAGCAACTTCAAGCTAATGAAAAGCCCGATCTGATTTTCGCGGTGACTCACATGGGCCACTATGACAATGGTTTAAGTGGTGCCAATGCGCCGGGTGATGTCACTCTAGCGCGCTATTTACCCCAAGGTGAATTGGATATGATTGTCGGTGGACACTCACAAGAGCCAGTGTGTATGGAATCTGAAAACCACAGAAAACAAGACTACAAGCCGGGTGATGAATGTGCACCAGATAAACAAAATGGCACTTGGATTGTACAAGCACACGAATGGGGTAAATATGTCGGTCGCGCCGATTTTGAGTTCAAAAATGGTGAACTCAACATGGTGAGCTATAACCTTATTCCGGTAAATTTAAAGAAAACCATCAACGTAAATGGTGAGAAGAAAAAAGAGTTAGTACAAGCTGAAATCCCACAAGATCCTGAGCTAAAAGCTTTCTTACAGCCATATCAAGACAAAGGCCAAGAGCAACTAAACGTTCAAATTTCTTATTCAAACGGCAAGCTTGAAGGGGATCGCAACGTAGTGCGCTTCCAACAAACTAACCTAGGTCGCTTAATTGGCTTAGCGCACATGGAACGAGTGAACGCGGATTTTGCCATTATGAACTCGGGCGGCGTACGTGACTCGATTGCTGCGGGTGATATTACTTACAAAGACGTTCTTAAAGTGCAGCCATTTGGCAACATCGTTACCTATATGGATATGAAAGGCAGTGATGTGTTGGATTACCTCAATGTAGTGGCCACTAAACCTGTTGATTCTGGTGCCTACGTGCAATTTGCTGGTATATCTATGACGGTTACGAAAGACAAAGTGAGCAATGTTGTTATTGGTGGCAAGCCGCTTGATTCAAATAAAATCTACCGTTTCTCTATCCCAAGCTTTAATGCTGCGGGTGGTGATGGCTATCCAAAAATTGATGATAAGCCGGGCTTTGTGAATACAGGGTTTGTTGATGCAGAAGTATTAAAAGACTACCTAGAAACACATAACCCAATCAATGCAGCCGATTACGAGCCGGATGGTGAGATTAAATATATCAAATAAGCTAAATCATTGAACTGAAGTTCAGTTTATTTAAAATAAAACAGCGCTCACTTCAGCGCTGTTTTAGTTTCTAAAGATAAGCGCTTCTAAGGGCAAATTATGACACCGGCAATTAATCTCGCTAAAAAGAAAAAAATTCCTCATACCGTTCATCAATACAAACATGATCCTAATGCGGCAAGTTATGGCCTGGAGGCGGCAGAGGTACTAGGACAAAATCCAGCACAAGTATTTAAAACCTTATTATTTTGCCTTAATGGCGAAGCGAAAAATCTTGCGGTAGCGATTATTCCTGTTGAGAACAAGTTGAATTTAAAGCAAGCCGCAAAAGCGGCGGGCGCAAAAAAGGCAGAAATGGCAGATCCTGATATTGCCCAGAAAACCACAGGTTATGTGGTAGGGGGAATCAGCCCATTAGGACAAAAGAAAGCCTTGCCGACCTTCATTAATCAATCGGCCCTCGACTTTGATACTATTTGCGTTTCTGCTGGTAAGCGAGGCTTAGAGATAGAGCTTGACCCACAAGATCTGGCGAATTTAACGAGAGCGAAGTTTGTGGAGTTGTGTTAGGGGTAAAGCATTTTTGGACAATTTCGTTTTAGTAGAAGTGGTGAGTTACCAGTTTTTTGATTACTCTGAATATTGCAAAGACTACAACTGAATGAATACTAGATAAGTTTCTCGCATCAACGCCCAGCACAACGTAAATTGATCCGCTACAGCTTTGTTATACACAGTCCATGACATTACGCAAAAACTGATTTGCTTGTTGAAAATTATAAAGCTGTCCTTGTAACCGATATCTCCACTTCTCACCATGGAACAAGTTATTTCTCAGCCGGAATATAACAACCAAGCAGCCAATTAACTGAATAGAATGACTACTGTTTTCATTGCACAACATTTGCACCACCTCTGAAGGATTACCACTTCGTGCAATATGCAAATGTTGATAATGATTTGTAAGGGTTCCATCGACGTAGTAGCGATTACGAAGGTAACCGACATAGGGAGACATACTGATAGTAGCCAACCTATTAGTTTGCTCAAGGTTCCTTACGAAGCGCCTAATCTTGTCAACATTGCAATGACAGTTTAGGACACTGCCTTCGAATAAGCTCCACAGAAATGAAAAGTCATTGACAGCTTCTCGTTCATCATCTCTGAGTTGTGAAAATTCAGGAACCTTTTGAGTTATCCAATTCATCGTTTCCGGTGTCAAACAGACTCCTTGCGTATAACAACCGCGCTCTGCGGTAAGTATGAAGTATAGAGGAAACCTTGTCCCACAGCAGGACTTTGTGTAATAGCCAATGAATATTGCCTTTCGTCATATGTGTTGTCTATTTAAGAAAAGTTTCACTACTCTTTGATAGCACTAAAGCAATTTTCTCTTGATTTAAAAGTTTTTACTTTTTGTAAAGGTGGTAACCAAACCATTACCTTTTACTTTTAACATAGTAATAAATTTACCTTTCAAAACAATACCTTCTTTAAGATTACCAGTAAGCTTGTCTATAGCAGCATCAAGGTCGCCATAAACTTGGTTAGGATCTAACTTGTCGTAATACGCTTGAATCGCATCTCCTTTCAACGTTACTACTATAGTACAAACGTTATCACCTTCACTAACATATTCCGTTTCAAGGTCATGCCCATTAAACTTTGAATGCATGACTCCATATTCCTTAGCAGCAAAATCACAAAGTTGACCACTAGGAACTATGGTAGTTGCTTGAGTACCAAAAGCCGCAAGTGCCATAAGTAGAATTGCTTTATTTAATAGTTTCATTTTTTCAGTTTCCTAGGGCATGCAGATCTTTTGTGAGTGTTTTTTGAGCGGCACAACTAGCCTGTTATAATTTTTTGCCAAGAACAATATTAGCCTATATTTGGTGGGAACTGCTACAGAAAGTAGTGAAAAGTATAGGTCGTATTTATAACAAATCTGAACACCGAATGCTCTTTGATGGGGAACTCTACCAAATGAGAACAGGTATTCCATGAAGTGACTGTAGTAGTCAAGTAACATTGACCACAGTTATAAAGTTTTTTCCCAATATAATCGCTCTGCCTCATGATACCGACCGGATAACGAATAAAAGATAGGGAGAACTTTTCGTAGGGCAAGCTCGTATTGACAAGATGTGAATGAGTACAAGTAAAAGTACTAACGAGAAAAGGGGCAAAAATGTGTTGTTGAGTCTAAAAACCGTAGCATATAAACGCAAAAAGCCTGACTATTTCTAGTCAGGCTTTTTAAATTTGGAGGCGCCTCCCGGAGTCGAACCGAGGTCCACGGATTTGCAATCCGCTGCATAGCCACTCTGCCAAGGCGCCATTTTTTTTAGGTGTTTTTGAATAGAACTTTTGAAGTGTTTATATGATGTGCCGGACTTGAACCGACGCAGTGGGAACCACTGACTGGATTTTAAACCGAAAAACTTAACGTCTTTATCTTTAACATATTATCCAGATTTTTAGATGGTGCCCCGGGCCGGACTTGAACCGGCACAGCGCGAACGCCGAGGGATTTTAAATCCCTTGTGTCTACCAATTCCACCACCAGGGCACATGTAATCTAAATTACAGGGCACTTAACTGAAAAGTTAGAACACCATCATTCCCCGTTTGTCTGGAGAACGAGGCGTACTTTAGCGCATTGAGCGAATAGGTAAACCTTTTTTTATTAAAAATGCGTTTAAGTGCCTGCTTTTTGGGCTTTTTGTTTCCTTTATACCCAGTATTGCTATTGTTTTGTTCAATTGACTTCTGTAATCCATAGAATTTGAGGTACTATTTTTTTATTTATAGAACAAGAGCTAAGTTTATACCCAAGTGACTTCAATATGCAGAATTCAGAGCTATCATCCAAGTCTTTAAACAAGAAAGATTCGTACAGGAATGTAATCACCTTTCAAACGAATCTGACGCAGTGTAAAGGCTTGGATGAAGCTCCCGAAGGGCAAGTTAAAACAAGCTTTATGCGGCGTTAAATTAAATAGAGATACAATAACTATGATCATATTCAATTTGCCTTGCCTAAAACTTGTTTTAATCTTGCTGAAACTCGCATCTTGAAGTTACTTGGGTATAAATGATGAGAATCATTAGACTTAACAGCGGTATAAATATTGGGTGAGAAAATCATGGTTAAAAGAATAGGTGCTTTTGTAATAGTGATTCTTGGGGTACTCATTTCTGGTTGCTCACCACAAGACTCAACTCAAGCGTCAGGTACCTTAGAACGAGAGCGTATTAGTTTGCTCTCAACAGCTAGTGAAATCATCATTGAGTTACCGGTAAAAGAAGGTTCCAAGGTTGAAAAGGGGCAACTATTACTGCAACTAGATAATAAAAACCAGAAAGCTATTTTGGCTAAAGCCAGAGCTGAGTTGGCTCAAGCGAAGGCGAATTTGACCAAAATGTCCAATGGTGAACGAGTTGAAGATATTGATGCGGCTAAAGCCAACCTTGCTAACGCTAAAGCTAAGTTGATTGATGCACAAAAGCATTACACTCGCATGTCGGAACTGCTAGGCAAAAAACTTGTGTCGATTTCGGAACGTGATAATGCCTTGGCTGAGCGTGATGCCACCAAAGCGACGTATGATTCGGCTTATCAAACTTGGCAAAAACTCACAAAAGGTAACCGAGTTGAGGATATTGAATCGGCGCAAGCCCAATTGGCAGCCGCTAAAGCTGAAGTTGTGCTGCAAAGACATAAACTCGATGAACTTTCTATTATTGCCACACGAGATGGGATTTTAGATTCCTTGCCTTATCATTTAGGAGAGCGTGTACCGGATCGTGCGGTGGTAGCTATAGTACAAGCCAACGCAAAACCTTATGCCCGAGTGTATATGCCCGAACCTTACAAACATAAAATTCATGCTGGCGTTTCGTTGAACGTCCATATTGATGGTGTGGACGAGGCGATGAAAGGCACAGTACGATGGATTTCGGTTGAACCTGCATTTACGCCATATCGCACTATGACGGAAGAAGATCGTTCACGTTTGGTGTATTTAACCGAAATCGACCTACCAGAAGCAGCAAATTCATTACCGGCTGGCATTCCTTTGCAAGTGGATTTGGAGGGAATCTAATGACTCAATCCAATCCCCCGCACGAGATCGCTATTCAAGCCAAAAATGTTGTGAAAAAGTTTGGCAATTTTAAAGCGATTGATGATATTTCTCTTACGGTACCCAAAGGGTGTATTTATGGCTTTTTAGGACCTAATGGCTGCGGCAAATCTACTACTATTCGTACTTTAACTGGCTTGTTGACACCTACTTCGGGTGAAATAGATGTTTTGGGTTATCAAATTCCTAAAGATGCCGAGAAACTACGCTTAAAAATCGGTTACATGACGCAAAAATTCTCGCTATATGATGATTTGTCCGTAGAAGAAAATCTCACTTTTATGGGACAAATTTATGGCATGGAGAAAGAACAACTAAAACAACGCATTGAACAACAGCTTCAAACTTATGGCTTAGATCAGTTAAGAAAGCAGCGAGTTAAAGGGATGAGTGGGGGACAAAAGCAACGTTTATCTTTGGCATCTGCCACTATGAATCAGCCAGAATTGTTATTTTTGGATGAACCGACATCTGCTGTTGATCCTGAAAATCGTCGTGATTTCTGGGAAAAACTCTTCGATCTTTCCGATCAAGGTACTACTATTTTGATCACTACTCATTACATGGATGAAGCAGAAAAATGCCACCGTTTAGCGATTATGGAAGCAGGTAAAATGCGGGCGGATGGTGAGCCCGAAGCTTTGATGCTGCAAATGGGCGTTAATGTGGTAGAGATAAAAGCGGAGAACTTACGTCAGCTGAAGCAAAAACTATTGGAGCAAGAGCAGATCCGAACCGCAGCTCAGTTAGGCGTTCGCCTACGAGTGTTGATTTATCAAGATATCGACAAGCCAATTGAATGGTTACGTCAAGCCATGCCGGAATTGGCTACAGCAGAAATGGAAATCGTACGGCCTACGTTAGAGGATGTATTTGTCAGCGTTACGGGAGAAGGACGTCAATGATCAACGTATTTCGTATGAAAGCCATCATGATGAAAGAGTTTCGCCAGTTATCTCGTGACAGGCTTACGTATGCCATGATTGTGATGCTTCCGCTTATTCAACTTTTGTTATTTGGCTATGCGATAAATACCGTAGTGCGACATATTCCTGTTGCGGTTGTCGACCAAAGCCATACTCAAGCGTCGCGTTGGATTATTGAATCGGTTAAAGCTTCACAGGTGGTAGATATCATTCATCAATACGACTCATCCACAGAAGCTCAGCAAGCGATTGAATCTGGTGAGATACGCGCAGCGTTAGTTTTACCTCACGATTTAGCTCAGCGCCAAGCACAAGGCCGAGAACTTGGTCAATGGATGATTGATGGTTCGGATAGCATGATAAGTTCCTCTATTTTAGCTTTGCAGAATTTGCCGGTTTCTTATCCTGAAAAGCTTGGCAATATTTCAGCAGACCAACGCCCAGACAATAGAACTTTTGCTATGACGGTGTTTTATAACCCCAGCCAGAAAACCGCACTTAATATTGTTCCCGGCTTGTTGGGAGTCATTTTAAGTATGACCATGGTGCTGTTTACCAGTATTGCGATAGTGCGTGAATCGGAGCAGGGTAACTTAGAGCTATTGATCACCACACCTGTCTCTTCGTTGGAATTGATGATTGCTAAAATTGTGCCGTATATATTCGTGGGTTTGTTGCAAGTTACCATAGTACTTAGTCTTGGCCATTGGATATTTGGTGTACCGATTAACGGTTCTATTATCGATATTTTCCTTGGTTCACTAGTGTTTATTTCTGCCAGTTTGACGCTCGGTTTATTGATTTCCACTATTGCGAAAACCCAACTGCAAGCAATGCAATTAACCTTGTTTGTCATTTTGCCGTCGATATTAATGTCGGGCTTTATGTTTCCGATTGAAGGCATGCCAGTCATTGCCCAATGGATTTCCCAGATATTACCTGCAACCCATTACATGTCATTGATTCGAGCTTTAGTATTAAAAGGGGCAGATTTGGGAGATTTGTATAGAGACGTGATTTGGTTGTCTTGTTTTACGGTTGGCGGAATTATTGTTGCCGCTTTACGATTTAAGAAAACCTTGGACTAAGTTTATTTTAGGTAGAAAAATTTCAGATAAGTAAAAGCCCATGAAAGTGAATATTTCATGGGCTTCATTTTCATGACTTAGATGTTACTTCTTTGGCGTCCATTTTTTGATGGTGCTGCTGTTTGAATTACCGAAGCGAGAGCCTTTGTTGGTTGGTTTGCCTTGAGAATTCGAACCCGATTTCGGCGTGTCTTGATTGCGGCTACGGTTGCCACCAGAGCGTTCACCATTGCGGCTTTGTGAATTGTTAGGTTTACGTTCAAATTCACCCTTGCCGCGGTAAGTTTTAAATTGCCCCGCTTGTTCTTTTTTCAGTTCCCGTTCTTTTTCAGCTTGTGCTTGCTTGCGAGCATCGTGCAGTTTTGCGTCTGTCGCTTTTGCGATGGTGTGACCGTCAGCTGCCACTTTAGAGGCTTCTTCGGTGCCAACGGAGCCTTCAATCATATTATGAATTTCAGTAATTTCAGCATCGGTGAGATAACGCCATTTACCATTTGGTAGACCATCAATGGTGATGTTCATAATGCGTACGCGACGCAGTTTATAAACATCGTAACCAAGCGCTTCACACATGCGACGAATTTGGCGGTTTAAACCTTGAGTCAAGACAATACGGAATGAAAAATCAGTTTCTTTGCTAACCTGACAAGGTAGAGTCGTGGTATCTAAAATATCGACACCAGACCCCATCTTAGCAATAAACTCTTCAGAGATCGGTTTATCAACACGTACCACATATTCCTTTTCATGGGCATTACCGGCACGCAAGATTTTATTTACGATATCACCGTCATTGGTTAAGAAAATCAAACCATCAGAGGGTTTATCTAAACGTCCTATAGGGAAAATACGCTTACGGTGACCAATAAAATCAACAATGTTGCCTTCAACGTGTCGCTCAGTAGTACAAGTGATCCCCGTTGGTTTATTTAGGGCAATGTAGATAGGCTTTTCTTTACTTTTTATCGGCTTGTTATCGACTTGAACATCATCACCAGGCAGTACTTTTGTCCCCATTTCTGGCACGATGCCATTGATGGTTACACGGCCTTGGTCGATAAGCTTGTCGGCTTCACGACGTGAGCAGAAACCGGAATCACTGATAAATTTATTTAAACGAATAGCAGCAGTTTGGTGGGTCATAATAATCTCTTTTGACGTTTCACAACGGAAATGCTCAGCGATATATCAAAAAGATAGCTTGAGCGATGAAGGTAGTAGAGTTTAGCAGATTTACTCATTCAACTCATACGTTTTTGGTGGCGCTCTCGGTTATCTAATTTCATCTCGGCGCTTTTCTTGATAAGGACATATACTGCGCCACTTCCTCCATGAAAAGGTTGAGCGCTATGAAAACACATCACATCAGAAATTTGCTCGAGCCATGCTGCGACATAACTTTTGATTAGTGCTGGTGGGTTAGAACGTTCACCTTTACCGTGAACAATTAAGACACTTCGGGTATCAAGACGTTGTGCTTGGCGTAAAAATGAGACGACATCTTCTCGAGCTTGTTCCAAGGTGCGACGGTGTAAATCTAATTTAGCAGTAATAGGGTACTTACCTAAACGTAGCTTACGAAATACACCATCTTGAACGCCATCTTTTTTGTATTCCAAAATATCATCAGGTCTCAACATAGGAGCATTATCTAGCGACAGATACTCGTCATACTCTTCAGATAGGGAGACGGCGGCTTGGCGTCTAGCCAAATGAGCTTCAGTGATTGTTCGTTCTTTGGTACGAATAGTCGTATCTTGCTTTATCGGTTTAACATCGCCCATCATTTGTTGGAATAAGTCTAAATCGTTATCGTCTGTCATAATCATCACCACTTGATGGAAAGCTGTTATACCCTTCGTACTTGAGGCTGAAACGTCAGTTACTTTGACTATACCCAAGTAACTTCAAGATGCGGGTTTCAGCAAGAATAAAACAAGCTTTAGGCAAGGCAAATTGAATATGATCATAGTTATTCTATCTCTACTCAATTTAACGCCGCATAAAGCTTGTTTTAACTTGCCCTTCGGGAGCTTCATTCAAACCTTTATGCCGCGTCAGATTGGTTTGAAAGGTGTCTACATTCCTTCGCCAATCTTCCTTGCCTAAAGGTTTGGATGATAGCTCTGAATCCTGCATCTTGAAGTCACTTGGGTATATATAGATAAATTATAACGGTGCAGGGGAATATGGGAATCGCATCTGATTATAAAATCAGCAAACGAACGTTATTTTTTAAAATCGTAAAATAATTGCCTAAAACCCCTTGCGCTTACTAATAAAATCCGTAATATACGCATCTCCGGTGAATAGCGCAGCTTGGTAGTGCATCTCCGGCTTTTAGGAATGAGCGGACCAGAGGGCGACCCTCTAGTTTGATTAACTAAAAGCGAAAGTAAAACTTCGGTGAATAGCGCAGCTTGGTAGCGCATCTGGTTTGGGACCAGAGGGTCGGGGGTTCGAATCCCTCTTCACCGACCACTTTTAAGAAAAGGCTCTGCAGAAATGCAGAGCCTTTTTTGCATTTAATCCCGACGAGTCGGGGGTTCGCCTGATATTAGAATCTTGGCTCTTCACTGACCATATTAAGAAATCCGCATCAGAAATGCAGAGCCTTTTTTGCATTTAGTCCCGACGAGTCGGGGGTTCGCCTGATATTAGAATCTTGGCTCTTCACCGATCACTTAAAAAACATACCAAAAATGGTGATGTTTTTTGCTATTATCCGACTTCCATTTTTTCTAGTTATTGATAATGAATAATTCAAATAATCACGTCACTATAGGTTTAACCAATCCCAAGAGCCCTTCGAATGTAGGCGCTGTGATGCGCGCGGCAGGTTGTTATCGTGCTGATGCAGTGCGCTATACTGGTGTTCGATATGAAAAAGCGGCTAAGTTTCATACTGATACAAAAAGTGTTGCGCGTCATATTCCACTTGATGGTGTTGATGACATGCTACAAGGCTTAGATAAAGATACTAAAATCGTGTGTGTTGAATTAGCTGAAGGGGCGATTGCTCTTCCTGAGTTTTCGCACCCAGAAAAAGCGTTATATGTGTTTGGTCCTGAAGATGGCAGTATCGAGCAAAGTGTGGTGTCGAAAGCTGATGCAGTCGTTTATGTACCAACAGTAGGATGTATGAATTTAGCCGCTACGGTTAATGTCTTGCTGTATGACCGGTTGGCTAAATCATCGAATGTTGAGCAGGGCGATGAATTAATTCGTAAAAGTCGTGATAATCGTAATCACTTGCAAGTTGTTTAATTTCTTCAATAGCCTCTAAAACTGACAATAACTGTCTTTACTGGTGGTTACCTGAGTAACGTGGTAACCATGCTCTGTCAGTGTTTGAATCAAATTTTGCTCGGCGATTAAATGCAACGCGCCTACCGCAATAACATATTGACCTGTTGGAGATAGAAACGATGGGTCAGTGATTTTCTTTATCCAATCTTGATTGCGGCTATACAGAAGGGCGTCGCTGGTTTGCAGATCCCACTCTGATGTCTCCAGTAGTTTGAGTAAGTTGTCTTGATCGCCATCTTGCCAGCTTTGAATCATGCATGAATAAACATCTTCACTTTGCTGATCTTCATCACTGATTGCATCAAGTAATAAGCTTTTGCCGTTATCTGGTAGGTTTTGCAATACATCGAGTTGTTGGGCAAGAGTTTCAAAAGTTAGCAATGGAATTTTTAATGCTTGAGCTTGCTTTTGTATGGTCTGATCAACGCCTTCACTGGCATCATAACCAAGTGACTCAAAAGTTTGATTCTCAATGCTGACTGCAGTTAACCAAGGCGGTAAATTGAGTAACATAATCGGGTCGAGTTTGAGTTTTGTCGCCGTTTTATCAAGTCGCTCTCTTTGCTCTGAAGTGAGAACTTGCTTAGTAAGTATGACACCATCAAAGTTTATTGGTGGCATGCCTTCTTCAAGGTTGGCCTCTAATACTAATCCGTCACTGGTTTTTAAAAATTGCTCTAACACTTCCGGCAGTGGGTACATACTTTTATGTCCCAAATGAATGGTGCCGATCAGCATTAATTGCTGCTGCCCTTTAGTTGCTTTCCAAACCAATGGTTCGGAGTGACTTGTCGTAGCAAATAATAAAGAGGGCAGTGACAATAAAGAAAGTAGAAGAGGACGCCAGTTTTTCATATCAGCCTTGAAGGTAAATAATATCAATCACATAAGCATACTACTGTATTTTGATTACTGCTTGGGTTTAAATAATCTTAAGCGGTTGGCATTACTCACCACTGTGATGGATGAAAGCGCCATTGCTGCGCCAGCCACAACAGGGCTGAGCATAATACCGAAAAATGGATACAGTACACCTGCCGCCACTGGAATGCCTAAACTGTTATAAAGAAAAGCTCCGAGTAAGTTCTGCTTGATGTTTTTTACTGTAGCTTTAGATAACTCAATGCCATGCACTACTGCTAATGGTGATGATTTAAGTAGAGTCATATTGGCATTTTCTATGGCAATATCTGAGCCGCTTCCCATCGCAATGCCAACATCGGCTTGAGCTAATGCTGGCGCATCATTAATGCCATCGCCTACCATCGCTACTATACGTCTAGCAACCACTCGCTTATTTTCAGTTGAATTTTGCAGTGAGCTGATATGTTGTGCTTTTTGATCTGGCAGCACGCCAGCAATGACTTTATCAATCCCGAGTTGTTTACCTATTGCATTGGCTACCGATGGATGATCACCCGACAGCAGTACTACTTCGATACCCATTTTGTGCAATTGGTTGACGGTTTGTTTCGACTCTTCGCGCAATGGATCGGATACCCCAATGATGGCAGCTAGTTCACCATCTTGAGCAATCAAAATTGGCGTTTCGGCATTTTTTTCAAGCTGTGTGAGTGAATTGCGATGCTCGGTTAGCGATACTTGGTTATCTTCTAGGTAACGTGGGCTACCAATCCAGTACTGATGACCGCTTACTTTACCTTGTAGGCCTAAACCACGTTCGGTTTGGTAGTGCTCTACCTTTGTGTTTGAGGTATCAATACTCGTATATGTCTGTTTAATATATTGGCAAACCGCTTGAGCCAATGGATGTTCAGATTGAGCTTCCAACTGATAAACATCATTCCACAGTTTTTCTGTGTTTGAAACTAAGCAGAATTCACTTTGAACACTTGGCTTTCCTTGAGTTAGCGTGCCGGTTTTATCAAAGACGATGGTTTGAATTTGGCTCGCGGTTTGTAGCACTTCGGCATCTTTAATTAATATGCCAAGCTCTGCCGCTTTACCAACCCCTACCGTAATCGATAGTGGAGTGGCAAGGCCAAGTGCGCAAGGGCAAGCAATGATTAGAACGGTAGTCACCACAACCAACATATAACTGGCTTGTGGTGTTGGGCCAAATATATACCACACTGCTGCGGCAATAATGGCAATCATAATGACTACCGGCACAAATACAGATGAGATTTGATCCGCTAAACGAGCTAGCGCAGGTTTGCTGCTTTGAGCTTGGCGCACTAATTGAATGATGCGTGCCAGAGTAGTCTGCTCGCCAACCATAGTCGCTTGAATTAATAAACTACCGTCTTGGTTGATGGTGCCAGTAAACACTTTGTCGTTTTTTTGTTTAAGTGCGGCAATGGGTTCACCAGTGAGCATCGCTTCATCAAGATAAGATGAACCTTCGACAACCACACCATCAATTGGAATACGCTCACCGGGTTTCACTCGCACTATCATGTCTGTTTGAATATCTTTTACGGCGATTTGTTTTTCTTCACCATTTTGATAGAGCGTAGCCGTTTTAGGCTGTAGGTTGATCAAACCTTGCAGCGCATCGGTCGTCCTTGCTTTGGCTTTTGCTTCTATATAGTGGCCTAGCGAGATTAAACCAATGATCATTGCGCTGGCTTCAAAATAGACATGACGAGCTTGTTCAGGAAACCAGTTTGGTGCAATCACTACCAACATAGAATATAACCAAGCGGCGCCAGTACCGAGAGCGACTAAGGTATCCATAGTGGCACGTTTGTGAGTCAGTGCTTGCCAAGCATTAATGAAAAACGGTTTACCAGCGGTTGCCAGTAGCGCGAGACAAATAATGCCAATCACTCCCCAAGCCCATTGAGATTGAGGGTTAGTGATCATCATGCTGCCACCTAATAAGCCCCACAGCATTAAAGGAACACCAATAATAATACCTGCAATAGCACTATTACGATGTGACTTTTGAGTTTTACTAAATTGAGCTTGTTGTTGCTCTCGCATTTGGTCGTCATTTTGAATGCGTTCTGCTTGGTACCCTGCTGTTTTTACCTGCTCAATAATCTGTGCAGATAAAGTCTCTGATTCTTTCGCATTGTTACCTTTCTCAACATTGTTTTGTTCAAGGTAAGCCCATGCAGTTTGCTCGGCTAAATTGACTTGAGCGCGACTCACTTGTGGATGTGAAGCGATGGCTTTTTCTACTGATGAGACGCAACTGGCGCACGTCATGCCAGAAATTAAGAAATGCAAAGCGATGGATGAATCGTTGACGTCTTCTAATTGAGGGGCAGGTTGTTCTACTTGCGATGCAGCAGCCGTTTCATTTTGATTGGATGGCTTTTCCGGTTCGAATGATGCGTTCTCTACTTGTTTGGCTTGATAATCAAGTTGATTAATCACATCAGTAATATCAGAAGCTTCATAAACACTAGTGATCCGTAGTGAATGCTTACTAACCTCCATTTGGCTAATGTTAGGAAGTTCATTTAAAGCGGTTTCTACTTTTGCCACACAGCGTCCGCAATTTAAGCCAGTGAGCTCAAAACATAAGGTCTGCTCTGCGTGATAACCAAACTCACTCAACGCATGGTTAATGTCGCTTAATGTTGCTTCTGTATGTAGCTCTGCTTGAGTTGGACTTATCGAATCAACTTGGGTATTGATGAGCGCTTCTAATTTAGTGCGCGCTTTTTTAGCACAGCCCATGCAATTTAGCCCATGCAATGTTAATTGATAATGATTCATAGCGGCCTCTCAAACATTCGTTACTGGGGAATGATTGCACTATAAACCTTCCCACAAGGGTAGGGTCAAGAAGATGAGTGCAATATATTTGATTGTTTGGCGAATTGACTGGTGTTTTATCAAACTTTATTTTCACCTCTAACTAGGTGTTCATTTCTTAACCTGATGAATTTAATCGATATTAACGTTTTTTACGTTAGAAGAAATGTGTTTAGATTCAAACTTTCCGATGCTTACACACTCATTACATTAGTAAGGCTATAAAAAGAGTGTGAACTCGATCTTGATAGTTCTAATAATAGCTAAAGTAAGTTGATCTATGTCTCATTTATATTTGCTTTATGTTTTTTTATTTTAAGTTATCTATTTGTTTTTTATTAATAATATTTTTTTATGCCGTGTTTGATTTGAGCTGGTTCATATTTTATCTCTTATTTAATTTTCTTCTAAAAAAAAGGTGGGATTCTTATCTCGTGGAACATTTCCAGACAAGTTCACCAGCTAGAGCTTGTTAAGGAACAATATAAAAATATAGGGGAAAAATATGAAAATCACTTCTCAAAGGACTGTACTTAAGAAAACAGTAATCAGTAGTGTTGTTACATCTTTACTACTTGGTGCTTCAGTTTATTCTAGTGCAATTTATGCAGCGGATGATGTTGCACCGAATGACCCAGCAGTCGCTGGTGAAGGTGTTGCAGAAAAACCATACGAAGGCGGATTTTTTGAAGATGCCACGGTAAATGGTGCGATTAATGTTTGGATGCGCGACCGTACACGAGCCAAAGTTGATGCTAATGGTCATGACACTTCTAAATATACCAACTTAGACCATGGTTCAATTTATGCCGGTTTAGATATTAAATCGGGTTACGCAAAAGATATTATTGGTTTGGATTTGAACGTGTATGGCACATTTGATATGTGGAATAACGGTTCTCCAGACCATGAAATGAACTTCTGGAATGTCAATAATCCATACGAAATGAGTCCTGGTTCTAACACCGGGTGTTCGGGCACTTGGAACTCAGACTGTACTGATAATGGCGCAGCTTTCCAAACTGCTGCTGTGAAAGTGAAGCTTGGCGAATATGGTTTTGCACGTGGTGGTTACTTCCAACCAACAGTACCAACTGCAATGGGTGTGAACTGGTCGTACGCCGCAGGTACTTATGAAGGTGGGGAAGTTGGTCTGAACTTTGGCCCTGTTGCGTTAGGTTTTGTCTATGCTGATGCCTATAAAGCGCCTTGGTACAAACATGATTACAGCTTCCGAACAGGTACAGGACCAAATGCTGAAGATGCCGGTGATGCTTACTCGGTAGGTATGCGTTATACCATTAATGATCAAATGTTAATTGATGTTGCTTACGCTGGTTTAACGGATGGTGACCGTAAAAATGCCCACGCCAAATTTAAAATGACCACTGATGGTGGTTGGTATATTTCTCCACAAGTGTATGTGGTCGATGATGACAACCAATATGATAAAACGGCTTTCCAAGCAGTATTGTTAACATCTAAAACTTTTGGTCAATACGGCCTACGTCTAGAAAGTACCTACACTTCAGCGGATTCAGAAGATACTCGCGGTAACGTAGGTAATATGGCGTATCGCTTAACCGAAGCATACGGTGGTTCAAACGGTGCTTACGATATCTGGTGGAATAACCGTTCGGATTTCAACCACGATGGCGAGCTAGGTTTCTTCGCAGAGTTAAAACGTGACTTCTCCGATCTAGGTGCACCTGGCTTTACAGTCGGTGTTAATGGCGTATATGCATTTGGTGCGGATTCTGACCAACAAGGTATTGATGACTTAGTAGAATACTCAGGTAGTGCGTTTGCATACTACTCAATTCAAAGTGGTGCATTAAAAGGGGCTAACTTTGGAATTTACTACACCCATTATGTTAATGACTCTAATGCAAACGACTGGGCTCCTTACTCAAATGCCTTCCAAGATGAAAATGACTTGAAAGTAACCTTAACCATTCCTTTCACAGTGAAATAATTACGGAAGTCTTGAGTTAACAGCAACATCAAGTGGTCTCATGGCATTATGTTGTGAGCCACTTGCCGAATGAAGGTGGCCGCCATTCATTCAAAATCCTAAATTGATATAGCTATACCCAAGTGATTTCAAGGTGCTGAAACTCGCATCTTGAAATCACTTGGGTATAAGAAGAGGAAATGTCTTATTGATGTTTCCTTTTTCTTCTTGTTCGAGTCAATTTATTGGTTGGCTATTTTAGTGCCTAGCATTGGGTGCTAGAATGTGCCCAACATTTTGCCACTGCATTGGTTTCACCACTCAGTGAGTTAAAACCTGCTTTGTAAAACACTCGATAAGGTAATTTTGATGACGGTTAAAACACGTTTTGCTCCTAGCCCAACAGGCTATCTTCACGTAGGCGGTGCTCGTACTGCTCTTTATTCTTGGTTATACGCAAAAAGCCAAGGCGGTGAATTTGTTTTACGTATCGAAGATACCGACATTGAACGTTCAACCCAAGAAGCGGTTGATGCGATCTTAGAAGGCATGCAATGGATGGGGTTGGATTGGGATGAAGGCCCTTACTACCAAACTAAGCGCTTTGATCGTTATAACGAAATGGTTGATAAGCTACTAGCTGAAGACAAAGCCTATAAGTGCTACGCATCAAAAGAACTACTTGATGAAATTCGCGCAGAACAAGAAGCGAATAAAGAAATGGCTCGCTATGATGCGAATCATCCAAAAATTGTTGCGGTAAATCAAGCAGCAAAAGACGGTGATCCATGCGTGATTCGTTTCCGCAACCCGAAAGAAGGCTCAGTGGTTTTTGAAGACCAAATCCGTGGCCGTATCGAAATTGCAAATAGTCAATTGGATGATTTGATCATTCGTCGTACTGACGGCTCTCCAACGTACAACTTCTGTGTAGTGGTTGATGATTGGGATATGGGTATTACACACGTTGTTCGTGGTGAAGATCATATCAACAATACACCTCGCCAAATCAACATCTACGAAGCACTAGGCGCACCCGTTCCGACGTTTGCACACTGTGCAATGATCTTAGGTGATGATGGCGCTAAGCTTTCAAAACGTCATGGTGCAGTAAGCGTAATGCAATACCGTGATGAAGGTTACTTGCCGAATGCTCTCAATAACTACCTAGTTCGCCTTGGGTGGTCTCATGGTGACCAAGAAATCTTCTCTCGCGAAGAAATGATTGAGTTCTTCAGCTTGAATGCGATCAGCAAATCAGCATCAGCATTTAACACTGATAAACTACTTTGGTTAAACAACCACTACATCAAAACGTCAGAGCCTGAATACGTAGCAGAGCACCTGCAATGGCACTTAGATAACCAAAGCATCAACATTGAAAATGGCCCAGTGATTACTGATGTGATCAAATTGGTTGGTGAGCGTTGTAATACTCTTATTGAGCTTGCTGAACAATCTCGTTATTTCTATGAAGATTTCTCAGAGTTTGAAGCCGGCGCAGCAAAGAAACATTTACGTGGCGTCGCGAAAGGTCCTCTTGAGTTAGCGTTAAGCAAAGTGGAGGCCTTGAACGATTGGACAACTGAAAACTTACACGGTGTTATCGCACAAGTATGTGAAGAGCTAGAAATCGGTATGGGTAAAATCGGCATGCCACTTCGTGTTGCAGTAACCGGTGGTGGTCAATCTCCTTCTGTTGATGCAGTAATGCAGTTAATTGGTCAAGAACGTGTAATTTCTCGCATCAAAATGGCACTAGCTTTTATTGCAGAACGTGAAGCAAACGCTTAACCCTGCGTACTTGAAGGTTTGGGTATAAAACACCTGATGAAAAGTCGATCGATTGATCGGCTTTTTTTTTACGCCATTTAATGGCTTTGATTGATATAAAAATCAAATAAACCTGATTTACATCAAGGTTATTTTTGATATTTGTTCTTAATGGTAACTATTATCATTAACTTTTCCGTTTTTATCATATAGAATGTTTTCTTCACTGAAATCCGTTGGTTTATCTGACGTCTTATATTGAACGGACTTAATCATGCAGTTTCCATCATCAATAACACTTCCTCGTTATGCGCAAGCGAGCACCAAGCTTAAAGGTATTACTTTAGCTTTATTAGTCATTTCTAGTTTTTCAGCCCAGGCAGACTCTTTGGATAATGCACGCAGTATTGAGCGTCAAACCAATCAAGTGGCAAAAAACGCACAACAAAAAATTGATTCTAATTCCGATCAGAGTTTCCAACTACAAGCGGAAGTAGAGCGCCTTCAAGATCAAGTTGATAATCTATCTTTATATCAAACTCACTTGAAAAAGCTGGTGGAAAGTCAAGAAGCTGAAAAAGTGAGTATTGATGATCAACTGACTAATGTAGAAGAAACTCGCCAAGGGGTAGTCCCTTTGATGTATCACATGATTGATGGTTTGCAATCTTCATTAGAGCAAGGTGTACCTGTTCGTCTTGTGAGTCGAGAAAAGCGTCTCGATGAACTAAAAACTCTAATGGGGCGTTCAGATATTTCCGATGCAGAAAAATACCGCAGAATTTTAGAAGCCTACCAAATTGAAATGGACTATGGCTCAAAGCTTGGCATCTATGAAGGTCAAATTAAGCTAAACCAAGATGATACTCGCCAAGTCGATTTATTGTACGTCGGTAAAGTAGTGTTACTCGCTCGCAGTAAAGATTCACAACATGCATGGTTATGGTCTCAAACTAAACAACAATGGCGAGAAGTACCAGCGGATCAAAAGTCGGATATTAATCAAGCTTATGCATTAGCTAATAAGCAACAAGCGCCAAGTTTATTACGTTTACCGCTTTCTGTGACTCAAGCTCCTGCATCTAATTCTTCTATTCAGGAGGCAAAATAATGAAGTTACTGTCTCTTATTATTACTTCAATCAGTTTAGCGATTGTGAGTGTGGGTGCATCTGCCGATGACCTCGCGACACTAGACAATAAAGCGAAAGCGGAACAACAAACGGAAAATGCACATAACCAACAGCGCGTTGCGTTAAGTGCTCAGCAACGTGCTGCGCTACAAGCTAAGCGCGACCAACTTGCCAAACAATTGGCACAAATTGAAAAAGAAAATGCTCAATTGAGTGATACTTTTTCTGCCAATGAAGAAATTTTGGCAGAGAAAGAAAAAGAGCTTCAGTTAGCGACAGGTAGTTTAGGCGAATTGTTTGGTGTAGTACGCCAAGCCGCTAAAGATGTTCAGTTAAGCTATGAAACGTCACTGCTTGGCGAACAAGGAAAAACCTTTAATGCCACATTAGACAAAGTGATCAGCACCGATACACTACCATCTTTAAAACTGCTTAATGGCCTATGGCAAGCGATGCAATACAAAGTGACTACTGGCAGCGAAGTCGCACCTGTTTCACTTCCGTTTGTACAAGGTGATGGTAAAACTCAGCAAGTGAATGCGCTACGTATTGGCGATATGGCACTACTCACTGAGCAAGGTTATGTGAAATGGGACTTTGCTCGTCAGCAAGCTTCCAACTATTTAGCGCTACCATCGGATGCCCCAACTCTGGCAAGCTTTAAGCAAGATGCGAATCAAGCCATACTTATCGATCCTACTCGTGGTGTGATGCTTGAACAATATGCACATCAACCAACCTTGATGCAACGTATCGATCAAGCTGGAGTTGTCGGTAAAATCATCATTGCAATTTTAGTGATTGGCTTAATCATTGCTCTGGTTCGCGGTGTTCGCTTAATAATGACGCAGCAGCAAATCTCAAAGCAGTTAAAACAACCGGAAAACCCAACCGATGATAACCCACTAGGCCGTATTCTTAATGTGTATAACAAAGAGAAAAAACAGTCAGTTGAATCATTAGAGCTCCGCCTACTAGAAAGTATTCTCGATGAGCAACAAGGCTTAGAGCGTGGTTTGTCGATGCTGAAGTTATTCGCAGCTCTTGCGCCAATGTTAGGTTTATTAGGAACGGTAACCGGTATGATCGAAACTTTCCAAGTTATTACTCAATTTGGCAATGGTGATCCGAAAGTAATGGCTGGCGGTATCTCAATGGCTTTGATTAC
The DNA here is from genome assembly GCF_030161215.1 of Vibrio algivorus. Taxonomy (NCBI): domain Bacteria; kingdom Pseudomonadati; phylum Pseudomonadota; class Gammaproteobacteria; order Vibrionales; family Vibrionaceae; genus Vibrio; species Vibrio algivorus. The sequence goes on from NZ_BSPV01000020.1 coordinate 32,101, forward strand.
CACTGTACTTGGTTTGGTGGCAGCAATGCCGTTGTTGCTAGCGCATAATATCCTTTCAAATCGCGCAGAAGTGATCCGCAATACGCTTGAAAAACAAGGCGTAAGCTTAGTGGCTCGCCGCGCGGAAATTGAATCAGATAAAGCTAATTTATCGGCAACAAATTTCGCCGGAGCTAATGCGTAATGTTGGCTTGGATTTCCACTCAATTCCCTGAGCTGATGGACTCTCATCTTTTAGAGTTCATGGCGCGTGGTGGGCAAGTGTTGTGGTGGCTAGGTGCGGTTGTGCTTTTATGCTGGGTATTGATTATTGAGCGTATTCTCTTTTTGAGTTTGTCTTATCGTCATGCCAAGGCTGATTGGGTAGGTCAATGGAAGCAACGCAACGAACATGATTCTTGGTACGCACTGGCACAAAAGCAAGGCATGTTACAGCAAGCTCATGTGATGCTGACGCAAAACCTAGACCTTATTAAAGTGCTGGTTAGCCTATGCCCAATGCTTGGTCTACTCGGTACGGTAACCGGTATGATCACCGTATTTGATTTGATGTCTATATCTGGCAGTAATGATCCTAAATTAATGGCATCAGGTATTTCAATGGCAACGTTACCAACAATGGCTGGCATGGTCGCCGCGTTAGCTGGAATGTTTGCCCATTCTCGTTTAGTGAAAGTCGCAACTCGTAAAGAGCTGCACTTAGAACAACAATTAAGGAGCGGCGAATGAGATTAGTTCGTCCCACAAAAGCAAAAGAAGAAGCGCAAGTCGATTTAACTTCGATGCTTGATATCGTATTTATTATGTTGATTTTCTTTATCGTAACCAGCTCATTTGTGAATGAATCAGGTGTTGAGGTTAATCGACCTCAAGCCTCTCATGCGACTGCGCAAAAAGATGCAGGTATTTTTATTGCTGTGACCGCCGCGAACGATGTGTACATCGATAAACGTCGAGTGGACGTCGAACGAGTAGAAGCAGCATTAGAAAAAATTGCGATTGATAAACCTGATGCTAGCTTAGTGATACAGGCGGATAAACACGCTTATAACGGTACGGTTGTTGAAGTGATGGATGCTGCCAAAGGGGCTGGTATTTCAAAAATTGCTTTAGCCACGGCTGATAAGTCTTAAGCGAGAATGAATGATGAGTGACAGTAGTACAGCTCACAATATGAATAACGCATCGCTACGCTTGTTGATTGCAATCCCGCTTGGTTTAGTGACCGCAATAGCCTTGTTTTCTTTTATGTCTTGGATGGTTGGGAGTGTTAAAACCGGCGTAACCGATGACCAAGGACCACTTGCGTTTGATGTGGTGATGCAAGAGCAAGATTCTGATTCACAACGCCGTCAGCGTCAATTACCAGATCCGCCCAAAGTACCAGAGCAACCACAAGCATTATCAACACCAGCGACGCCTGCAGCTTCAATGCCATCGGTTCAGGCGCCTCAAGTTGATCTTGATACTAGTATGGCATTCTCGGATGTTGGCGTGGCGATTAATATGCCCAACATTAATGTCAGCAATAATATTTCTCAAGGGGTAGGTCAACAACAGCAAGCAATGCCGTTATATCGAGCTCAACCAACCTACCCACAACGAATGTTGAAGCGCCGAGTGGAAGGCTATGTGGTGATGTCATTTACCATCAATGAACAAGGTCGCCCTGAAGATATTGAAGTGGTTGAAGCTGAGCCTTCGAAAGCTTTTGTTCGTCCAGCAATACAAGCTTTACGTAATTGGAAGTATCAACCTCAAATTGAAGGTGGTAGCGCAGTGAAGCAGCCAGGGCAACAAGTTAAAATTGAATTTAAGATAAACCAATAGCCTGTAACTAATAACTAATGGTAAATGGATAAAGGCTAAAGAAAATGATGGTCAAACTTATGATGTTGAGTATGGATAAGTTATTTCACAATCTTTTGCTTTCTTTGTTAAATAAGAAGGCAATATTGGTGTGTCTTCTGATCAGTCTATTTGCTGTGTCATTCAATAGTAGTGCCGCAGGTGTGACGCCTTATACCGGTAAAAAACTGACTCAAGCTAGTGAATTGGCACAAAATGACCACCTCGATAAAGCGATTAAAGTGTTAACGTCTTATGATCCTAAAGCGGATTATGATAAAGCGTTTGTGAATCGAGTTTTAGCGATCTATTACTGGCAAGCCGAGCAACCAAAATCTTCAATAACAGCGTTAAAAAAGGCGGTTGGATTAAATGTTTTAGAACCAAAAGTTCAGTGGCAAGCCAATCGAATGTTGGGCGATATCTTATATTCTGAGCAAGACTTTGCTAATGCCGCCAAAGAATATCGCAATACATTAGCCGTCAAATATACCCCAAGTGGTGCAGATAAAACTCAATTTAAAAAAGACACCAATGAAGTGTACTTTCGTTTAGCAGCCGCTTATTACCAACAACAGCAATGGGCACAGGTTCGGAGTTCTGTGATTAGATATCAAGCCCCCGATGCTAAAAAACGTTTACAAGCATTACGGATGCAAGTGATCGCTGAATTTAGGTTAAAGCAATGGGGAAATGCTGAAGGTACATTAACGCACTTGATCCGTCTTGAGCCTAATAATAAAGCGTGGTGGCAACAACAAATTTCCACTCAGTTGCAACAACATAAAAATCAATCGGCACTTGAAACCTATTCTTTGGCTAAAAAGCATAATCTTGAATTTACGGCCAATGACTATAAGTCCTTATCTCAGTTGTATGCGCAAAATAAAATTCCAGAGCGTGGTGCGCGAATTTTAGAAGAGATGTTCCAAGCTTACCCAGAGAGTAAAACAGTTACTAACCAAAAGACTCAAGCTTATTACTATCAAATGGCGCGTGAATGGCCCCAAGCTATTGCAAGTTGGGAAGCATTAGCCAAACGTGATGCTCAATATTACTGGCCCCTAACGCAGTTGTATATTCAACAAAAAGATTACAATAAAGCCAACCAAGTGATCGACAAAGCACAACCCTATGCTAAAAAATCTGAATTTGGTTTAGCGAAAATTCAATTATTGTATCGCTTAGAAAAATATAACGATGCACTTGCAGAGGCTAAGCGTCTTAATGAAGTGCAACCATCGGCTTCTGCACAAACTTGGATTGTATTCTTAAATAATAAACTGCAAAGTCAGTCGCAAGATGAACTTCAAGGAATGTCTTCTTAATGGCAGAGACTGAGATGGTTAGGTGTAGTGTGCAATCAGCACAATTTACTCGAATCGAAAAGGTATTAGAGTTTATTCATCATCACCTATTTCTACCATTATCTTTGGATGATATTGCACAAAAAAGCTGTTGGTCTCGTTGGCAGCTACAACGCGTATTTACTGCCAAGACAGGGGTAAATGTTGCGCAATATATCCGTGAATTAAAACTGAGTGGCGCCGCTGAAAGTCTTTTAGATTCGTCTACAGATAGAGTGCTGGATGTTGCACTAGCTTTTGGTTTTAACTCTGAAATTAGTTTTAGCCGTTCCTTTAAGCAGTTTTTTGGTTGTTCACCAAGAGAGTACCGTAAACGTGGTATTCGTACTGGATTACGCCAACCTATCACCTTTATTGCTCCCTCAAGCACAAATGTTCAAGCATTACCCTTGAAGATAGGCGATCATGATTTCACCCAAATTCGAATTGAATACAAGCCAGCATTTTGTTTAGCAGGCTATCAAGGAGAGATAGGGGGGTTATTTTCTTCCCAGCCTGATTTTCAGCAATTAGTACCCACTATTTGGCATGAATTTGAACGCTTAAAATCACAAGACTCTATTAGCAACGGTGCAGGCAATACTACACCTGCTCTTCGCTATGGCGTTATTGATACTTTATCACTCCATGATGACCGTTTGACCTATTGGGCATCGGAAGAGTGTAGTAATAACTTACCTAAGAATTTAAAACCGTTATATATTCCCGATCAAGAGTATGTTGTTCTACCTCATCGCGGTGAGATCGCGCAGCTTAAATCGAAACTGGAATGGTTATTTAGCGATTGGTTACCTCAAAGTGGATATAGTGGGGTAGACGGTTTTGAATTGGAAATCTATTCGGCTAATTATCAACTGAACTCACCGGATGCTTATATGGAGTATTGGTTACCGATTGAGAATCATAAATCTTAAGCTCAAATGACATCTCCTTGAAGCTGCCTTGGTAGACACCACAAAAAGTTCCCTCAAATATTAAAGATGCACCAAATTGTTAACTTTCCATTGTTGCAAATAGATATCATTTAGAAATGATAATGATTATCGTTGAATAATGAGCAACCATTTGCAGGAAGGGAAAATGCCTCGCTTGAAAAATATAAAATCAGCTTCTCACACATCAAAGATGCTCACTGCTAGCCCATTGGCTTTAGCAATTACGAGTATTTTATTTGCCCCTAACTTGATGGCTGAAGAAACAGCGGCTACAGAACAAGAGACCATTACGGTACTGGGTCAAACTTATCGTAATACTGCGACTAAAACTTCACTTGAACCTGAAGAAACCCCTCAGGCTATTTCAGTGATCAATTCTGATGACTTTGAAAATCGTGGTGTGACATCTGTTCAGCAAGCGTTGCGTTATGCTCCAGGTGTTAATGCAGAGCTAAAAGGTGGCAGTGTCACCATGTATGACAACTACAACATCCGTGGCTTTGAAAACAACCAAATGTACTACGATGGGTTAGTTTTACAGTATTTGGTCGGTTGGAACTTACAGCCACAAATTGACCCAATTGCTTTAGAACGTGTCGAAATCTTCAAAGGACCAAGTTCAGTTTTATATGGCGCAATGCCTCCGGGTGGCATGGTCAATTTGATAGCCAAATCACCACAAAAAGAACGTAATACTGATATTTCGATTGCGACGGGTTCTCGTAACTTAGTCAAAGCTTCCATCGATACAACGGGCCAGTTTGGTGATTCAAATGTTTATTACCGTTTGATCGGTTCTGCTTCCCATCGAGATGGACAAGTCGACTACACTGAAGAAGAACGTTACGTTATTGCGCCGTCTATTGATTGGTATGTGACTGATAATACCCTTGTGAACTTCAATTTTTATTATCAGAACGATCCTAATATGGGCATGAACTCAGCAATGCCGGCTTCTGGTTCTGTATGGGATAACCCGAACGGTAGCATAGATAAAAATGCCTCAATGGGGGATAAAAACTGGAGCAAGTTTGAACGTGAATTCTGGATGGCTGGTTATAAGATCGATCACTCATTCAATGAAAACTGGTCGTTCTTACAAAATGCTCGTTTCATGAAAGCTGACCTTTATCAGGAAAATACTTACCACGCAGCAGCGGGTTGGGATCCTTCTACTGGTAACTTAGACCGTTACATCTATAGTACAGATGAAGATTCAGAAGGTTTCACGATTGATAACCAATTATCAGGTCGAGTAGTTACAGGTCCAGTTGAACATAATTTATTGTTTGGTATTGATTATCAGCACCTAAAAGGCAGCTCAAACTATACTAGTTATGGGTATGATGGTGGTTATACGGCGCCAAGTTTTAATGCTTTCGCACCGAATAACAATCAAATCGATCGCTCAAAAGTAACCGCTACTGGTGTATATATAGATGATGTGAAAGTCGAACAGTTAGGTTTTTACTTCCAAGATCAAATGCGAATTAACCGAATAGTATTGATGGCAGGTGGACGTCTTGATAATTATGAAGCCACCAGTGACTATGTTGGTACTATTACTAAAACGGATCAAAATAACTTTTCTTATCGCGTTGGTGCGATGTATGAATTCGATTCAGGATGGTCGCCATACGTTAACTATGCAACTAGCTTTGAACCGGTAGCTGGTGTTGATAGTAGTGGTGATAGCTTTGAGCCATCGATAGGCCAACAAATTGAAGGTGGTGTGAAGTACTTATCTTCAGATTATGCAACTTCTATGGCTGCTTCATTGTTCCACATTATTAAAAGCGATGTAGTGGTGCCGGATCCAAATGATCCAAGCTACCAAGGTAAAATCCAAGTGGGTGAAATCCGCTCACAAGGTGCAGAGTTTGAAGCCCGTACTATGCTAACAGATAACTGGGATGTGGCAGCAAGCTATACCTATACCGACATGGAAATTACAAAAGATACGACAGGGTTAGAAGGCAAAACACCAATTTATGTGCCTAAGAATGCCGCGACATTATGGACTAACTATTACGTATATAACGGTATTTTAGGTGGTTCTCGCTTCGGTGCAGGTGCACGTTATATTGGTGAGCGTCAAATGGATGCAGCTAACACCGATACCGTGCCAGATTACACGGTAGTCGATTTATCTATAGGTTATGATTTAGCGTATTTAACTAATAGCCTACAAGGTGCAGCGGTTAATTTAAGCGTCAATAACTTATTTGATGAAGATACGTTCACTTGTTACGACTCAGCAAACTGCTGGTATGGTGAAGAGCGTACCGTAGAATTTAAGTTTGATTATAAGTTCTAGCGTATAGCATCACTTATCACATTACTGTAAAGAGCTAGCCGTTGGTTGGCTCTTTTTTGTTGACTGATGCGAGTAAATAAGAAGTCATGAGAACCGGGGACGCTTCGCTCGAGCCTAGTTTTTCAGGATGACGGTTTTCTTTCGGTAATATCTTTTCATACTACTCGCAGCACATCACATGAAACAACTTTCGCGCATTTTAAGCATCTTTTTACTTTTTAATCTAAATGAAAATTAGTATCATTGCGTTTAACGTAATTAAGTTTAATGAGCCTTGCTGTGAGTGATCCTAGATATCAACAATTATTCCACTATGCCGACCATGTGACGCCTTATCTTAGAGGTGAATTGTCCCACAATGAACTCATGCAAGCTCCACTAGGTGATGACTGGTTACTTTCGGAGCATAACAACCAAGAACTACTGCACGATATTTACGCCAAACTTCAGCTCTCTCACCCTGAAGCAGGCCATGCGTATTGGTTAAACCGCACATGGACGTTACTTGTCTGGCAGCCTGTTTATATTAGTTTTATCAGTATCTATGGCATTCATGCATTACCTGCTATGTCGACCATTGCTCAACAGTGGCGTGGTGATGCAAACTTTGTGGCAGGCTTTACACTGCAAGATGTACCTATGCATGATGGCGAGCCTGAAGAGCTGATTAAGATTGCTGCTAACGAGTTATTACCGTTATTTGAAGATTACCGTACTCAGCTTGATGAGAATGTGCGTATTCGCCCGGGCTTTACTAAGCATGTTCTTGCCGATTTATTGGTGATGGCGTTATTACGCTTGCAAGATTTGCATAAAGACCTACCACAAGAGTATATCCCTCAACACGCTAAACGTTGGTTAGAAGCGTTTGGCTTATCGACCAAGGCTATGGACTCACTGCATTACGATTTAGTCGAAAATAAATGGCTTTATGTCCGTACGACCTGTTGTATGGTGTACCGCTGTGATGGTCGCAATTTGTGTGATAACTGCCCAAGAGCAAAATAATTCCCGCGCGAGTTTAGCTCTCTGACTTATTGGATTTGATATAACAAATACGCTACCATCAGCGCCCCTTTTTTTGAGTGTCGCAGAGGTATGTATGTTTATTGGCTTTGACTATGGGACAGCAAACTGTTCTGTAGCAATGATGGAAAATGGCAAGCCTCGCTTATTGCCACTAGAAGGTGACAGTCATTTTATCCCTTCGACTATTTGTGCTCCTACTCGTGAATCGGTAGCCGAATATCTGTATCGTTTTATGCAAGTTCAACCGAAAGATACCGCTGGTGAGCAAGCCTTACGACGCGCAATTAATCTGAACCGTGAAGAAGATATTGAGCTGCAACTGGGCGATGTTCAATTTGGTCAGCAGGCGCTGGATACTTACCTTTCCGATCCGCAAGAAGTCTACTACGTCAAATCGCCGAAATCCTTTTTAGGAGCGAGCGGTTTGCATCCGACTCAACTGGTGTTTTTTGAAGATCTTGTTTGTAGCATGATGAAGAACATCAAGAGCCAAGCTGAGCTTTCTAGTCAACAAGATATGACTCAAGCCGTGATTGGCCGTCCGATTAATTTTCATGGTCGTGGTGGTATCGATGCCAACCGTCAAGCGGAAAGTATTTTATTACACGCCGCAACTCGCGCAGGCTTTAAAGAGATTGAATTTCAATTTGAACCCGTTGCAGCAGGTTTAGAATACGAAAGTACCTTAAGCCAAAACCAGACCGTATTAGTGGTAGATATTGGCGGTGGTACGACTGACTGTTCCTTGATTGAAATGGGGCCAGATTGGCAACAAAAAACCGACCGTAGCGCAAGCTTGTTAGGTCACAGTGGTCAACGGGTTGGCGGAAACGATTTGGATATTTATCTAGCGTTTAAACAAATAATGCCGCTCATGGGTTTTGGTACTCAAATGAATAGTGGTATTGAAATGCCGATCACTCAGTTTTGGAACCCGATTGCAATTAACAATGTGGTGGCACAAAAAGACTTCTACGAAGCAGCGAATTTCAAGTCATTAAAGTTATTACAAAAAGAAGCCAAAGAACCAGAGAAGTTAGCGCGCTTATTAGCCGTTTACCAACACACGCTAGGCTATCAAATAGTGCGCAAAGCGGAAGAGGCTAAGATCGGCTTATCGGATACTCAAAAGCATTCATTGATAATGCCAGTGGCTTCCGAGATGCTAGAGCTTGATATCAGCCTCGATCAAATGGTAGAAGCGGTTGATACCCCTGTGCAAAAAATGATGGACTTGGTAACGGAAGTGATGAGCCAAGCTGCCAGAAAACCGGATGTGATCTTTATGACTGGCGGTAGCGCTCGCTCGCCTTTTTTACGCCAAGCATTAGAGCGACAATTACCTAATGTGCCGATTGTCAGTGGTAACTATTTTGGCTCGGTGACCGCAGGTTTAGCTCGTTGGGCGCAAACGGTGTTTGGTTGATTTGAATTTTGGTGAGTCGGTCTTGTCTTAACTAATACCAATCGTACTAATTATCTAATCATTCTTGCTTGTTAAAAAGCTCGATAACTTCGTTGCACTTTTCGTTTATAAGAAAGTTGATTGTAGAATAACCACTTATCGAAAATTTTCGCCTTGTTCTCAAGCCTTTTTCCTACGCAATTTCTGACCATCTAATTAGTGTGATTGGTATAATACAAATAAAAAGGCAGTGATTTTAGCGATCACTGCCTTCATTTAGTTGCTTTGCTTTTGTTACTAAGCGACTGCCATCATTTTCTTTTGATGATCTAAGTATTCATCATAAGTGCCTTGGAAATTCACTAGTTTTTTGTCTTTCATATCAATGATCGATGTCGCAAGCGATGATACAAATTCACGATCGTGGCTCACAAATATTAAAGTGCCTTTGTAGACTTTAAGTGCTGAGTTTAAGGCTTCAATTGCTTCCATATCCATGTGGTTAGTTGGCTCATCCATTACTAAAACGTTGATGTCTTGCATCATTAGTTTGCCAAATAATAGACGGTTCTTTTCACCACCGGAGCAGTTACGTGCTTTTTTATTCGCATCATCTGCGGTGAATAGAAGGCGACCTAAAATACCACGTACCATTAAGTCATCATGTTTGGTGGTACGCCATTGGGAAATCCAATCAAAAATGCTTAAGTCGTTATCGAAATCTTTGGTACTGTCTTGCGGGCAGTAACCGATAGAAGCATTTTCTGACCATTTCACCACACCTTGGTTTTGTGCCAAGTCTTTAACTAGGCAACGTAGTAAGGTGGTTTTACCTACACCATTCTCACCAATAACAGCTAGGCGAGTACCAGCTTCAAGTAATAGATTACCGCCTTCAAACAGTAATTCATCTTCAAAAGCGTGGCCAAGATCTTGAAGTTCTAATGCTAACCGGTGTAGTTTTTTACCCTCACCAAAATCAATTGATGGGCTAATACGGCTTGATGATTTCACTTCATCCAGTTTTATTTTATCCATCTTCTTCGCACGAGAACTGGCTTGTTTGGCTTTTGAGGCGTTGGCACCAAAACGGTTGACGAAATCTTGCAGTTCGCTGATTTCCGCAGCTTTCTTAGCATTGCTCGCGAGTAATTGCTCACGAATAAGACCAGAAGCTTCAAGGAAGTATTCATAGTTTCCTGGGTAGATGCGAAGTTCACCGTAGTCGATATCCGCCATGTGAGTACACACTGAGTTTAAGAAGTGACGGTCATGCGAGATGATGATCATAGTGCATTTACGTTGATTCAATTCCTCTGCCAGCCAGTTGATGGTGTGGATATCCAAGTTGTTGGTTGGTTCATCGAGCAACAAAATATCTGGGTTAGCAAATAGTGCTTGAGCTAGTAACACACGTAGTTTCCAACCCGGTGCAACACGCTGCATTAGGTCAAAATGGAATTCTTCTTCGATACCCGCTTGGATCAATATATCACCGGCACGGCTTTCGGCTGTGTAGCCATCCATTTCAGCAAATTCACTTTCAAGTTCAGCCACTTTCATGCCATCTTCTTCACTCATTTCAGGTAAAGAATAAATGCGGTCACGTTCTTGTTTTATTTCCCATAATTTGCGATCACCCATGATCACAACATCAATGACGTTATGTTGTTCAAAGGCAAATTGATCTTGGCTCAGTACGCCCAGCTTTAGCCCTGGAGTAATGGATACATTGCCTGAGCTTGGCGTAAGTGCACCACTAAGGATTTTCATGAAAGTCGATTTACCACAGCCATTAGCGCCGATTAAGCCATAACGATTGCCGTTGCCAAACTTGGCTGAGATGTTTTCAAATAAAGGTTCAGCACCAAATTGCATGGTGATGTTTGCGGTTGAAATCAAAGAAATATCCTTAGGTGATGGGGAGCTCTGAGTAGCGGGTAGAACGCATCAAAATTGAAGTGTAAATAGGCGGCGGATTATATACCCAAGTGGCCTCAATATGCGAGTTTCAGCAAAAATAAAACAGGCTATAGGCAAGGCAAATTGAATATGATCATAGTTATTCTATCTCTATTCAATATAACGCTGCATAGAGCTTGTTTTAATTTGCCCTTCGGGAGCTTCATCCAAGCCTTTATGCAGCGTCATATTTACTCAAAAGGTACTTACATTCTTTCACAAATATTCCTTGCTTAAAGACCTGGATGATAGCTCTGAATTCTGCATCTTGAGGCCATTTGGGTATAAAGACTTATTGCTTAAAGAACAGACAAGAAAGTTCAGGATTAACGAATAACAAATGTTATTCTGATTTCACTATTCTAATTTAGGGAGTTTTATTAATGGCGAAGCAAAATGCACCATCGTGTGAGAGAAATAAACAACCGATCTTAGACGTGATTGCTCTGTATTTTTCAAATGCTTCTAAGGTTTTAGAAATTGGTTCCGGTACTGGACAGCACGCGGTGTTTTTTGCGCAACATCTACCGCATTTAATATGGCAAACCAGTGATGTTGTTGAAAACCATGGCAGTATTAATGCATGGATAAGTGAGAGTACGCTATTCAATATTCAATCGCCTGTGGAGTTTATGCTCGGCCGTGATCAATGGCCACCTATCAATGTTGATGCAGTATTCACCGCTAATACTACTCATATTATGCAACCACAAGAAGCCAAGACGATGATGGCGTTGGTTGCCAAGCATTTACCGAAAGGCGGCGTGTTTTGTCAGTATGGGCCGATGAAGGTAAATGGCGAATTTACGAGCGAGAGTAATCAAGCGTTCGATCTAAAGATTCGCAGTGAAGGACGTGGTGGTATTCGTGATATTGGACAACTAAAAGAATGGGCAGCAGGAATGACATTAAGCGCGATTCATCCTATGCCTGCCAATAATTTCCTTTTAGTCTGGTTCAAAGATTAAGGTCAATTATTTAAAGTAATCAATCTAAAAGGAGTGAAGATAGATGGTATTAGATGAATACGGGGTAAATAAAAAAGTGAAGCCATAATGACTTCACTCTCTAACATACTTATTTAGCTAACTTCACCAACAAGGTGAGCCGTGGATAGTACGATTATTATTCTGCAGCTGCGTCTTCAGCCATTGAATCTTCAGCAACTGGCGCTGGTTGTTCAATTTCAGCAGAAACCGTTACGTCTGCACGACGGTTTTGTGAACGACCTTCAGCTGTGTCATTGTCAGCAACAGGAGAGGTTTCACCTTCACCACTAACAGAGATTAAGCTTGAGTCAAAACCTTTGTTTACTAGGTAGTCAGCAACTGCTTGAGCACGTTCTTCTGATAGTTTTTGGTTGTACTCATCAGTACCTACGCTATCAGTGTGGCCAACGATTGTAATTGATTTAAGTTGAGCATCAGATGCTTTGCTTACAGCTTCATCAATTGAATCAGTGGTTTTTAGTGTTGCTGAATCAAAATCGAATAGTAGATCAGCACTTAGGCTAATTGGAGCCATTACAGTTGCTGGAGCTTCAGTTGTTGTTTCAGTTGCTGGTTCAGCAACTTCTTCGCTTGAGCTACAACCCGCTAATGTTGCCATTAGACCTAGAGCACAAGCCATACCTAAAACATTCTTTTTCATACTTTTTTCCATTATTATTACTCCGATTTTAACTATAAAACGTTGTCGTTTTGTAGCCCTTCAGCTAAGCAGATTCTTTTAGAGCCATCAATGAGAACTTAATTAGTGATTCTAAATATAGTTGAAGATTACATTTAATTACAACTACTTGTATTTAATTTATGTATCGCTTCAACGTCCACTTACAGTATGGGTAATAATAAATGAAAAACAAGCATTTACAAAATAAACCTTGTTAAATGTATGTTATTTTTCATAAAAAGGACAAGTTTAATGTTGTAATCATTACTTGGATATATATGAAAATTACCCTTAAAGGGAATTCACAATTAATGTTTCTTTTGACCTCGGATTAATAAGAGTAAAAAGTAGCTTCCGCCAACAATTGAAACAACGGTGCCTGCTGCCACTTGCATTGGGAATAAAATACTTTGTCCAATCCAATCTGCAATTAACATAAGTAACCCTCCAGTAAGCCCAGCCACTAATAATTGAGATCGTGCTTGTTTAGCGCCAAGCATTACGGCCATATGTGGTGCTAATAAACCAACGAATGCAACTGGGCCCATGGTGGTAGTAACTAAAGCACAGAGTAAAGCGACACTACAAAGTAGGATTACGCTGGTAGCTTGTACATTTAAACCGCGAGCGGAAGCAAATTGACGACCTGCTGAAATAAGTGTTAACCAACGAGAAACGCTGATTAAGGCGGTAAAAATCACGGTGACACTAAGGGCTAATATAATGGCACTTTGTCCTGACACTCGATATGTTGAACCTGCTAACCAACCGATAATGGTGTAACTATCTTGAGTTCCTTTTGCTAGTGCAAACTGAACTAAAGACTCGATTAATGCGCTGATGGCGATTCCAATTAAGATCATACTCGATGGAGCAAATTGGTTTTTACGTCCTAGAAGTAGTAGAACTACAAGCACCATCATACTACCCGCAAAGGCAATTAATGAACCTGACGCAAAAATATTGGATCCTAAAAATACGGTAGCGGCAACTAACGCGAAGGTTGCACCTGCGGAAATACCAAGAATATCAGGGCTAGCCAATGGGTTGTAGATAAGGCGTTGTAATACGGTACCCGCTGCAGCTAATGCAACACCTGCGGCAAGTGCAGTCACGAAGCGAGGCCAGCGAAGGTCCCATGTAAAGCTATCGGGAATTGCCCAGAGTAAGCCATTGTCTGTCATTGATAGTGTGGCACTGATAATGAGCATCACACTTGTCATGATGATTAGACTTGGTATGACTAAATTTGAAAGTTGTGCCTTACTTGGTGGGAGTTTGATAGATATTTGATCTTGTGCTTTTAACGCTCGGCGGCTGAACCAAACCAAAGCGGGCGCACCGATAGCTGCTGCAGTGGTTCCGCTTGGAATCATTTCTTGGGTGAATTGGCTGATGGATAACGCGAGTATGTCAGTCGTTAAAAGTGCGATACTACCAATGATCATACTGATATAAAGTTCAGCTTTTGGTGTTCTAGCACCTAGGGCACGAGCAATATTAGGTGACAATAAACCAATAAAGCTGATAACACCAACCGCCGTAATAGAAGCGGAGACTACCCATAATCCAAGAGCTATCAGAACAATAAAATAAGGAATAACATTGAGACCACGAGCGGCTGCGCCCTGATGCCCTAAACGCATTAAGTTTAAAATTCGTGGTGCAATAATCAGTAATACGAGAGCAACGGAGAGCCTAGGCAGTAGCCATTGCACCATTTCCCAACCATTTTGCGCAAGATCACCAGCACCCCAAATAAACACATTTTTAGCGTATTGATCGTTAAGTAAAATAATCGCTGTCGCAATTGCACCAAATAAGATGTTGACGACCATGCCGGATAAAATCAACGGTAAGCCAGTGATATTTTTTGGCCCAGCTATCGTGATAACAAGCCCCATTGCAAACATTGCCCCGACCATTGCGGAAAGTGCCATGTAATCACTTGCAAGGTTAGGGAACCATACGTTGACCACGATGAGAGCAAGCCAAGCACCGGAAGAAGTACCAAGTGTGAGTGGGGAAGTTAATGAGTTTTGAGTTAATTGCTGCATCAAACTACCGACTAGGCCAAGCATTGCCCCAACGATAATGGCCATTACTGCACGAGGAAGTTGTGCGTAAACAAAATTGAAATCAGCAAACTCTTGTGCTTCTGCCCCCATCAATAAATGCCATTGTTGAGAAATGGACAAAGGGTTAGCAATTTGGAGGCTAGCGAACAAGATCAACAATAAAGCGGTGAAAGTAGCAATGATGATAGGGAAGCGAAGGGAAGACATGTCGGGTTCCTAGTTTCGAGTTCCTAGTCCCTAGGTTGGAGCCTAGCAGATTAGTGGATTTTTATAACATTTTGGTGTTGTTGATTTGATTGGCATTAAAGCGATTACTTTTACCCACCAAGCTTTTCCTAGGAACTAGGGACTAGAACCTAGGAACTTTTATTCATTGCTTTATCTCTAACAAACTTTCGGTGATGGATTCTGCAATATACTGCATTGACATTGCACCACCATAGTTCCACACCGATTTAGCTTCATTGACATGGCCATTACGAACAAATGGCATCGCTTTCCAGAGCATAGACTTATGTAATTGATCTTTTTGCGCATCCGTAAATGGACCGAAGTAGATCACATAGCCATCTTTAATATGTTGTAGATCGGTAATTCGTTTTTGTACGATCCCCCATTCTTTGGCTGGTTGAGGGAGCGCAGTGGTTAAACCGAGTTGATGGATCACGTAGTCAGTGGTTGAATTGCTCGCGTATAAATAGATAGAAGTTTGGTTAGCAAAACGCATTGCAGCGACACTTGGCATTTCACCATTAAACGCAGTTTCTAGTTGTGCTTTTAAATCGGCAAAACGTTGGTCCATCGCATTGAGTTTTTGTTCCGCTATGTCACTTTTATCGACAACAGCCGCAATGTTGCGGAAGTTCTCAATGGCTGCTTTAGCGCTGTCTTGATCGGCATTATAGGTCTGGTAATACAGCACTGGTGCAATCGTTCGTAAACGAGGAATCAGATCTTTTTGTGGTGAGGCCGCCAAAATGAGATCAGGTTTTAATTCCGCTAGTTTTTGCATATTAGGTTCTGCGCGAGTACCAAGATCTTGCACTGATTCAGGAATGGTCGGTTTGACTACCCAGGTGGTGTAGTCTTTGATATTTGGCACACCAACTGGAGTCACGCCAAGTTCAAGTAATTGCTCTGCAAGATCCCAATTTAAAGCGACAATACGTTTTGGGTGGCTATCTAATTGATGTTCGCCAAGGCTATCGGTGACAGTTATGGAAGCAACACTGGAAAAAGAGAAAAGTGCAGCCATAAATGTGATGAATTGAATGCGTATTTTCATGTAGAAGAGTTCCTGGTTTCTAGTTCCTAGTCGCTAGGAAAAGCAATAATTGATAAATCTTTCTGGCTTTTAAATGACGACGGCTATTTTTTGATCATCTTGCTGTGGGTGATCTAAAAGTTGGATATCAGTTTCGTATAAATCTGTTAATCGTTGATCATCGAGCAGTAATTCCTTTGCACCACTAAAGGCTATCTTACCTTGTTTTAGAGCCACAATATGGGTGGCATAACGGAGCGCTAAATTCAGATCGTGCAAGATAACTAAAATGCCACAGCCGCTTTGTTGATTTAGCTCTTGCAGTAAATCCATTAAATGGTATTGATGATGAATATCGAGGGCAGAAGTGGGTTCATCGAGAATAAGCACCGGAGATTGTTGTGCGAGTAACATGGCAACCCAAGCACGTTGACGCTCACCGCCAGAAAGTTTATCGGCAAGGTTATTGGCGTATTGCTTAACGCCCGTTTTTTGCATAGCTTCGATAATGATTTTTTCATCATCATTTTGCCAACGACCAAATACACCACGCCAAGGAAAACGCCCTAAACGTACTAATTCTTGTACCGTAAGCCCTGCAACATCTGGCAGTTTTTGTGGTAAAAAAGCAATTTCTTTAGCGAGTTGTTTTTGGGAGAATTCAGAAATTTCAGTCTCGTTGAGTGTCACTTGTCCTGAGTCTGCTTCCGCTTGTCCTGAAAGCAGATTAACTAGTGTCGATTTACCACTACCATTATGGCCAAGCACAACCGTCAACCCATCACTAGGAATGGAAAGTTCATCTATTGATAGAATGTCGCGATTATCTCGGTGGACGCGAACTTGGTTGAGTTTGAACATATTTTTCTCTGGGGTTATTTATTGAGTACTACAAAACAAAAACTAGGGCCATTGTACTCAATAGCCCTAGTAAGTTTAAGGTGTTTCTTTACCAAGTGTAATTGATTGTCGCTGTTGCAGACATTTCTTCACCGTAGTAACAGTAATAGTCACAACTTGAAACGTACTCTTTATTGGTCAAGTTATTAACGTTAACTTGCGCACGCCATTTAGGAGTGATGTCGTAGCGAGCCATGGCGTCGTATAAGGTAACAGCTGGAACATGTAGTGTACCTGAACCATCTGATGTTGAGCCAACAGAAGTCCCCATATAACGAACGCCTGCACCTACCACAAAGCTATCTAGGCCTAGGCTAGAAAAATCATATTCCAACCAACCTGATGCCATATGACGAGGAATTAGAGCGGTGCGCTGTTCATTCCCTAGACCATCATCCGATTTTGCATCGGTATAGGTGTAGTTTGCTCTTGCTAGTAAATCTTTGGTGACGTGGGTAACACTTTCAAGTTCAACACCTTGTGATGTTAATTCTTGTGTTTGAGTTTGTTGAGCCGTTGTCGGGTCATACACTAGGCCATTTTCTTGGCTTAAATTAAACCAAGCAAAGTTAAAGTAGCCATTAAAGAAAGATGGTTCGTATTTGAAGCCAGCTTCAGTTTGTTTACCTTCTAGTGGTTTATAAGCTTTACCGGTTGAAGCATCCACCGATGCGATCACTTCAAATGATTCAGAATAACTAACATAAGGTGTAAATCCGAACTCAGTGATGTACATGACGCCACCGCTGAGTGAGAAGTGATCATTATGAATATCTTCGTCGCTGGTAACATTTTCATTTTGGAGGCGAACGATATCGTAGCGGCCACCTAATTTGGCAATAAATTTTTCATTGAATTTAACTTGTTGCTGAGCATAAACGCCTAGCTGTTCTTTTTTGATATGAACTGGAGTGGCGCGGTCGTCAATTGGAACAATATTGCCATGCTGAGGGTGGAAGGCATCAATGTTTGGTGTGGTGCCACCATATGGCCCCCAGTCATCAGCTTCCATACTGTCATTCTTGAACTGTTGCACATCCACGCCTAGCAGGGTGGTGTTATCGGTATTACCTAGCCCCCAGTTAGCGATGAATTGGTTATCCATACTTAACATTTGCGTTGAGCCATCACGATAAACAATTCCACGACCTAAATCTGCACTGGTTTCACTACCAAATGCATAAGTACTGCGAAGTAGTAAGTCAGTATATGCATAACGAGTATTTTGCTTGAACTGCCAAGTATCGTTGATGTAATGCTCTAATTCATAACCAAGCGAGTATTGATTACTTTCATTTTTATCGTAACCAGGTTCACCATAGTTGGTGCTTGGGTCGATTGTACCTTGTGGTGTGTCAATTAAAGTGCCATAAGCTGGAAAGAAGCCAGCGGTTGGTACGCCATCATCTTGTTGCCATGAAGCAAGGAAGGTAATTGAAGTATCGGAGTTTATATCCCATGCAAGGCTTGGAGCGAGATAAACACGATTATTGTAAGTGTCATCTAAAGTACCATCTTGCTCACTCATTAAAGCGACTAAGCGAAAGCGCACATCGCCATCTTCATCAACAAAGCTCGTTGTATCAATACCGATCTGATGGAGATTACGGCTACCACCTTTCACTTCTAGTTGACCACCTTCGGTATACCCAGGTCGTTTACTCACTGCATTAACAACACCACCCGGAGGCGCTTCACCATAAAGTAAAGATGCTGGACCTTTTAGCACTTCAATTTGTTCTAAGCCGTAAGGTTCAAGGTTCCAAGTATAATAGCCTGTATTAAATAGACGGTTACCGTCGAGATAAGTTGCCGCATCAAAGCCACGAATTTTGAACCAATCAGTATTATTGTCTGAACCATAAGGTTGAGTCATTACACCTGGTTGGTAACGCAGCGCTTCATCCAATTTTTGCGGCTGCTGTACTGACAATTGCTCTTCATCAATCACAGACACACTGCGAGGGGTTTCGGCGAGTGGTGTCTCAACCTTTAACGCCGAAGCCGTTACTGTAATGGTATCTAAATTTTCAGTTGAGGTTTCTTCTTCAGCAAAAGAGGGCATAGCAATAAGCGCTAAAGAAAGTCCAAGAGCAGGTTTCATAGTGCGAGAGACTGCTTGTGAAACGGGGTGCAAAGCGAAAGACATAAATCAATCCATTGTTTATTAATTGAGAATCATTATTGTTTTAAATTGTATTCATTTTCAACGACCCTGCCTAGAATTAATTTGCAAAATTATTAATAAAGGAAAGAAGATCATGATCGATATCAATAGGGGGTGGGAAATTGACCATTTTCCCTTTATGATAGCGGCACATTTCTACTGCCGGATTAGGCGGTAGCACATGTCTTTATTGAGTCTCACTCGATTCAACTTTTGAACGCCTCATTTCTGAATGGAACCATTTTATGTTCAAGTTTTTTGAAGGTTTAACTAAGCCTTTCCCTAAAGATACGGTCAATACTCCGCCGAGTACCTTGTTTGCTTTTTGCATGCATTACAGCCGCGATTTTCTATTACCTATTCTGTTTATGTCTATTTTGAGTGCGTGTATCGCCATTATTGAAGTTTCTTTAATGGGCTTTATGGGCTCGATTGTGGATATGCTTTCGACTCATACGCCAGAAACATTATGGGATGCTGAGGGAGCACGTATTATTGGTATGGGCTTGGTAATTATTGTAGTGATCCCTGTGATTGGCTTTTTCCACTCGATGATCATGCACCAAACGTTACTTGGTAACTTCCCTATGTCGATTCGTTGGTTAGCACACCGTTATCTACTTAACCAAAGTGTGACGTTTTACCAAGATGATTTTGCAGGGCGAATTGCCACTAAAGTGATGCAAACGTCGCTCGCTATCCGTGAAACGGTGATGAAATTTGCCGATATGCTGGTTTATATCACAGTCTATTTTGTGTCTATGTTTGTATTAATGGCGCAGGCTGATTTATGGCTGATGGTTCCGGTATTCGTTTGGCTAGTGGCTTATGTGCTAACTCAAGTTTATTTTGTTCCTAAAATGAAACGCATTGCCACTGAACAGGCTGATGCACGTTCATTAATGACTGGTCGTATCGTTGATAGCTATACCAATATCGCAACGGTAAAACTGTTCTCGCATACTAACCGCGAAACGGAATATGCAGAAAAGGGTATGAAGTCATTTTTGAAAACCGTTTACGCGCAAATGCGTCTCGCAACGGTGTTCTTATTCAGTATTGATATGCTCAACTACCTGTTGCTTTTCTCTATCGCAGCTCTGTCGATTGGCTTATGGATGAACAGTATGATCACTGTGGGTGCTATTGCCGTGGCGATCAGCCTTGCATTGCGTATCCAAGGCATGTCTAAATGGATCATGTGGGAAATTAGCGCTATTTTTGAAAACATTGGTACAGTGGTCGATGGCATGAATACCCTGTCTAAACCCGTTGTGACTCAAGATGTTGAAAATGCACCAGCACTTAAAGTCGATAACGGCCAAATTGATTTTGATAAGATAAGCTTCCATTATGGCGAGTCAAATAAAGCCGTGATCACCGATTTGAATTTGAATATTAAGCCGGGTGAAAAGGTTGGTTTAGTCGGGCGTTCTGGAGCGGGTAAATCAACCCTGGTTAACTTATTGCTACGTTTTTATGATTTGGAAAGTGGCACGATTCGTATTGATGGACAAGACATTTCTAAAGTTCAACAAGACTCGTTGCGCGGTAAGATTGGTATGATCACGCAAGACACCTCGTTACTACACCGCACAATTCGAGAGAACATTCTATATGGCCGTCCTGATGCGACAGAAAAAGATCTTCTTGCGGCAACTAAGCAGGCTCATGCGCATGAGTTTATTGAAAGCCTAACCGATACTTTTGGCAACGTAGGTTACGATGCGCAAGTAGGTGAACGTGGGGTGAAATTATCAGGTGGTCAACGTCAGCGTATTGCGATCTCTCGTGTGTTGCTAAAAGATGCGCCAATCTTGATTATGGATGAAGCTACATCGGCACTTGATTCAGAAGTGGAAGCGGCTATTCAAGAAAGTTTATACGAATTGATGGAAGGTAAAACGGTTATCGCCATTGCGCACCGTTTATCAACTATTGCTGCAATGGATCGTTTAATCGTCCTTGACCAAGGTGAAATTCTTGAACAGGGTTCGCATCAAGAATTATTGTCACAAGGTGGAATTTATGCACAACTTTGGGCGCATCAAACCGGAGGGTTTTTAGGAAGCGATGAAGCAGATTCGCTTGAGGATACAAAAGTATCATAACTTATTGCTCTAGATAAATTGATATTAAATGAAAGGCTTGTTACTTTGGTAAAAAGCCTTTTTTTTGTAGGGATTTTTTGGAGTTTTACATTATTGCGTGCTCGCGCAGATTAATTAAAGAGTCACCACTCTATACTCTCGCCCTTATTTTTTCAATTTCTCGAATAGGTCGGTAACTCGTCTCATTTAAGTATAGGTTGGTTGTATATGCTAGGTAAATGTTACGTTCGAGCTTTACTCAACACAGTCGTGATTATTGCTATCTTAGCCATGAGTTTTATTTATGAAGTAAATAAATCTCGTTCTTATTTGAAATCTGTCTTTGATATTTTTACATCTACCTTACAGCAAATTGGTGATAACAATGTTTCCGATGCTAACTACGCGCAGATGATGATTGAACACGGCTCTAAAGTTAAGACCTCACCGAGTGTGATCTCGAATGCAGATTTACATTACTTTCCTTCACGTAATGAATATGGCTTCAATCAAGGCGTTTATCCAAATGTGGCAGCTAATGGCATGTTAATTGGTTATGGCAAGCCACCTGCAATTTTAGTTGAAAATGGTAATCGTTTTTTGGCAATGGATAAAATTTGGAATAATTACCGTAAGGCGAATAAATTCCACAATCATTTTGTAGTCAACTATGAATATCAATTTGTTTACTCATCAAATATCCGTCTACTGGAAAATAGGGAACATTTTATAAAAGAAGGAATGATTAAGCCTCAGAGGTTCCGTAAAGGATTAGAAGATCGATATATAAAAGACCTTGAACAATATGGTTTTTTCTTTACTTTGCCCTATCAAAACTTACTGGATGACGGTAAAGTATTTTCAGTAATTACTCCTGTTTATTATCAAGGTGAGATATTTGTTGATATTGGAACGGATATTGAACTTGATGAGTTAAAAACTATTATTCGGCTTTATCCAGATCTAAAAAAGTCAATTCAAGTAGATTTAGTGTTTAATGGTAGTGATATTTCTGTTCCTGTAAGCGAGGCGAGATATAACAGTTGGGATGTATTTCATTATAAGTATGAAGTTCCAAATTTAGGTGCACTAGTTGCATATTATGATGTTCTTTATTTTTCTACAAAACTGTTTCCTGAATTATGTTTGTTGGTCATGCTATCGATAATCTTTCATCTAGTTTGGTCATCATTGCAACGACAAAAACAAGAAAAATTACTACTAAAAGAACAGCTTACGCATGACTCGATGACCGGCCTATATAATCGCCGAATTTTAGATGAGCAGGTGATCCAAGAAATTGATCTGTTAAATAAACAAAATAACCCTGTCTGTATTATTGCTATTGATGCCAATAAGTTTAAGAAAATCAATGATAATTATGGTCATCAGATAGGAGATAAAGCAATACTGCACATAGCCGACAGCTTAACGACATGCACACGTTGTCACGATTATTGTATACGTATGGGGGGGGATGAATTTTTAATTGTTTTACCTAATCTACCTCTAGAGCCAGCTTATAAAATAGCGGCACGTTTAGAAAAAGAAGTTCAGGAGCGCTCTATAGACTCTGTGGGCGTTGAGGTTACAATCACCAGTGCGACAACTCAAATGCTACCAAATGAGACTTTCGACCAAGTTTATAAAAGAGTTGATGAATTGCTGTATGAGAAAAAGGGCTAGAAATTGGTTAGGCCATTATCGATAGGTGTTATTTTTAGCCTAATGGCGTCCCCAGTAGGAGTCGAACCTACGGCCTTCCCCTTAGGAGGGGGACGCTCTATCCAGCTGAGCTATGGGGACCAAAAGACTAACCTTCAGAATAATACGGATTTTAAATAGATAATCCAATACTCAGATAGCTTTCCTCAGCTGAATTCTGCACAAGCGTTGTTTTTTTGCTCACAAGTTCAATTCTTGATGAATTTTAATTGCTTAATTTTCTGCTTAATTCTTTAATTAATTCGTACCAATAATGAGTTAAGGGTAATTTATGGCGGCTAGCTATTCTCGAGATCACCTGCGTTTTTTATATAATCGTCTTAAAGATAAATTGTGGGTGAAGCCATTATGGATGTGTTTCTGTTCCATATGTGCAGTCTTTATTGCTAAGTTTGCTGATCATTATAATGCTGGCTTATTTGTCCCACCGATTAGCCTAGATTCTATTGTGGCCTTGCTTGAGATTATGTCGTCGAGCATGTTGATGATTGCTACTTTTTCTGTTGGTTCGATGATAGCCGCTTATACTTCTGCGAGTACTTCTGCCACGCCACGCGCTTTTAGTGTTGTGGTGTCTGATGATGTGTCTAAAAACGCTTTATCACGGTTTATTGGTTCATTTATTTTTAGCATTGTAGCCCTGACTGCGATAAAAAATGATGTTTTTGACATCGCCGGTTTATTTGTATTGTTTATTTTAACCAGCTTAGTTTTTGCGTTAGTTATTTTGACGTTTATTCGTTGGGTTGATCGCTTAGCTAGACTTGGTCGAGTGGGGAACACAGTTGATCGGGTCGAGAGTGTGGCAATGCAGTCATTAATTCGTTTGCGTAATGCTCCCAATCGTTCAGGTGCACCTTGTGTGGATACTGAGCAAGGAGAAGCGGTGGTAGCAACATCGGTTGGTTACATTCAACATATTGATATTAGTCGTTTGCACCATTGGGCTGAAGATAATGATGCCGTGGTGGTGCTATCCGTATTACCCGGTAAATTTGTCGCGCCAGGTACGGTGATTGCTAAAGTGATCTCTGAGAAATCAGAGCAAGAGTTTGATTACAAAAGTGTATTAGCTGCTTATCAAATAGGGGCAGACCGTTTGTTTGATGATGATCCGCGCTTTGGTTTTATCGTGCTATCTGAAATTGCAGGTAAAGCATTATCGCCAGCGGTCAATGACCCGGGTTCGGCGATTAAAGTAATAGGCAGTCTAGTGAGATTGTTTGTGTGTTGGAGTGAACCCGTTCCGGAAGAGGATGAACAGCAATCATATTATGACCGAGTGCAAGTGCCAGAAGTCAATATAGAGGATATGTTTGATGATGCTTTTACTTCTATTGCTCGTGATGGCGCAAGCTGTGTCGAAGTGGGAATTCATTTGCAAAAAGCCTTAACAGCGTTGTGTATGGTGGGAGATGATAAAATGAAAGCCGCAGCGAAACGTCATGCTACGCTTTCATTAAAGCGCAGCCAATTAGCGTTATCATTAGATGAAGATCTACAATTGGTTAGAAATGCTAGCATGCTTGGGCGAGATTAATCGATTAGATATACCTAAGTCAGTTCTGCATCTTGAGGTCACTTAAGTATATATCGCTCTCGAGTTATTTTCGCCCAGTAACTTAAAATGGGTAATAAAATTGTCCAAGCAATCGCATAACTAAGAATAAAGGATGGCTGACTAAGTTCAGTGTTAAACACACCAAGTTTCAGGCCACTCCAATAACTCAAGGTTCCGAATACTTCACCTAAAAATGCCACCCAATACCAAGCTAATTTGCTTAACCATAATAAACTGTGATTAAGACATAAGATAAAGTGGCCCCACAGTAGTATTAACCAGATTGGAATCCACGGTTGATCTACTTCTAATATGCCAATCCACACCATGAATTGATCAACCAAAATACCAGCGAGTGCTGCTATCAATAAAAAACCATCAGCTTTGCGCGTTGGTGTTAGGGCAAAATGTACACCTAATAGTCCAATCATAAAAAAAGGAGCGCTAGCAGGAAACGAAGCCGCTAACGCCCAACAGGATTGGAATATTATGAAATTAATAATTGAGAATCGATGCATCTTGTTTACTTAAGTAGCCAGGTTTACGCATCACAATATGGTGGGTGCTGATCACTCTTTCCATAAATGCCCCTTCACAATAACAGAAGTAATAATGCCATAAGCGTTTGAATTGCTCATCATAGCCAAACGGTTGAATACTATGCCAATTGCGTTCAAAATTGCTGCGCCAGTCGACAAGTGTTCTAGCGTAGTGCAGGCCGATATCTTCAATGTTATCGATCATCATATCGGTGGATTGTGCAACTTGCTGATTTATGACATTTAATGAAGGTAAGCAACCTCCAGGGAAGATGTATTTTTGAATAAAATCGGTGCTTTTTCGATACTGTTCATAACGTTGATCGGCAATCGTGATTGCTTGTATCAATAATTTACCGCTTGGTTTTAATAGGTCATTACATTGCTTAAAAAAGGTCGGTAAGAATTGATGTCCAACCGCTTCAATCATCTCAATTGAAACCAGTTTATCGTATTGACCTTCTAGGTGGCGGTAATCTTGCTTAAGTAGAGTGACTTTATCTTCAAGTCCAAGTTGTTTAACTTGTTGTTGAGCATAAACAAATTGCTCTTCAGAAATGGTGGTGGTGGTGACATGGCAACCGTAGTGTTGAGCAGCATAAATCGCCAGACCACCCCAGCCAGTGCCTATTTCCAGCAGTTGATCGCTTGGTTGTAAATCAAGTTTATCGCAAATGGCTTGGAGCTTATTGGTTTGCGCTTCAGCTAAAGTATCACTGGGTTGGTTGTAGAGAGCACATGAATACATCATGCGATCATCAAGGAATCGAGTGTAGAGTTCATTGCCTAAATCATAGTGTGCCAAAATGTTCTTTTTAGAGCCCGACACTGTGTTGGCGTTTAATCGATTCGTTAAGAGGTTTTTAAAGGTATAAATCCAACTGGTTTTCTTTTCAAGTTGATCAAGTTGAACCTGATGACGTGCAAAAATACGAATCAAAGAAGTGAGATCAGGTGTGCTCCAGCGTTGTGCGATATAGGCTTCTGCGGCGGCAATACTCCCGCCTTTGATGATGTCACGGAAAACGTTGTTATCGTGAATGGTGATGTGACCTTTTAATTGTGCGTTAGGATTTCCCACGAAAGTCGCTTGGCTACCTTCATCGATTTCAATATAAGCATCATCCATTTTGTTGAGTAGGCTAAACACTAAGTGACGACATTGATTGCCGAACCAACCACTTTTACTTTTATTGTTTTGTAGGGATTGAGTTTGTTCCATCATCAACACTCCGTTGTTATGTTTTTCTATAAGGCACAAATGGGACTTTTTTGCTAAATAGCTTTAGTGCTTGCCAATAAATACCTTGTAAAACTTTAAAGTTCATAAAAGGTAGTGTTAGCCAATCTAGCTTGCTGGCAGGTTGGCTTGTGTTTGATTGCCTAGTTCTTAGTTGCCTAGTTTTTGATTGACTGGCTTTCATGTCCAGTTTACCTTTCATATCAAGCTTGCTAAGCGCCACCGTGGCATCAAATATTTTTTTACTCTGTTGGTCTTTGTCATGGTTTTCGATATGAACAAAGGCTTTGTCTTCTGGTGGATTTACTCGCCATTTATATTGCATATTCATTTGCATAAAAGGTGACACATGAAATGCTTTATCAGTCATTTTCTCGTTTTCGGTATTCACCAAGTACATGTCTACTAAATAATAGTGTCGTTGGTTCCATGGGGTATTGCTTACCTCAGCTAACATGTACTTGCAATTCCCTGATTTTTCAAAACAAAAGTAGAAATTAACCGGGCTAAAATACACACCAAAACAGCGACATTGGGCCAGCATTACTGCATTTTCACCGTCCCACTCGCCACCTAAATTAGCGACTTTGCTTTTAATACGTTGCAGCAATTCACCTGGTTCACTTTTAATGTAATCTTTTTGCGCAAAGCGAACCGGTTTGTACCATTGAGTGCCAAATGCCCAATGTTGATCATTCAAGCTATCGAGTTCGGCAACATTAATGCCCAGCATAGTAATCGGGTAGTTAAAGCTATGTAGAACCGGAGAAAAACGACGATGCCGCACCTTGCCTTTGTAGATACCATGTTGAAAATCGAAAGGTTGCGCTGTGGTCGTCATAATGAAATACCAAAGCGTTGAGCGACTTCTACTGCACTGCGAACACCATCTTCATGAAAACCGTTATGCCAATAAGCACCGGCAAAATGCGTATTGTTTTTACCACATATTTCTAAGCGACGTTGTTGAGCGGCCAGACTGTTTTGATTAAAAATAGGATGCGAGTAGTTAAAAGTCTGAAGGATTTTGTTGGTATCAATTCGGTCCGTGTTGTTGAGGGTCACGCAAAACGTGGTGTCCGATTCTAGTCCTTGTAGTATGTTCATGTTATAGGTGACACAAGCTGGGCGGTTTTGGTTTGAATCTAAATGATAATTCCAACTTGCCCATGCCAAGCGACGTTTCGGTAATAGATTGGTGTCGGTATGTAGCACGACTTGGTTATCTCGGTAGGGCATGCTAGATAGGATTTCTTGTTCTTGTGCATTAGAGTCACTTAATAAATGTAAAGCTTGATCGGAATGACAAGCAAATACCACTTCATCGAACTGCTTAGAGTGACCATCTTCAAACAGTAAAGTGACACCTGAATCGGTTCGAGAGACCGACTTTATTTGGCTATTCAATTCGATATTGTTTTCGAATGATTGAATAAGTGGATAAATATATTGCTTTGAGCCACCAGGGATAACAAACCACTGCGGACGGTTTTGAATATCAAGTAGTCCGTGGTTATAGAAAAATCGCACAAAAAACTTGAGCTGAAATTGAGTCATTTCTACTAAGCTGCTTGACCAGATAGCTGCACCCATCGGTAGAATGTAGTTTTGGCTAAATGCCTGATTAAATTTATGTTGCTTGAGAAAGTCACCTAGAGTTAATTCGACATCGATATCATCTCGTTCATATAAAGCTTTACATAGTTTATTGAAGCGTAGAATTTCTAAGATTAAACGCCAGAAGCTTGGTTTGAATAGGTTTGAACGTTGAGCAAATAACGTATTGATAGTACTGCCGTTATATTCCAAGTTAGCACTAGGGTTCATCACGCTAAAGCTCATTTCGGTTTTTTGTTCAGTAATACCCAATTGATTTAATAACTTAATAAAATTTGGGTAAGTGCGTTCGTTATAGACAATAAAACCAGTATCAATGGCATAGCATTTACCATCGACTTCTATGTCTTTGGTTGCTGTATGCCCACCGATATAATTATTTTTTTCAAAAACGGTGACGTTATGCTCTCGGCTTAAAAGATATGCTGAGGTTAAACCTGAAATACCGGAGCCAATGATCGCAATATTCTTCATTATGAAGTCATCCTTGATGCTATTTTTTGCCATAAAAAGAAAGGTAATAAAGAAAGGGCCTTGAGTAACCAAGTGAATACTCTAGGAAAATGAATTTCGTTTTTATTGTTATTAATACCTTTGAAAATGATGTCAGCCGCCTTTTCTGGGGTAGTTAAAAATGGCATTGAGAAATCATTTTTATCTGTGAGCGGCGTTTTTACAAAGCCAGGATGGATCACACTGACATGAATATTGTCTTTTTTTAGATCAATGCTTAAAGTTCGAGCTAGATACGTCGCAGCAGCTTTGGATGCACCATAAGCTTCTGCTCTAGGCAGAGGTAAAAAAGAAGCACTGGAGCTGGTTATCGCTAAGTTGCCACTTTGCTTAACTAATGGAAGCCAAGCCTCTAAGCAATAACCAATTGCGATGACATTGGCAGTGATAACCCTTTCAAAAAGTGCGCCATCAAAATGCTTGGCATCATCGATATATTCACAAGTGCCCGCATTGAGTAGCAATATATCTAATGCAGGTAATTGACTGACGCTCGCTTTAACCGCATTAAAATTGGTGATGTCACACAGTAGTGGCAGAATATTTGGGTGCAGTTCGCAAAGTTGCTGTAGCTTTTCGATACTACGCCCTCCTGCCCATACTTGATAACCTGCACTTGCGTAATGCAGCGCTAAAGCACGCCCGATACCAGATGATGCACCAGTGATTAAAATGCTTGGTTGATTATTCATGAGGTTGCCCTCTGCTTTATGTATTTAATGCCTGTACCAATGATGGGAAGTTGTTCATAAAGCATGCTGCCAATATCGAAGTAATCTCGGTGGTGTGTAATTTTTTGCTCATCAAAGATAAGGTGAGAGTGCCCATCAACCAGAATCAATTGGCCAGATTTGAGCTTAGGGTGCTGTAAATGCATAGTCCAATAAATGGCAGCTTGTTGGTCTTGGCAAAAAGAATCGTGAATATCAAAATGGCAGTGGATAACGTTGGCATACAGTTTTTCAAAGTAGTGATGTAGGCTATCTAGGCCACTAATTTGGTGTAGCGGATCTTGAAATTGGATTGATGGATCATAGATATCCGCTAATAACTGCAAATTGTCTTTATTGAGTTTTTGGTAAGTCTCGATAAAGCTGGAAATCCGTTCCGAAGCCTGCATCATGTGGTGTCTCCTTATTGCTATCCTGCTTTATAGAAACTTAGCGCCTGCTGTCTTGCGGTGGGGTGGTCGACAATCGCTGGCCAATAAGTATCCATACTGTGTTGCTTTAAGTAAGTGTGCGGAAAATGCAAATGTTTTAAGGGTACATTCTCCAGCTCTGGTAAGTACTTACGGATGAAGCTGCCATCTGGATCATATTTTTCACTTTGCGTGATCGGATTAAATATTCGAAAGTAAGGTTGCGCATCACAACCTGTGCCCGCGGCCCATTGCCAACCACCATTGTTGGCACTGAGATCGCCATCAATTAAGTGTTGCATAAAAAACGTTTCACCTAGTCGCCAATCTACGAGGCAATGTTTGGTGAGAAAGCTTGCGACAATCATTCTTAAGCGATTATGCATCCAACCGGTTTGTACTAACTGTCTCATTGCGGCATCGACTATCGGATAACCGGTTTTGGCTTGTTGCCAGGCGGCTAATAATTCAGGAGCATTGGGCCAAGGTAAATGGTCGTATTTGTCATTGAAATTATGATGCTTGTTTAGCTTTGGAAAGTGATGCAACAAATGACGATAAAAATCACGCCACGCCAATTCGTTGAGCCAACTCCCTTGCGGCTGTGAAATCACTTCTAAAGCATTGGGGTAATGGTGAGAGAGTTCAGCAAACACGCGTTTTGCACTGATTGCACCAATCGCTAAGTAGGGAGATAAACCAGAAGTTCCTTTTATCGCCGGGTAGTCTCGGTCTTGATGGTAGTCTTGGTATTTAGTGGTTAGAAAATTCGGAAGCACTTGCTGCAATACGGTATTCGCCAAAGGCCACTTGGTAGAATCTTGCTTAGTAATGTTAAACGTAATGACAGGGTTGCTAACAGGTTTTAATGATGGCAAGGAAACTTGTAAAGGAGCGGCATGGGTTCTTGCTAATGAACTTGCCCACGCTTTTTTAAATGGCGTAAATACTTTGTACATTTCGTTCTGACCATTGAGAACAGCGCCTTTAGAGACAATCACGTCAGATTCAAACAGCGTTAAGGATAAGCCATGATCTAATAAAACTTGGTCACGCTGTTGTTCATTAAGTTCAACTTCTTGATTAGCAAAAATATTTTCAATACGTTGCTGCTGACAATATGCGATGAGCGCTTGTGCTTGCTCGGCAAAGTCACTGGCTTCAATGTGTTTAAAATGAATGCCATGCAAACCTAGTTGCTGTGACAGTAAGTTGATATGTCTTTCAATCAAATCAATTTTTATTGGTGCCATATCATGCTGTTGCCATTGTAAAGGCGTGGAAATAAACAAAGCGTGAAATGGCTTACCCGCTTTTATAGCGTGGTATAGGGCTGGGTTATCGTCGACTCTCAGATCATTGCGAAACCAAACAAGATTCATGGTTTACCTTTTTGCTGATAAATTTTTTATATAAAGAAAAACAACAATTTCAGATGTAGCGCAATTTAAGCTCTTGTGGGTAGGGTGATAAATACACTTGAGCCGCTAAATATTGTTGAGGAAATTCTTTTAGATAATGATTAATCAAAGTGAGTGGCACCAATAAGGGAACTAACCCGGCACGGAAGTCATTAATATGAGTGGATAGCTCGCTTTTTTGCTGTTTTGTTAGGACTTTTTTGAAGTAGCCTTGCAGGTGTTGCAGCGTATTGGTGTGGCTTTTATGCGTTGCCACATGCTTTAACCCCGACATTAATAACGTAATATATTGTTGTGCCATTTCTTCTAGTGTGAGATCAGCACGGGCAAGTAGGCGGCCGGTTTCTTTATAGCTAATGAGATGGTGACTCATTAGCAAATATTTACGTTCGCTATGAAACTCAATTAGTTTGTGTTTAGTTAACCCAGAGGCTAATAAATCTTGCCAATGGCGATAGGTAAACACACGAATCATAAAGTTCTCCCGTAGTGCCGGATCCATTAAACGACCGTTTTCTTCACAAGGTAGATTCGGATTAAGCGTCATGATTTGTTTGGCGAATAAGCCTATGCCAGAGGCGGTACTGCCTTTACCGTCTTCTTGATAAACTTTTACTCTTTCCATGCCACAACTCGGGCTTTTTTGACAAAAAATAAATCCACTAAGGTGATCGATTTTACTGGCCACTGTTTGACCGTACTTGATTAAGTCTTGTGTGACATCGCCATCTCCATCAGGACGGCTGACATGTATTTCGTCACCTAGTTGAACCTGACGAATGGTGGGGCGGGGGATTGGCAAGCCAATCGCTACTTCTGGGCAAAAAGTTTGGTAGTTAACAAAAGGAGCGAGTTGACTCATACAAAAATCAGAACGCTTGTGTCCTTTATCAAAGCGCACTTGCTCTCCGGCGACACAGGCACTAATTCCAATTTGCGGCTTTTGTTCTGGTTGTTTCATGCTATGGCTACTCCTTGCTGCCTAGTAAAATCAACGGAGGTTAATAAATAAATTGCCCGATAGGGTTCAGTAGCTTTGAAATCCCTTGAGTAAATTGCAACGCATCATTTGATACCGTGAAGCATAAGCACCCGGTTGTGGTCGTTGGAGTATGCTCATGTTCTCCGGTTAGCCAAATAAAATCACCTTTTTGATACTTACCCATTTCATCTTCAAATTCACCATCAAGTAATAATGTTAGTTCAAACCCTCTATGGGTATGCATAGGAACACTACCACCGGGTTCAATATGTAATAAGCTGGTTTTAAGACTACCTTCCTGTAAGTCAATTCGAGAACGAGTCAGTTTGCCGAGCTTTTGCGGTTTTTGTAGTACCAGAGATTGTAGTGCTCTTGGCAAGGTGTAGTGCTGGCCTTTAAATTCTATAGTCTGTTCTGCTGTTTCGGTGGTATCAAACAAGGTATCTAATAGAGCATCATCTTGAGTGATTTGCGCGATCATATCAGCGAAATCATCTTCATGATCTTGCTGAGAAGGTGTCGATGACGGTGTAGTGAATTCCTGCTGAGCAGCTTGTTGAGTAATGCGATCGGCAAGGGTTTGACAGTCATGACATAATTCAAGATGGGCTGCGACGGCGATGCTCAATGATGCTGGTAGCTCACCACTTGCGAAAACGGTCATTAATTCATGTGTTGGATGGTGTCTCATGAATTTTCTCCCATAAGATGTTTCAATTTAGCGATTGCCAGTCTTAAACGTGATTTCACAGTGCCTAAAGGAATATTAAACTGGGTAGCGAGTTGCTCTTGTGATAGATCCTTGAAGTATATGCCTTCAATCAATTGGCGTTGATCATGAGAAAGTCGACTAAGGTATCGCTCAATTTTCTTACTCATTAAGTGGTCATCAAAACTGAGGGTTTCGGTTGTTTCTGCTTCAACGAGTGGCCAAATATCATCACTTAGTTGATCTTCTTTGTGAGTGCGCATTTTACGGAGCATGTCGAAAGAAGTGTTACGCATTATGGTGTATACCCAAGTGGTGGCAGCGCCTTTTTCCATGTCGAATAAATGAGCTTTACGCCACACATTCGTCATGGTGTCTTGTAATAATTCTTTAGCCGTTTCAGGGTTATTGAATTGTTTGATGCCAAAACGCTGTATTTTAGGCGCAAACCAAATAAACAGACGTTGAAAAGCCTGCTTGTCTCTTTGATTGGCAATATCACATAACCACTGCTCTAGCGGTGGTGTCACTTCATTATGGTCGTTGATTTCCGCTCTCATTGTTATCTTCTTGCCAGCGTGTTTTTGAACACCTAGCTGTTGAATGACTGGATACATAATGACAAATACCTAATAACAATTGATACCTGTATTACGTGTGTGATTAATAATGGGATCACTTTTATTTTTTTATGATTGGGTATATAGCCAACTTTGACTCAAATCATTAAAACCTCAGTTGATAACCACTATACCTCTTTAGGGTTATGGGTATGATATGTCAGTCCGTTATTATCGATAAGGGATTTATACCTGACGTTGTGTTTTTATTCACAGAATAAGCCGTATTTTGGTTATTTTTGTGATTACCTGAACATTCGTTAGATGCTTTACATGTTAACTCTTCCGAGAGTGTTTTCCTGTGGTAACATAAGCGCCCCCTTAACTTTAACTATAGATGAAGATATATGCTGGAAGTGCGTGATTTAACAGCGATTCGTGATGACAGAGAATTATTTGAGTCAATAAGCTTTTCTGTGTCAGCTGGTGATCTCGTCCAGGTTGAGGGTCGTAATGGTTCGGGCAAAACCACGATGCTGCGAATTATTACTGGTTTAGGTGATAGTGAAGCCGGAAGAATTATTTGGAAAGGCGTTGAAACTCGTAAAGACCGCGATGCCTTTCATCAAGATTTATTATTTATCGGACATCAAACTGGTGTCAAAAAAGAACTGACTGCATTTGAGAATCTTTCATTTTATCAGAAACTAAATGGCTCAACAGACGTCACAGAAGATGACATTTGGATGGCGTTGGCCAAAGTTGGCTTGGCAGGTAAAGAAGATATTCCAGCGGGTAAGTTATCGGCAGGGCAACAACGACGTGTAGCACTAGCACGTTTATGGTTAAGCCGTCACCCACTTTGGATTTTAGATGAGCCATTGACTGCCATCGATAAGCAAGGCATTAAAGTGATTGAAGCTTTGTTTATGGAGCATACGCAGAAGGGAGGGATGGTACTGTTTACCACTCACCAAGATATGTTTGCCGAAATGGATCAACTTAAAACCATTCGGTTGGGAGAGTAAATAATGATCTCAAGTATGCTGGCCATTATTCGTCGCGAGTTATTAATTGCTTATCGTCGTCAAGCCGATGTATTTAACCCTCTGTGGTTCTTTATTATTGTTATTACGCTTTTTCCTTTAAGTATAGGTCCAGAGCCGAATTTGTTAGCACGTATTGCAGCTGGCATCATTTGGGTAGCAGCATTGCTTTCGGCTCTGTTATCTTTAGAGCGCTTATTTCGAGATGATTTTAATGATGGGGCATTAGAGCAATTAATGCTATTGCCAATTCCTTTGCCATTAGTGGTGATCTCTAAAGTGATTGCTCATTGGTTGTTAACCGGGTTGCCTTTAATTTTAATTAGTCCGTTACTCGCGGTCCTGTTATCGCTAGATTTTCAGACTTGGTTGGCTGTGGTGGTTACCTTACTACTTGGTACGCCGACCTTAAGTTTTATTGGTGCGATTGGTGTTGGGCTAACGGTGGGGCTACAAAAAGGTGGTGTACTGTTAAGCTTGCTGGTTTTACCTTTATACATTCCGGTTCTTATTTTTGCCACTTCTGCAATTGAAGCCGCGACAAGTGGTTTTGGTTATTCAGGTCAACTAGCGATTCTGGGGGCAATGTTACTTGGCGCAGCAACTTTGACTCCATTTGCGATTAGCGCATCGTTACGCATCAGTGTGAATTAATAATAAATCCATTAATGATAAATGGTGCTTGTGGTGGATCAACGGCAAGCGAATATGATTTAAGTTAAAAATTATAAAGTAGAGCAAACATAGCCTACAAAACAAAGTGAGAAGCAAAATGTGGAAATGGTTACATCCATACGCAAAAGCTGAAAGAACCTATCAGCTATGCGGAACGTTATTGCCTTGGTTTTCTGTCTTGGCATTTGGGTTATTGCTAGTAGGTACCATTTGGGGGCTTGCTTTTGCGCCTGCCGATTACCAACAGGGCGATAGCTTTCGCATTATTTATATTCATGTACCTTCTGCTATCTGGTCGATGGGCATTTATATGTCAATGGCAATTGCCGCATTTATTGGCTTAGTTTGGCAGCTTAAGTTGTCGAATATGGCGGCTTCTGCGATGGCACCAATAGGTGCGGTTTATACTTTTATTGCTCTCATTACTGGTGCGGTTTGGGGGAAACCAATGTGGGGCGCTTGGTGGGTGTGGGATGCTCGCTTAACTTCTGAACTAATTTTATTGTTTCTCTACCTAGGTGTAATTGCACTTTATCACGCTTTTGATGATCAAAAAACCGCAGCAAAAGCTGCCGGTATTTTGGCAATTGTTGGGGTAGTCAATATTCCTATCATCCACTATTCAGTAGAGTGGTGGAATACCTTACATCAAGGTGCCACCATAACCAAGATTGGTAAGCCTTCTATTGCTCCAGACATGCTATGGCCTTTACTGTGTAATATTTTTGGTTTTGCCTTCTTCTTCGGTGCGGTCACTATGGTTCGTTTCCGTACTGAAATAATTCGCCGTGAAAGTCACCGCCCTTGGGTTTTGCAATTGGTAAAACAAAATGCAGCCAAAGGCTCAAAATCAGCAGAGGTGAAATAAATGTACTTTGACTCATTTAGTGATTTTTTAAACATGGGTGGGTATGCCGCTTATGTTTGGGCTTCTTTTGGAATTACATTTTTTAGTATGTTGGTTGTGTACTGGAAAAGTGTTTCAGATGGCAAAGCTTTATTGAAAGAAATTCAACAAAAAATTGACCGTGAAGAACGTCGTCAAGCGGCGAAAAAGATGGAAAACACACTATGACACCTAGACGCAAAAAAAGACTCGCAATCATTTTGGCTATTCTGATTGGTGTAGCAGGTACGGTTGGTTTAACCATGTATGCGCTTAATCAGAATATGAATTTATTTTATACGCCATCTGAGTTAGTCAATGGCAAACCAGATGGCACTATGCCTCATGTCGGAGAGCGTTTACGTATCGGTGGTATGGTGGTTGAAGGATCGGTTAAGCGTGATCCAGATTCGTTGAAAGTGAGCTTTGATCTAAAAGATATTGGTCCTACAGTTACTGTGACTTATGAAGGTATTCTGCCGGATTTATTCCGTGAAGGTCAGGGCATCGTTGCTCAAGGTACACTGGTTGATGAAAGAACTATTGAAGCATTTGAAGTATTGGCTAAACATGATGAAAACTACATGCCTTCCGAAATCGAAGATGCCATGAATAAAGGCCATAATGCTGATTATGACTATGAAACCCACACCATGAAAAATCAGGAATAAGTGCAATGATTGCTGAACTTGGACATTTTGCCTTAATTCTTGCATTAGGGTTTTCTATTTTATTAAGTGCATTGCCTATGTATGGTGCGAGTGTTAATAATCGCACTTTAATGGGCATGGCACGTCCTCTGTCTTGGGGGATGTTTTTGACACTAGCGTTTTCATTTGGGACGCTGCTTTGGGCATTTTACAGTAATGACTTTACTTTGCAGTATGTGGCAAGTAACTCGAACAGTTTACTGCCTTGGTATTATCGCTTAACCGCGGTATGGGGCGCACACGAAGGCTCTTTGTTACTTTGGGTACTTATTCAAGCTATCTGGACAGTTGCAGTAGCAACGTTTAGTCGCGGAATGCCGCAAGAATCGGTATCTCGCGTATTAGCTGTGATGGGGATGATTTCAATTGGTTTCTTGCTATTTATCATTCTGACATCGAACCCATTCTTACGTACCTTGCCTTACTTCCCGATTGATGGTCGTGATTTAAACCCACTATTACAAGATCCGGGTTTAATTATTCACCCACCAATGTTGTACATGGGTTATGTTGGTTTCTCGGTCGCATTCTCATTTGCTATTGCATCATTAATGACTGGTCGTTTAGATACCGCTTGGGCCCGTTGGTCTCGTCCTTGGACAACTGCGGCATGGGTATTTTTGACTATTGGTATCGCACTAGGCTCATGGTGGGCATACTACGAATTAGGCTGGGGCGGCTGGTGGTTCTGGGATCCAGTGGAAAACGCCTCTTTCATGCCTTGGCTAGCGGGTACGGCTTTGATGCACTCATTGGCGGTAACCGAAAAACGCGGCACCTTTAAAGCTTGGACAGTATTACTGGCGATCAGTGCGTTCTCGTTGAGCTTGTTGGGGACTTTCTTGGTCCGTTCTGGCATCTTGGTTTCGGTGCATTCATTCGCATCGGACCCTGCTCGCGGTATGTTTATTCTCGCTTTCCTTGCGTTAGTTATTGGTGGCTCACTATTGCTGTTTGCACTCAAAGGCGCGTCAGTGCGTGTGCGTGGTAACTACTCACTTATCTCACGTGAAAACGCCTTGTTATCCAACAATATTTTGTTGATTGCCGCTTTAGTCGTCGTATTAATTGGTACCTTGTTACCTCTAGTGCATAAGCAAATTGGTATGGGGTCAGTGTCGATTGGTGCGCCATTCTTTAATACTTTATTCACTTGGTTAATTGTGCCATTTACCTTGATCCTTGGTATTGGTCCAATGGTACGTTGGAAGCGTGATAATTTATCGGAAGTGAAAGTACCGATGCTTGTGTCACTGGTAGTCTCAGTGGTTGGCGCAACGGCGATTGCATTAATTTCGTCTAAGCAATTTATGCCGCTTGCTACACTGGGTTGGTTCATGGCGATTTGGATCTTTACGATGCACGGCTTTGAATTACACCAACGTGCGACACACCGTCATACCTTCTTTAAAGGTTTAACTAAGTTGCAACGTAGCCATTGGGCGATGATGCTGGGTCATATTGGACTTGCTGTCACGATCATTGGTATTGCGATGGTACAAAACTACAGCATTGAACGTGATGTCCGTTTAGCACCTGGAGATAAGTTTGAAATTCATGGTTATCAGTTTGATTTTGCTGGTGTACGTGACCATGACGGCCCGAACTATGAAGGTTTTATTGCCGATTTCATCATCAGTGAAGATGGTAACTATGTAAACGAACTGCATGCTGAAAAACGTTTCTATCATACGGCTCGTTCAATGATGACTGAAGCAGCAATTGACCGCGGTTTCACTCGTGACTTGTATGTTGCAATGGGTGAGCGTTTAGAAGGAACGGATGCATGGGCAGTTCGAATCTACTATAAACCGTTTATTCGCTGGATTTGGTTTGGTGCTATTTTGATGTCGATTGGTGGTGCGTTAGCGATCAGTGACAAACGTTATCGATTCCGTAAAAAAGTTGCTAAATCAACGGAATCAGCCGAGAAGGAGGCGTAACCATGAACCGTAAAATCTTGTTTGCACCTTTGGCATTATTTGCCATCTTGGTTGTGGTGTTTGCCACGCAGCTCACTCGTAATGCTGATGGTGATGATCCAACCAAATTAGAATCAGTATTGGTTGGTAAAACAGTACCTGAATTTAAGTTAGAAGATTTATTCCAAGAAAATAAAACCTATGATCAAAGCTTATTTCAAGGACAACCTTTGCTACTTAACGTGTGGGCGACTTGGTGTCCAACTTGTTATGCTGAGCATCAGTTTTTAAATAAGCTTTCAGAGCAAGGCGTAAAAATTGTTGGTTTGAATTACAAAGATGACCGTGAAAAAGCTAAAAAATGGTTGAGGGATCTTGGTAACCCATATCAAGTCGTGCTATTCGATGGTAGTGGGATGTTTGGATTAGATCTTGGAGTTTACGGTGCACCAGAAACCTTCCTGATTGATGCCAATGGCCATATTCAATATCGCCACGTGGGTGATGTGAATGTTGAAAACTGGAACGAAACCTTATTGCCTTTGTATAACAAACTAGAAGGTCAAAAAACACCATTGCAGCCAATTCCGATGGAGCGTGCCCAATGATGAAAAAATCTTCACTATTAATGCTGCTATGCATGTTATTTGCCGTACCAGCGATGTCTGCGATTGAAGTGTTTGATTTTGATACACCAGAGCAAGAAGCACAGTTTCAAGAGTTAAGCCATACGCTTCGTTGTCCTAAGTGTCAAAATAACTCCATTTCAGATTCCAATGCGGAATTGGCAAAAGATCTGCGTTTGAAAGTTTATCAAATGACAAAAGACGGTCAGTCTAAGCAAGAGATCGTTGATTACATGGTGGCACGCTACGGTAATTTCGTAACCTACAATCCACCATTAACTCCATCAACGGCAGTTTTGTGGCTTGCGCCATTAGGCATAGTGATCTTTGGATTCGGTTTTATTGTGATACGTAGCCGACGAAAATCAGCCGCTGCTCAAGTGAAAAATTCAACATCATTGGATAAAGCACAAGAGCAACGTTTAAAAGAGCTTTTAGAAGAATCTGATTCAAACGACAAGAAGGGCAGTGATTCATGATAGCATTTTGGATTGGAACAATTATCTTACTCGCCATCTCTTGCGTGTTTGTTTTATACCCACTATTAAAGCCTAAAGAGGTTGATGAAGCGGAACAACGTGATGATTTAAATAAAGCGTTTTTTCGTGATCGTTTAGCAGAATTAGAGTCTGAAGACCAGGCCGGTATTGTCGGTAATAAAGATGATCTGGTTTTAGATTTAAAACAGTCTTTATTAGATGATATTCCGGTTGCTGAACAGCAAAAGACAGATTCTGCTGCAGTGAAGTGGATGGCAATACCTTTAGTGATCTTTATGGCGATCGCTTCTTATGGGGTGTATGCCTTATATGGTGCGCATAGTAAGGTTGCCCATTGGAAACAAGTTGAAAATAACTTACCTGTCTTATCTCAAAAATTGATGAACCCTCAAGGTGTTGAATTAACTGAGCAGGAGATGACGGATCTGACTTTAGCGCTACGTTCTCGCTTGCAATATAATGCAGACGATGCGACGGGCTGGGTATTACTCGGTCGTATTGGCTTGGCGAATCGTGATATTGAAACCGCGATAGGTGCATTGACTAAAGCCGATAATTTGATGCCGAATAATCAAGATGTGCAATTAAGCCTAGCTCAAGCGTTAATGTTCTCATCGGATCAAGTTGATTTACAAAAAGCCGATTCGATTTTAGCGCAATTAATAAAACAGCCTGATGTCGACCTGCGTGTCTATTCATTATTGGCGTTTAGTGCCTATGAAAGTGGTGATTACGCCAAAGCTATCGACTACTGGAAAGCGCTTCAAGATAAGATCGGAAAAGATGATGACCGCTACGACATGCTTTCTCGTAGTATTAAAACGGCTCAGCGTGAGTTAGATGCAACGAATCATCCAGAGCAAAAAACCTACCAAGGCACACCGGTTAAGGTCACGGTCTCTTTATCACCAGAAGTGAAATTACCAGAATCAGGTGTGTTGATTGTCTCTGTACATACTGCGGATGGTGCACCTATGCCGGTTGCGGCAGCACGTTACCCAATCTCACAATTCCCTGTGACCGTAGTTTTAGATGATAGTAACAGCATGATTGAAAGCCGTAAGTTATCAAGCTTGTCTGACATCATGGTGAAAGCTCGTATTGATAGTGATGGTAATGTCGCTACTCGTGAAGGTGATTGGCATGGTGAAAGTTTGCCAATTCATCTTGGTGATGATGCGGTAATTTCAATTGAGAAGAAATATTGATAATTAACATTAAGATGCAATACAATTAACGTTATTGCATATTCTTCTTTAATTATAGAAAGGCAATGTATTGAATTACGTTGCCTTTTTTTTATACCCTTTATACTTGAAGCAGCAGTTTTGTTGAGGTTTCTGATTTGGGGATAAGTTAATAATTTTTTAAGCTAACATAGGATGTAGCGGCTTGGGTGATATAAAAAACAATTATTCATTTTCGCTTATCTTCCTCTCATCAACTCTGATGCTAGGCTGTAGCTCTACGCCTGAAAAACAAGCCTCTACCACTCCAAATAATACGGTTACTTCCTCGGAGAAATCGACCACAGATCATGATGATGGTGACTTCTTTGAAGGTTTCAACCGTTTGATGTGGGATTTTAACTTTGAGGTGCTCGATCCTTATGTTGTTCGGCCGTTGTCTATTGTCTACATGGAATGGACACCCTGGCCAATCCATACTGGACTGAATAATTTTTTAAACAACCTTGATGAGCCGGCGAATGCAGTGAATAACTTACTGATGGGCAATGGTGACCAAGCGGTGGAGAATTTTAGCCGTTTTTGGATCAACAGTACGATTGGTTTGCTCGGTTTCATTGATGTTGCATCGATGGCTAATATATCCAGTACTAGTCGAGAGTTTGGTGATGTAGTAGGGCATTATGGAGTTGGTAATGGAGCCTATCTAATGTTGCCAGCTTACGGCCCTGTCACAGTGCGCGATGCTGCTGATACTATCGATGGCTTGTACATCCCTTTAAACTGGCTAACCTTCTGGCAAAAGGCTGGCAAGTGGGCATTTCAAGGATTAGAGTCACGCTATGAACTAATAAGCCAAGAAGGATTGCTACGTAATTCTCCAGATCCTTATAAATTAAGTAAAAGTATTTACATACAGCATCAAGACTTTAAAGCGGAAATCAGTAAACAGCCAGAGCCAGCTTTAGATGAAGATCTTTTAGAAGAGTACTTAGGGCATGATTACTAAGGGTGATTTACATAAGAAATTAAATAGTAATTAAACAAAAAGCCTTACTACATAATTGCAGTAAGGCTTGAGCTTTAGAGTTTAAATTAGAATGTTTTGTTGTATTGAACACCTGTGATGATGGCATCAGTATGTGTTACGGCATCAATACTTGAAATCCCTTCGTGCTCTTCATGGGCATCAACATCAACGCCTAATAGATAAGTGAAGCCAAAGTCGATGCTTGAGTCTTTAGTTGGCGCATAAGAGAAACCAGCAGATAACCAGTTACGGTTTGAATCCGGAACTGCAATGGTAGTGATTTCATCTTGAGCACCTTGGTCAAACATATAACCAGTGCGTAGTGTCCATTTATCATTTAAGTAGTAAGTACCGCCAATCGTATAGCTCCAAGTATCTTTCCACTCAAATTTTTGTAGTGAGATATCAGGTCCAGCAGTCGCTAATTCATCAAACTTGCTCCAGTCTGTCCATTGAACCGTGTAGCTGATGGCAAACTTAGTGCCTTCAAAGCGATTGTAACCAGAGATCTGTGCAAAACCAGGTAAAGGCACCACGATTTCATCGGCAAGAGTGATCCCAGCTGGGCCATCAATTTTTCCTTTAGCATGAATTTCAGGACTAGCGTGGTAAGAAATACCCCAACGGTTATTTTCGTTGAGCTCGTACGTGGTACCAATGTTCCAACCAAGGCCTGCACCAGATGCATCTACGTCTACAGCATTAATAGTTCTATTTACATTTACTGGAAAACTAGGGTCTAATCCTGAAGGTACTCCTGGTACATCAATTGTGATATCGGTATTACCATCAACGGCTAAGCTTCGTTTAAACTCTCCATGACCATAGATAATGTCTAAGCCTGCACCAAAACTCCATTGGTCATTGACGCGATAAGAAGCCGCTAGTGCTAATTCAGCACTGATTATACTCGATGTACCACCATATTCACCTGGGAATGAAGAATCAAATTCAGATTCCGT
The DNA here is from genome assembly GCF_030161215.1 of Vibrio algivorus. Classification (NCBI taxonomy): domain Bacteria; kingdom Pseudomonadati; phylum Pseudomonadota; class Gammaproteobacteria; order Vibrionales; family Vibrionaceae; genus Vibrio; species Vibrio algivorus. The sequence goes on from NZ_BSPV01000020.1 coordinate 74,686, forward strand.
ACCAAAGTTAGAATATAAACCAGCACCTACGGCCCATTTATCATCGAGAGGTACAACTAAAAACATGTTAGGTGCGACTGCGAGGTTACCTGCGTCATCATAGCTAACAGGCATATTGCTTGAGCCATTAAGGCTACTATTGTAAGTACCATCACTCACTGAGATTTTGGGTTTAATTGCCGTTGCGCCCATAGTGAAAGAAGTTTTATCAAATAACGCCATGGCAGCCGGGTTAATTGCCATTACAGAGGCATTATCGGCAATGATACCGTCACCAGCGTATGCGCGTCCCACACCTGTTGCAGACTGAGCTGCAATTTGAAAACCTGCAGCAAAAACAGATGGCGATGCGATTAATAAAGCGCTTGCAAGAGTGGATGTGGTGAACACATTCAACTTTTTCATTGGATAATACCTACTTTATGGTTTGTTTTATTTTCGTGTTGCGTTTGAAAATGGGATGGATCTTATAAAGGAGGCGCATTATGGGAGTAACAAAGTGTTTAACATATCCGACCATTGATTAAAATCTGCTAAAAGTAGGGAATGTGATGCTAATTTCGGTTAATTTACGTGAATTCAATGTTAATGGTTTTGGTGTTTTTATTTGCTGCTGCGTGGTTTCTTGTGGGGTGGTATTTACTGTATGAATTGGTCTAAATGGTGTGGGTATGGTAAGTGTTTGATTTTAATGGATTGGTTCATTTTTAAGTAATAGTAACTACTTATCAACTTAATGAGACAGTAGTTACTATATTCTCGATGGTGGCTTTTTATTAAATTTTATTGGTTAAAGTGAAACATCGGCGCAATTTTTTGCGATAAAGCGGCAATATCTTCACCTTTTTCGCCAACCAGTATTAAGCTACCTTGGGTAAGCGGTATGATTTCACCTTGCATATTATCTTGCGTAAACTGACTGGTTTGCTTAGCTTCAATGTTTGAAACAAATGCAGTAACACGGCCTTGTTTACCTTGAAATACCATATGTAGAGCATGGTGCTCTTGGCTAAAACCACAATGATTCAAGTAATAGATATGATATGGAAAATCACCATTAAGCTGATAAGAATATACATTGAGTTTTGATTGTATCTCTTGTTTAGTACTTCCTTCATTCATATTGGCAATAAATGGTTCTTCATCAAGAATATGATTGATAGCCATTTTATCGAGCTGAGCATAGGCGGGTTTGATGAGTAAGTTACCCCAATTGACTTGGCCAATTAATAAACCGAAAGTAAAGATAATCGAAGCTGCTAAAGCCCAAGCTTTGCTGGTTAGATGCAATGTAGGCTTGATAGAAGCATTTTGGAAAATAATTTTATCTGCCAAGTCATCAGGCACTTCGACTTTGAATGCTTGTTCGATTTTTTTATCTAGTTCTTGCAGGCTTTCGACATAATTTTTATTCTGTGGATTAGTACGAAGTTCAGCCAAAATATCATCACTCTTATCATTCGGATCAGAGAGTAAACGGCGTCTAAATTCTAAATCATCCATGTATGGCCCCCTGAGATGGTGAAGTTGCATCAAGTTGCTCTTTGATTTGATTGCGAGCACGGAATAAACGAGTCATCACGGTGTTTTTATTGAGATCAAGGATTTGGCTAATTTCATCACCAGTGAACCCTCCAACCACTTGCAAGAATAATGGTTCTCGATATTCAATATCTAGATTCATGATTTGTTTCTGTAACCATTTTTGCTGATGATGCTCATTATCATCTGTTTTACCACTATTACCTGGCTCATCAATATCGACTAAATCGAATTGTTTACGTTCAAATCGCCGAGCATTTTCACGCCGTAAAATAGTAATCAACCATGGCTTTGCAGCTTTCTCATCTTTTAGGCTATCGATGGCTTTCCAAGCACGCAGACAAGTTTCTTGCACCAGATCTTCGGCAATATGCTGGTCTTTACATAACCAATACGCATAACGATATAAATCGCGATGGTACGCCCTAACTAGGGACTCATAACGTTTTTGTTTATTCATATCCTTATTGACCGTGCTATGGTCTTTTTTCTTTCCAAATATTTTAGAAATGGCCATCTAAATCCTTAAAATTGCCTTTATTATGATTAGTGTGTTTGCTTTTGCTGTAGAAAGGAAGAGGAAAAGGTAAAAATTGCTGATCATTTGTGGTGTTTCTGAATGTGTGGCGTTGTTTTACTGTTAATTCTGTATTTGATTGTTTATGTCACAAGTTTTTATTTGTACTTTAGTAAACTGACCTCTTTAGTTTGATGTTTAAAAAGCTTTGTATACAATCAGAGGTCTGACCACGTGATTTTTCTTTACGGTTAAGCAATTAGAAACGTAAAGATATGGACATTAAAAAGGAAAGAATATGACTCATCAGGAAGTAAAAGCTCGCAATGGTGACCGAATCGCTATTGTTTCCGGTCTTCGAACCCCATTTGCTCGTCAAGGCACTGCTTTTAAAGAAGTACCAGCGGTTGATCTTGGTAAAATGGTGGTGAGTGAATTACTTGCTCGTACTCAAATTGACCCTAAACTTGTCGATCAAGTGGTATTTGGTCAAGTCGTTCAAATGCCAGCAGCACCTAATATTGCCCGTGAAATAGTACTTGGCACTGGTATGAATGTTTCAACGGATGCTTACAGCGTTACGCGTGCTTGTGCGACGAGTTTCCAATCTGCAATCAATGTTGCTGAAAGCATTGTGGCTGGCAATATTGAAATCGGGATTGCTGGTGGGGCAGATTCTTCATCCGTTCTTCCTATTGGTGTGTCTAAGCCGCTTGCACAAAGCTTATTAGAACTGAGTAAAGCAAAAACCCTACCTCAAAAGTTATCGATTTTACGTAAGTTATCTTTCAAAGACCTTATGCCTGTTCCACCTGCCGTTGCCGAATATTCGACTGGTTTATCAATGGGGCAAACGGCCGAGCAAATGGCGAAATCTCATCAAATTGCCCGAGAAGATCAAGATGCATTAGCACACCGTTCTCATACTTTAGCAGCGCAAGCGTGGGAAGATGGTTTAATTCAAGATGAAGTCATGACTGCCTATCCTGAGCCTTATAAAGAGTGGATTCATCAAGATAATAATATTCGTCAAGATTCACAGATTGAGCAATATGCCAAACTTCGTCCAGCCTTTGACCGTAATTTTGGTAGCGTGACCGCAGCAACCAGTACACCGCTAACCGATGGTGCCGCGGCGGTATTGATGATGAGTGAAAGTAAAGCGAAAGAACTTGGTTTAGAAGTGCTGGGTTATATTCGTTCTTATGCTTTCTCAGCAATTCAAGTAGAAGAAGATATGTTAATGGGCCCATCTTATGCCACTCCTATTGCTCTTGATAGAGCAGGGCTTGAGCTTGACGATCTTGACTTGATTGAGATGCATGAAGCTTTCGCTGCTCAGACGCTTGCTAATGTGAAAATGTTTGCCTCAGAAACTTTTGCCAAAGAAAAACTTGGTCGCGATAAAGCAATCGGCGTCATTGATATGGATAAATTTAATGTACTTGGTGGCTCATTAGCTTACGGCCACCCATTTGCTGCGACTGGCGCACGCTTAATGACTCAAACTTTACGTGAGTTAAAACGTCGAGGCGGAGGCTTAGCATTAACTACTGCATGTGCGGCCGGCGGTTTAGGGGCTGCTGTTATTCTAGAAGTTGATAAATTAGAAGCTGAAAAAAATGAAGCACAGATGGAAGGAGTGGAATAATGACTATGGATAATCAACTTTCAGCAGAGCATGCTTCAACCAATAATGCGTTTACTTTAACCGTGGATGATAACCAAGTTGCTTGGCTTGCGGTGGATGTACCTAATGAAAAAATGAATACTCTCCAGGCAGAGTTTGCTGAACAAATGCAGGCGATTTTTGAGCAGTTAGAGCAAAAGAAATCTGATATCAAAGGAATGATCATCCACTCTTTAAAACCGGATAACTTTATTGCTGGTGCCGATGTTCGAATGCTGGATGCTTGCCAATCTGCGCAAGAAGCGGAAAGCTTAGCGACTCAAGGCCAAGAGATGTTTAATCGTCTTTCATCACTACCATTTACCATTGTGGCGGCGATTCATGGCCCTTGTCTAGGAGGCGGTTTGGAGTTAGCGCTCGCTTGTGACTATCGTGTTTGTAGTGATAGTGATGCGACGCGTTTAGGTCTACCTGAAGTACAACTTGGTTTATTGCCAGGATCGGGTGGTACTCAACGTTTACCTCGTCTTGTGGGTTTACTTGATAGCCTGGATATGATTTTAACTGGTAAGCAATTACGCGCGAAGAAAGCATTAAAATTAGGTTTAGCAGACGCTTGTGTGCCGCAATCTATCTTGTTGCAAGCTGCACAACAATTTATTAGTAAATCTAAGCGTAAAGCTAAGAAAGATATCAAAGAGTCCTTAATGGCCAATACGGGGTTTGGTCGTAAGGTGATTTTTGAACAAGCGGCTAAAAAAGCCAATCAAAAGAGCCGTGGCAATTACCCAGCAATTAAAGCTATTTTACAAGTGATTCAATACGGTCTTGAGAAAGGTATCAAAGAAGGTTTAGCGAAAGAAGCGCAAGAATTTGGTAAGTTGGTCATGACTTCTGAATCTCGCGCTTTACGTTCTATTTTCTTTGCGACTACCGAAATGAAAAAAGATTTTGGTAGCTCAGCACAACCTAAAAATGTTCAAGGTGTGGGCATTCTTGGTGGTGGTTTGATGGGGGCAGGTATTGGCTATGTTTCTGCTACTAAAGCGAATGTGCCAGTACGCTTTAAAGATGTCTCGAATGATGGTGTGTTACATGCCATGAACTACAGTTATAACTTATTAACTAAGTTGCTGAAACGTCGCGCTATTAGTAAAGCTCAATTACAAAAGCAGATGCAGGCTATTTCTTGTGGCACGGACTTTACGGGCTTTAGTCAAAAAGACATGGTAATTGAGGCGGTGTTTGAAGACTTGTCATTAAAACAAAGCATGGTGCGTGATATTGAGGCCCAAGCTAAAAAAGGCGTTATTTTTGCTACTAATACATCATCATTACCAATTAGTAAAATTGCTCAGGGTGCGGCAAAACCTGAGAATGTGATTGGCCTGCATTACTTTAGTCCAGTAGATAAAATGCCATTGGTGGAAGTGATCCCACACCAAGATACCTCTGAGGAAGTGATTGCAACCACGGTGAAGTTTGCTCGTAAACAAGGTAAAACGCCGATCGTTGTTAAAGATAAAGCAGGTTTTTACGTTAACCGAATTCTGGCGCCTTATATGAATGAAGCGGCAAAAATTTTGCTGTCTGGTGAGCCGATTGAACATATTGATGAATCATTGCTCAACTTTGGTTTCCCAGTTGGGCCAATTGCGTTGCTTGATGAAGTTGGCGTTGATATCGGCGCTAAAATAACCCCAATTCTAGTTGAAGAACTTGGTGAACGTTTTAAAGCGCCAGATGTGTTTGATACTTTGCTAAAAGATGGCCGTAAAGGACGTAAGAGCGGTAAAGGTTTTTATACCTATAAAGGCAAAAAGAAAGAAGTTGATAAGTCGGTTTATCGCTTACTTAAACTTAGCCCTGAGTCGATCCTTAATGAAGAAGTGGTCGCCATGCGCTGCGTACTTCTCATGATCAATGAAGCGGTTCGAGCCTTAGATGATGGTATTATTGCTAGCCCAAGAGATGGTGATATTGGTGCTATTTTCGGTATTGGTTTTCCACCATTCCTTGGAGGTCCATTCCGTTATATTGATCAAATTGGCGCAGTGAAATTAGTCGATACCATGAACGAGTACGCTGAGAAATACGGCAGTCGTTTTGCTCCGTGTGATGGGCTGTTAACTCGTGCCGGTACAGGAGATAAGTTCTACCCATAGTCTATACCCTTTGTACTTGAAGCTGCAGCTTTGTTGACGGCGTTCTTTCGCCTCTATCTTTTTATAAAGAAAGCCATAGGCGAGCTATGCTCATGGGGCCTCTTTCACTTGCCGCCTCACTGCAACTCCAATTACTTTGGGTATAAATTTGAATGGTGATAATAAACAAAAAGCTTTGCATGTTGAGTGCAAAGCTTTTTACTTTTTCGAAACTCGAAACTCGAAACTCGAAACTCGAAACTAGCCTAAGTCGACATCTTTAGGTCGCAATTGAAACTCATCAATAGAACCTATTTCTAATCCCGCCTCTAAATCGGGTGCATCAGCATGCTCTGTGCCTTTTGAATGCATGATTAAGCGGTTGGCGGTTCTTGGCTTTAAAGTATTGACGACAAAGCGGATCATTTCGCTACGGTCTAGCTTCAAAATTTCTTCGACGACCATTTCTCGGTTATTAAATTCATAATCTTTGTTACCAATCGCAACCCATAGACGTTGACCACGTGCACGTAGATTACTGTCTGGTGACATGATTTGATTGAGCAAGCCTTGCTTACTGCTTTGCCATTGTTGTTCGTTCAACTCTAATAACACCATATAAAAGGCATTTAAAAATTCATCGACTGAGGCGACTAACTCACTAGGTGCGGCATTGGGCGATTGTACATACAGCGCTAAACCAGGATGGCGATTAAGTGGCATATTACCTGTGCCAACCATATAGCCGAGTTGTTGCTTCGTGCGAATTTCATGGAAGAATCCGGCTGACATTAAATGGTTAGCTAATGTATATAGAGCAACATTTTCGGGGGAAATTTCTGGTGATTGGTAGTACACCACCAAAGCTGAATCTGCTTGGTCACAATGAATTTCTCGCTGGAAGGTTCCGCTGTCACCTAACATCACAAGTGGTCGCAGTGATTCCTCGTATTGTTGGTCTTTTACACGCAACGCTAACTTTAAGCTGGTAGCCAGATTTGTCGCTGCTTGCCTTGTCCAATCACCATAGACAAACATTTCAATATGCAATTCAGCCAACATTGCACTCACAAAAGAAGGTAGTTCATCTACTTCAATGGATTCTAATGCTTCAATCAGTACTGGGTAGGGTGGGTTGTTTGGTTGCAAAATACCGGTCATCGCATTAAATAATTGAGAAACGGGACGATCTTTAGCGGTATTTTTCCAATTACGTAGCATTTGTCGCTTGATTGAATCAAAACGTGATTGACTAAATTCGCGAGAGGCAAAACGTTCAATAATGACATCGAGTAATTGAGCTTGCTTTTGTGTGAACCCTGACAACATCAAAGTCACGCCGCCTTGGTGTGCATAGAGGTTGTAACCCATACCGGCAATTTCAGCTTGGTAGGTTTCTTTAGACAGTGAGTCGAGGAACATTTCAACACACAAGCGAGTTTTGACTATGGTACGTGCTGTTGAAACGGCATGCGGGCTATCAATTGCGATAAAAGCAAGCCCTTTGGGTACGCGAAATTCTGGCTCTTGTAGATGCCATAAACGAAAGCCCGGTTTATCTTCAATAAGCTCAGGTAGGGTTGATTCACTTTCTAACGGTGCAGGATCAAGTTCATAGCAAATGTAGGGATTGGGCTCAGGAAGTTTAAGCTCACCTGTACTTTCTGGTTGTGTCCAAGCTTCAAGCTCTTGTTGAGTAATCGAACGAATCGAATAAGGCGTGTTGTACCATTTAGCTTGGCGATCGTATTGCAAACCTTTTGCGATCAACATAACGCGCATATTATATGGGGTGAAATGGCGTAGTAGTTGGCGTAAATGGCCTTCATCGTAATGACTCATCATGTAGTCGCCATAGATGACATCATCCGGTTGGTAGTTTTGTAAGTTGACGACTAAGTGGCTGGCAATATCAATGGGACGCGAGGCTTCTTGGAAACGGAAGGCAGATTCTAGTACCGCTTGTTTTTCACAATATCGCCATTCAGCAAGTCCTTGTTGGCGAATTAACTCAATGAATTCAAAGATACGCTGCACAATATATTCAATTTCTGATAAGCCTTGTTTAGTGAGGCTACAGCTGATCGAGAATTCTCGAAAATTACTGCCACTAATACCACCACCAGCGGTTAATGAAGTAATCAGCTCTTTGGTTTTAAGATGCTGAAGTAGGCTACCTTCACTTTCATCACCAAGTAAATGGGCAAAATAAGATAAAGGCTTAGATTGGTAAAACTTGTCCATACTTGGAAAGTTAAACGTCATCATCAATTTACGGGAGTCTTTTTCTGGTTCGACACAAACAAATTTTGCGGCATCTTGCTCGCGAACCAGTGGGATATTAATGCTTTTTCCTGAGCGTTGATTATTGATGATGGGAGTAAAATAGTTGTGGGCCGCTTCTTCTAATTGAGCGAGTGAATGAGGGCCAACTAAAGTGACAGTCATTAAGTCCGCAGAGTATTGCTGACGGTAAAATTCGATAATTTCATCACGAATGGATGTTGTTGGTTCTCCATTCTCATCAAATAAATCACTCAGTGTTTCAACATTACCGACTGAAAACTTAGCGAATGGATGCTCAGGGTTAACTACTTCTTTATGCACTTGGTATAAGCGTCGCATGTCATCTTTAAGTTTTAAACGAAACTCTGATTCTACCGCTTGACGTTCTTTTTCTAAGGCTTCTTGATTGAAAAGTGGTGCAATAAAAAACTGACTGAAGCGATCTAATGCTTCTGGGTAGGCTTCGGAAACGACATCAAAAAAGAAGCAGGTGTGTTCAGTACCTGTCCATGCGTTATTTTTACCACCATTTTGACTGATAAATGATTGAAACTCGCCGATGGCAGGGTATTTTTCTGTCCCTAGGAACAGCATGTGTTCTAAATAATGGGCTAAGCCTTCTCGATGATAAGGATCATCGAAGTGACCAACGTTAACGGCTAGAGCAGCAGCGGATTTTTGCGCATGTTGATCGTGGACGAGTAATACGCGCAATTGGTTGTTGAGTGTAATATGGCGATATTGTTTTTGATCGTTTGGACTGATGTGCACGATACACTCCTTGAGATGAGTCCTTAGGGCACTAATAACGATGAACCGTTAGAAGACTTAGTGCGTCTTTCATATGTGGCTTTGAATATATACCCAAGTAACCTCAAGATGCGAGTTTCAGCAAGATTAAAACAAGTTTTAGGCAAAGCAAATTGAATATGATCATAGTGATTCTATCTCTGCTCAATTTAACGCAGCATAAAGCTTGTTTTAACTTGCCCTTTGGGAGCTTCATCCAAGCTCTTAGCCAGTGTCAGATTTAATTGAAAGGTGTTTACATTCCGCATAAATCTTCCTTGTCTAAGAACTTGGATGATAGCTCTGAATTCTGCATCTTGAAGTCACTTGGGTATATACCCAAGTCACTCGGGTATATTAATTATGACGCTTAGCCGTTAGGCTGCAAACGATTTATGTGAGTTATTAAGATGAAATCAAATAATAGTCTCGATTATTGTGGTCAAGTGATCATTTCTGTCATTTTTTCATTTTAAAATTACGATTTTAGATAATATTTATCTTGGAGTTGTTATACTAAAGTCTAGCTTTGTTAGGCGACCTGGTTCGATCAATATTTAAGTTGTTATGTAGGATTGAGTATGCAAATTTTTATTATGCGCCATGGTGATGCGGAAACTTTTGCAGCATCGGATGCTGAGCGTCCATTGAGTTCAATAGGACGAGATGGCTCTTATCAAATGGCGCAGTATTGTAAAGAGCAGGGTTATGATGAGTTTGATTTGGTATTGGTTAGCCCATACTTACGAGCTCAACAAACATGGCAAACTATTGAACCTTTATTAAAGGCGGAAAGGGTTGAAGACTGTGCAGATATTACACCGTATGGGGATTCTGAATCTGTCGTGGAGTACGTGTGTGCTTTAGCAGAAACACAATTCTTGCAGAATATCTTGTTAGTTTCTCACTTACCTCTAGTGGGGTATTTAACCGCAGACTTTGTCACAGACATTCCGCCCCCAATGTTCCCTACTTCAGGTATTGCTTGTATTGATTTCGATGTCGATACACGTAAAGGGCAGTTGTTATGGCAAGCTCAGCCGTAATGGTTTTGAGCATTCAAGATTTTCATTAAAGGAGGCTAACGTCGTCTCCCTTATACCTAAATTACTTGTATACCCAAGTAACTTCAAGATGCGAGTTTCAGCAAGATTAAAACAAGTTTTAGGCAAGGCAAATTGAATATGATCATAGTATTCTATCTCTATTTAATTTAACGCCGCATAAAGCTTGTTTTAACTTGCCCTTCGGGAGCTTCATCCAAGCCTTTACACTGCGTCAGATTCATTTGAAAGGTGATTACATTCCTGCACGAATCTTTC